>JBEKBK010000039.1:0-27932 GCA_050015435.1 Bryobacteraceae bacterium
GGTGATGTTGTTGCTTGGAGGAACTCTGATCGGTCAGGGAGCCGACAGAGTGGACGGGCTTTTCGGGGCAATGCTCCAGCGCGTAGGCCAAGGGGCGACTCTGGCTAAAAAGGCCCGCTGCGCCGGGCTCATAGGCGCGATGTTACGCGACTTGCGGCCGTATTCCTACAATTTAACGGACCTGCGCTACGAGCAGATGCGCCAGGAGGTGCTGGGGATCTTCGACCGGGAAAAGTCGCGCGGGATCGACCTGCAAGATGGGCTGTCCGCGGCGGAGGCGCTGGGCCAGGCTGGAGATCCGCGCTTGCAGTTCCCGAAGGATAAGGACTACTGGGTACCAGTTCCAGGCGGGACGTTCGTAATGGGCGAAGGCGCGGACGAAGATGAGTCCCCAGGTGAAGTACACCTGGATGCGTTTCTTATCGGGCGGTACCCCGTGACAGTTTACGAGTACGGGTTGTTTCTGGAAGACACTGAGCACCAAGCCCCGCACGACTGGGAGGAACAGAGCGTGCATCCCAACAGGCCCGTAGTCAGGGTCACTTGGTTTGACGCGGCGGCCAACTGCCGGTGGGCTGGCGTCCGCCTGCCCACCGAGGCCGAATGGGAACGCGCCGCGAGGGGCGCCGAAGGTCGCCGGTACGCGTGGGGAAATGATCCGCCGAGTCGGGAACTGGCAAATTACGATAAAGCGAAGATCGGCTCTGCGAGCCCCGTTGGGCTGTTTCCGCGGGGGTCCACACCCGCGCCGGAGAATATCGCTGATCTTGCGGGAAACGTGTGGGAATGGGTTTCCGATTGGTACGGCGCACGCTACTATGAGCATTCTCCGCGAGAGAACCCCAAGGGAGTCGAATCCGGAGAGGGAAAAGTACTGCGGGGCGGTTCGTGGCTCAACTTTTCGGTGTATCTCCGCGCGGCCGTCCGCTACTGGTACCGTCCTGACGACTCGGGCGGTAACATCGGGTTCCGTTGTGTCCGGGAAGTGTGACGAGCACAAGACGGTAGTATAATTACCTCGAATTGGAGGACTATGCAGAAGCCTTTACCCGACGATACCTGGGCCAATTTGTACTATCCGCCCCCCAATTACCGCTACTTCGAGAACTCCGATCGATTTGACTTTGAACCTGGCGCGCCGGACTTCTCATGGAAGAATGCCTGGTGGCTGGCCGAGGCTTCGTTGCTCGCCTATGTCAAGAGGAAAACATGGGATGACGTAAAGGCGACTCTCACCGCAGCCCGCTTCGACGATGCAAAACAGATCGGAGCAGACTCGGCCAAAAGCACCAAGGGATTCATCGCCTGGCGATCCGGCCTTTCGCCCTTCGCAGTTGTTGCGTTCCGGGGAACCGACAAGGACGATCCACGGACGCTTGCGACCGACATGGACCTATTGCCGGAGTCGAGGGACGGCTATCTCGTGCACCGCGGATTCAGCCGGGCCCTCGACCAGGTTTGGGATGCGGAGGTCGCCCCAGCCCTGGCGGCATTCCTCAGCTCACATCCCGGCGCACCCGTCTTCTTCACCGGGCACAGCATGGGTGCCGCTCTCGCCACGATTTCCGTCACACGGTTTCCAGGCTCGGCCTGCGCGTTGTATACGGTGGGCTCGCCGCGCGTGGGCGACGACCGATTTGTGAGGGCCGTGCTCCAGAAAACGAGGAATGTTTTCCGGTTCGTCAATTGCCAGGACATCGTGACGCAGATCCCACCCGAGGTCTTGCTGGAGCGCTACTACCGGCACGTCGGAGCAGAGAGGTACATCAATCACACTGGAGCCATCCTCGATCACCCGTCCGATTTCGACAAGTGGACCGATGTGACCCCAGGTATTGTCGCGCACGACGGCGCTGCCGCCATCAGCGACCTCGCGCATCCGGCGAGGTTTATTTCGCTCGCCGAGGAGCGTGGCGACTTGCCGGACCCGCTGCCGTACCTCCTCCCCGGACAGTAAGCTCAGCTTGCCAACTGCGCTCCCGCCGCCCGTTTGAGCAGGGATGACGTGAAAAGACTTTCAACAGCCGGTTTCTTTACCATATTCCAGGTGGCGAGCACCAGCCATGGTTCGTTGAAGCCTTGCGTCCCATCCTTAACGACGGCTTTACCAGGTCCCACAAGCGACGCGCCGACCGCGAGAGCTTTCGCGTAGGTTTCCATGGCGGATGACCACCAAATCACGGTTATGACATCCACAATAGCGGCTGGACGAATGCCTTGAGCTGTCAATAACCGAGTCTGATTCGGCGCCGCTCCAGCATCCTTCAGTTGTTTCCAGAAATCTTGCCCAGCGGTATACAACTTCAGGCGATCTGCATTGTCTGCGTCATCGGCCAGAATGGTTGCCTCCGCGGCACACACAGAGCGGAGATACGCTGTCCAGTCATAAGGCTGGCCCGCCGCATCCAAGAAAACCTGCTTGCACTGTTGAGGATTCAGCTTAAGGCCGAGCGAAAGGGACGACGTTCCGTAGTTTTTCAGATTCTGATTGAGCAGCGAGGTTGCGGCTCCTGCGTCGGCGGCGGCGATCGCAGCGAGCACGTTCACGAAGTGACGCATCGTTGACTTGCTGGCGCCGGCTTGACGATCGAAGAAAACCATGTGGATCGGCGTTGAGGCCGCCGGAGTGTTGGCAGATGCGGGAAGGGTCAGAGTAGTTCCCTTCACCACGACCTCGCGCAGTCTCTCGGAGTCGAGGTTGTTGCCCACGATTTTAATTACCTCGTCCGATAACACGATCTCATGCGTATCTTTGGTGTAATCGACCTTGGACTGTTGGACGAATTCATTGGTACTTCCCCAGTTGAAGATCCCCAGCAGGTGCAGCGTCAGGCCATGGGTGATCTTCGAAGTAACCGTAAGCGCGGAGTCGAGTTCGCGGATGCCGGCTAGCTTCGCGTTGGGACTCGTGATCGTGGTGAAGTTTCCGGTCAGCGCGGATTGAAGCGCCGCCGAACTGTTCCCGTCGAGAGCGGTCAGATCGATCTCGAAAAGAAAAAGACGGCTTGTGGATTGGCTGTCGTCCAGAGCCGCCTTCAGCGAGGCTTGCAGCGAACTGGAAAGCGCCGCGTCGATTGCCGCCTTGATGTCCGCGCTGAACTGCTGAGCCTGGGCCGCCGGCATATCCGCCTGAATCTTTTTGAGCTCCTCGGTGGAATTGGGACTAATCTTATCCAGCAGGAAGCCAGCGCGTCTTGAGTGCCCACATTCGCTGTGACCCCCGCCGACACAGTGAGGCTCGTTTCCAGATCGTCGGTTTTCGTGAGATCCACGGACAGGTGAAGCAAACCGTTCGCCAGCTTGGCGATGGTTATCGTGTGGTCCGCGGTGTGAGTTGCCGTACCTTCGAGCGTCGCCCCGGCCGTGGCGTTCACCGTGATCGCCGGCAGGTTCGGAATCGATTTGGTGGCCAACGGATCATTCAGAATGCTATAGGTCACGCTTGCGGTGAACTGAAGAGAACTGGACGCATCGATCTGGCAGGCAGTATTCGGGGGCAGACTCTCGAGGTCGTTCAGATCGTGGGGACTCGTGAGAGCCGCTATGGCGCGCTTGACGGCGTCCACGAAGGTGTCGGTTCCAGCCGCTGGATAAAAGCTGGTCAACTGAACGGTCGCGTTCTTCGTGACGCCGAATGTGAAGTCGCTCACGTTGGCCGTATCTCCGGTACTGAGCGTTCCCTGCAAGCCGAACGAGATAAGATTCGCGGCCGTGGGATCTTGGGGCCAACTGACGGAGTCAAAGAAATCCTTTGCGTCCGCGCCGGTGAGCAGACCAACGGAAGCTGACTCGCCCACTTTAATACCGAGTGAGGTTCCTTCGACCGCGAATTGGCCCGCTCCAGTCGCGCTCGCCGTGATCGGAAAGGCGGTGGGATCAAGATCTCCCACTTTCTGGTTCCCGATCGCATTCAATACGGCCGGAGTGATGAAGGAAAGCGGGTTGGTCAAATAGCGGTTGAGCGTTGCATTTTCGTCGGCCGAGGACGCGGTGACGTTGAGTGTTGTGTTGTTGGAAAGTTGTATAGCCGGCATAATTCAGCCCTATTTAACTTACCGCAAAAAGCGTAAACGTACCGCACCGGACCTTTACACCTGCGGGGCGCTACGATAACCTGGATTCTCAAATTTACAAGGGGAACAACTATGTTCAATTCCAGTGTGCTTGACGTGGCAATGGGGCTGATTTTCGTGTACCTGATTTTGGGATTGATGTGCACCACGGTCAACGAATGGATTGCACAGGGCTTCAAAATGCGGTCTCAAGTATTGAAAGCAGGCATCCAGGCACTGTTGAACGGGGACCTTGCTACGGAGTTCTACGGCCATTCGCTGGTCAAGTCGCTCTCCAAGCAAGGCGGCGACCCGTCTTATGTTTCGGCCCGGACGTTCTCCATGGCGCTCATTGACATTCTCGGCGCCAAGACTGCGCCGCAGAATCCGCCAGTCGACCCGCTCACGCACCTCAAAACGTCCATTGAGGCGTTGCCCGATAGCGATATCAAGAAGAACCTGCTGCTTTTGCTGCACAACGCGGATAACCAGCTCACGGCCTTTCAGCAGCACCTCGAGGGCTGGTTCGAGAATGCCATGGACCGCGTCTCCGGGTGGTACAAGAGAAGGAGCCAGATCATCACGGTGGCGGTTGCCGCCGTAATCACGATCTTCGCCAACGCGGACAGTGTAGCCGTCGCGCGTAAGCTTTTTGTGGATCCGACGTTGCGCGCAACGATTGTGAAAGAGGCGGCCGGCAGCAGCGGCACTGTCCTCACGCAGCAAGAAAAAGCGGATTTGGGCGAGCTAACGGGCTGGAGCGCGGATTTCGGAACGTTTCATTCGTTGGAGGCGCTCGCGGCCCATAAAGCGCCGCAGGAGATCAAGGATGCAAAAGCGGACGGCTCCTTCCCGGGAATGAATCTTCTAAGCTCCGAATTCTTTCCGTGGCTGTGGGCGATTGTGCCGGCGCATTTGTTGGGTTGGTTTCTGACCGCGGTTGCTGTTTCATTGGGAGCACCGTTCTGGTTTGACACGCTGAACAGATTTATGAACATTCGCGCCGCTGGCACGGCTCCGAACGAGAAGGGTCAGGACCGATCAAAGGTCTAACCCGGCGCCCGCTGTGAGCCCATTTGCTTGTTGATTGGGCCTGATTGTAAGCTTAATAACGTTTCATCATTCAAGGAGGAGCATGAAATCTCAACTCGTGTCACGGCGTCGAGCCGCGAAGAATATACTTACTGCGGGCGCTGCCAGTCTAGCCGTTGCAAATCTGGCGGAAGGCCAGCAGCCCCACATGCAAAGAGCGCTGACAGCGTTGAACAACGCGAAGACGGCGCTAGAGAACGCCGTGCCCGACAAGGCGGGTCATCGCGAAAAAGCGATCGGGCTCGTCAATCAGGCCATTGAACAAACCCAGCAGGGGATTCAGGCGGGAGCGAAGTAAGCGGCTCATCAGCGGTCGTTAGCGTTCGCGATGGCGTATATCTGCGGACCGTACTTCTCGACGGTGGCAATTCCGATGCCTGAAATCGCGAGTAGTTCCCGAGCCGTTCGAGGGCGTTGACTGGCGATCGCATTTAGCGCTTTGTCGCTAAAGATGCGAAAGGCAGGGACCCGGAGCCGTCGGGCCTCGGACATGCGCCATTCGCGCAAGGCCGCTTCGACCCGGGAATCCGGTGCGGAGAGAACGGCCGATGGTACGGCTGACCGCTTCTTCGCTTTGCGCTTTGCGGCCGCCGGCGCCGCGACTTTCATAATGAACTCGATGGGTGTCTGCTCGTTGGCAGATCGACCCGCGCGTGTAAGGCTCACCTTGCGATACGGGATCTGCTTGCCGTCCTTTTCGAACGCGGCATCCGAGAGGCGCACGAGTCCCGCGCGCGCCATCGCTCCCAGCACCTCCTCAAACGCGTCGCGGCTCATTTCGCCGCCAGGGCACAACTCGCTGTGGAGTTTGCCCGTCGATTTCGCATCGCCTGTTCGCAGAGCCGCGATGCCACGGAAGAGCATCGTACGTTCCGCATCCGTGGCAGTCCGGAACTGTTGCGCGGCACACTGCGCCGGAGCGCAGAAATCGCAGATCCCGCAGGGTGTCTCTCCGTCGGCGAGATCGCCGAAGTGGCGGACCAACGTGGACATTCGGCATTGGTTGCTCTCGGCATAACGGATCACCTGGTCGATCTGCGCCCGCTTCTGTTCGCCGTGGGCGATATAGGATTTGCGCCAATGGGGCTCGCCGCGGCGGATATTGTCGGCGAAGTCGATGACCGCGCCCCCGTGGATCCACAGCTTTTCGAGAGCCTTCTCGAACAGGTCGCCACTCATTCTCAGATGTCGCTGAAGCGCCCCTTTGTCAAGAGGATCGGATTGAAGCTGTTTGAAAATCGCATCCAGTACCGTGGCATTGGGATAATCACGCTCGAAGAAAAAATCGTGCGTGTGGCGATCGGCATAAGAATGCATCAGCACCGCCCGGCTCGGCTTTCCGTCGCGGCCCGCGCGTCCGATCTCCTGATAGTAGGCCTCCAGGCTCCCCGGCAACGCGGTGTGGATTACCGTGCGTATATCGGGCTTATCGATTCCCATGCCGAAGGCAATCGTCGCGACCATGACCTCGATTTTGCCGTCCAGGAATTCGTCCTGGACTCGCCTGCGATGTTCAGCATCGAGGCCCGCATGATATGCCGCCGTGCGAACCTGACGGCCAAGTTCCGCGGCCAAAGAATCCGCCTGCTTTCGAGTTGGCGTGTAGATGATGGCTGGCCTGCGCCCGGCATCGAGCAGCAACTCACAGGCAAGCTCAGCCCGTTGTGACGGCCCGATTTCGACCACCTCAATCGCGATATTCGATCGTCGAAACCCGTGAATGAAACGTTCCGATTCCGCGAGGCCCAACTGTTCGCTGATATCGTCCTGGACCAGCGGGGTTGCGGTAGCGGTGAGGGCAATTACCGGAGCCGGACGCAACGATGGCAGGTATTGACCGAACATGCGGTAATCCGGGCGGAAGTCATGCCCCCATTGGGAGATGCAGTGCGCCTCATCAATGGCAATCAGCGCAGGCTTGCGTTTCGCCAGCATCTCCGGAAAGCCGGGCACGCGTAGACGTTCCGGCGCGATGAATAGAAATTGCAACTTGCCGTTGAGGTACTCGATACAAGCCTGACGGGACGCTGCGCGGTCCCGGCCCGAGTGAATACGGCCCACAGCAAAGCCCAGTTCTTTTAATTTGGCGACCTGGTCTTCCATCAGCGCGATCAGCGGACTGATCACCAGCGTCGTTCCGCCGCGTGCGATCCCGGGTAGTTGGTAGCACAGAGATTTACCGGAGCCAGTCGGCATCACGAGCAGTACATCTTTGCCTTCAAGTGCTGCCCGGCATACGGCTTCCTGGTTGGGGCGGAACGAGGTGAATCCGAAGGCGCGTTTCAAAAGACCAGCCAGCGCATCGCTTGCGGTCGCGGGCGTGTTGCTCATTTTGTCTGTGACCTGCCGTACGCAATCCTCACTCATCGCCGCATGCCGATTCGCGAAGGCTCCTGAGACTTTAGTTTAGCGATGTCGCGCGACTGCGGGCGGCGGTCCGATGGTCCTTTTCGAGCGGCTTCCCTCCGACACCTGAGGGCTGCTACCTGCACTTTTGGCCATTCAAAAATACAGGATCGCTGCGATGGTTCAAAGCTGGCCACCGTAATAAGGTTGAATCAAGCGACCCTTTCGAGCGCCCATGAGTATCTCTCTACCCTTCATTCAAAGGCCCGTCGCGACCACGCTACTGACTGTTGCGTTGGGCTTGTCGGGTGCGGTCGCTTATAACTTCCTTCCGCTCGCTCCGCTCCCGCAGGTGGATTTTTCGTCGATTTCGGTCAACGCAGGCCTGCCGGGAGCGAGCCCGGAAACGATGGCTTCCTCGGTCGCGACGCCGCTCGAGCGGCAGTTCGGAAGAATTGCCGGGTTGAATGAAGATGACTTCCGCGAGCACCCTGGGGTCGACCAGTATAACGTTGCAGTTCGACCTCAGCCGGAACATCGACGGAGCGGCGCGCGACGTTCAGGCGGGGATCAACGCGGCACGCGGCCAATTGCCGGCGAATCTTCCTCAAAATCCCACGTGGCGCAAGATCAATCCGGCGGACCCGCCGGTTCTTCAATTGGGGCTTACTTCGCCGACGATGACCCCCGGGGAGATGTATGACGCCGCGTCGACGATCTTGCAGCAGAAAATCTCGCAGATCCCAGGCGTGGGACAAGTCTTCGTCGGTGGCGGCGCCGCGCCGGCGGTTCGCGTCGATGTGAATCCGACACTCCTGAACGATTTCGGTCTCAGTCTGGAAGACATCCGCACGGTGCTCGCCAACGCCAATGCAAACCGGCCGAAAGGAGGTCTCCAAAACGAGAACCGCAGGTGGCAACTGGACACGACCGATCAGCTCATGAAGGCGAGCGAGTACGCGCCGCTGATCATCTCTTACAAAAAAGGGGCTCCCGTGGTGTTGTCAGACGTCGCGACCGTGACCGATTCCGTCTCGGATCTTCGCAACGCGGGATTTGCGAACGCGAAGCGCGCGGTCATCATTAATATATTCCGGACGCCCGGAGCGAATATTATTGACACCGTCAACCGCGTCCGCGCTGTCCTGCCCCAGCTACGGGCCTCGATTCCAGCCGCGGTCGATGTCGCCGTGATCAGCGACCGGACGGTGACGATTCGCGCATCGGTCCGGGACGTTCAAAAGACGATGAGCATCTCCATGGTGCTGGTCGTGATGGTGGTCTTCATTTTCCTGCGTAGCGGGCGTACGACGCTGATCCCGGCGGTGGTGGTTCCCACATCTCTGGTGGCGACGTTCGGCGTGTTGTATCTATTCGGCTATAGCGTGGACAATCTCTCTTTAATGGCGTTGACCATCGCGACGGGATTCGTGGTGGATGACGCGATTGTCGTGATCGAAAATATCACGCGCCATATGGAGCACGGCATGGCGCCGATGGCCGCGGCGATTTGCGGCGCCGGGGAAATCGGGTTCACCGTACTCTCGATCAGCATCTCGCTCATTGCCGTATTCATTCCGATTCTGCTGATGGGCGGCATCGTGGGACGCCTGTTCAGAGAGTTTGCGATGACGCTATCGGTGGCGATTCTAATCTCGTTGGTAATTTCACTGACGACCACGCCCATGATGTGCGCACGCCTGCTGCGCCGCCCCTGTGACGAGACGCATGGATTCCTTTACGGACTGAGCGAGCGCGGCTTCAATTCAATCGCAAAAGGGTACGAGAAATCCCTGTCCTGGGTACTGGAACATCAACCGCTCACTCTGTTCGTGACTCTTTCGACGATCGCGCTTACAACCTACCTGTACGTGGTCATTCCGAAGGGCTTTTCCCCACAGCAGGACACCGGCCGGCTGAGCGGACAGATTCTGGCGGACCAGGCGAGCTCGTTTCAGGCGATGCGGGATCGAGTCGCTCAAATTGTGGACGCGGTGATGCCGGACCCAGCCGTAGCGGCAGTGAACGCCTATGTCGGAGGCGGGAACGGATATAACAAAGCGCAAATGCAGGTGATGCTCAAGCCGCTGGCGGAACGGAAAATCAGCGCTGACGCGGTGATCGCGAGGCTGCGCCCAAAGCTGAACCGCATTCCGGGCGCGAACCTCTTCCTTCAAGCGGTGCAGGACCTGCGGATCGGAGGACGCGGCAGCGCGGCCCAGTATCAATACACTTTGCAGAGCGACAACGTGCAGGACCTCAACCATTGGGTCGCCGCTGGTCCTGTCGAAGCTGCGGACGCTCCCGCAACTAGTGGATGTGAATACCGATCAGCAGGACAAGGGACTAGAGGCTTCTCTGGTCATCGATCGCGCCACGGCATCGCGGCTGGGCATTTCGCCTCAAGTCATCGACAACACGCTCTACGACGCCTTCGGACAGCGGGAGGTGTCGGTGATGTACACGCAACTAAACCAATATTTTGTGGTAATGGAGGTTGAACCGCGTTTCTGGCAGAATCCCGATGCTCTGCAGTGTCTTTACGTCCCCGGAAATAACGACGTGCCGGTTCCCCTGAGCGCGTTTACGCATTATGTATCCGACAACACGCCGCTCGCGGTAAATCACCAGGGGCAGTTTCCCGCGGTGACCATTTCGTTCAATCTCCCCCTGGAAGTCTCGTTGAGTCAGGCCGTGCCGGTCATTGAGGATGCGGAGCGGGAGATCGGATTACCGTCGAATGTCACCGGCAGTTTTCAGGGAACAGCCCAGGCTTTCCAGGAGTCGCTGGCGAACGAGCCGATTTTAATTCTTGCCGCGCTCATCTCGGTTTACATCGTGCTTGGCGTCCTGTATGAGGACCTGATTCATCCCGTCACGATTCTTTCGACGCTTCCGTCGGCCGGCGTGGGCGCGCTGCTTGCACTGCTCATTGCACACTACGAATTGAACGTGATCTCACTCATCGGCATCATTCTGCTGATCGGAATTGTTAAGAAGAACGCGATCATGATGATCGACATCGCGATCGAGGCGGAGCGCAGAGAGGGCTTGCCCCCGGAGACGGCCATCTTCAACGCCTGCCTGCTGCGCTTCCGGCCGATCACGATGACCACCATGGCCGCGATGCTCGGCGGTCTGCCTCTGGCGCTCGGGCACGGCGAAGGAGCCGAACTGCGGCGGCCGCTCGGCATCGCTATCGTCGGCGGCCTGGCCTTTAGCCAGATGCTCACGTTATACACAACGCCGGTGGTGTACCTGTATATGGATCGACTCCGCCTGCGTCTGGCGGCATTGCGCAGGAGAAGTGTCCAAGGGGTCACTTCGCACCCCTCAGAGGCGTAGCGGTTGGCGCTTTGATCGCCACTATCTGTGTCATAGCGCCACAAATGCCTTGCAGTCGCACACGGAATGAGATGAATCGGCTCAGCATTTCCGTGGGTTGGAAATTGCCTGCGCTATTCCGCAGTGGATTTTCGTTTCTTCATCCTTCTGGCAGGCTTGGCGGTCGTCGGGGCGGCTGCGGAGCCGGGATGTCCTGCGGTCAGCTTTCAGGCCGCTTATTCGGAGAGCCTGACGCCCACATCTTCGTCGCATATTGTCTTGCTGAAGCAGCCGGACAACTCCTACACGGGCTACGAAGTGACAAACGCGTCCCCCTATACTGTCCTCGGCACGACGCCTCATTTTGAGAAGCAATTGACGGCCTGTCCGCCGGCGCCGGCTGCCGCGCCGCTGGCCAGCCTCAACTTTGAAACGATGGCGCGGACTGCGTCAGGTAACTATCTATTCGTCGGCAACTCGCCTGTGCTCGACGTAACTGAATTCGATGGGAACTTAAACCTGATCTCAGAAGCCCAATACAACATCCCCCCTTCAGGCGGTAGCGTCATATTGGCAGACGTAAATGGGGATGGAAATCTCGACATCGTCATCCCGGACACGCTGGGTGACTATAAGGGCGCCGCGGTTGTGGTGCTTCTCGGTAATGGCGGCGTCAACTTTCAGTCGCCTGCCTCCTATGGAATCTCCAGTTCTAGAGTGGCTGGATCGATCGCGATTGGAGATGTGAACGGGGATGGGAAACCGGACATCGTTGTCTCCAGCTTTACCGCGGGAGGGCGAATGGGCAAGATATCCGTTTTCCTCGGAAGCGGAGACGGGACGTTTCAGCCGGAAAAGGTAGCGCTTTCCGGGCTCCAAGCGCCTTCATCCCTATTGCTTGCCGACTTCAACGGCGATGGGAAGTTGGATCTTGCGTTTATCGATTCCGGCATTGAGATCGCGCCGGGCGCGGGCGACGGGACCTTCGCGCCGCCTGTGACCGCCGTGGTTTCGACCGCGGGTCTGCAGTCGCTGGCGGTCGGAGACATTAACGGAGACGGACTTCCGGATCTTGTCGCGAACAATGGGACGATCTTATGGGGCGACGGGAAAGGAGGATTTTCGAATCCCCGGAATTATGCAACCGAGGCCAGCGGCCAGGTGATTCTTACGGATTTCAATGGAGACGGCTTAACGGACATCGTGATCGCGGACGGCAATGCCTCGATCATGGCAGGCAGTTCTATCACGGTGTTGTTCGGGCGTGCGGGGGGAACGTTCTTCGCTCCACCGCTGAGTTCCGCCCCCGACTTCCCGGAGGGGGACACTGATCTATCCGCGCTACGCGCCGCCGATTTCAACAATGACGGGATTCCAGATCTGGTCGTGACGGATATTTATGGGAATGTCAA
Organism: Bryobacteraceae bacterium; assembly: GCA_050015435.1. Taxonomy (GTDB): domain Bacteria; phylum Acidobacteriota; class Terriglobia; order Bryobacterales; family Bryobacteraceae; genus Palsa-187. The sequence goes on from JBEKBK010000039.1 coordinate 12,227, forward strand.
TATTCTGCAGGGTGTTGGCGATGGTTTCTTCGGCGCCGTTTTCTCCTATAGTTTCCCTGACCGCAACGCAATTCCGTGGGACGCCGTAACGGGAGATTTCAATCACGATGGCAACGTCGATTTCGCAGTCGTGGAAAGCGAGTACGTGGTGTCAGGGTCGGGTTCGGTCCAAGTCTTTCTGAGAAAGGGAGACGGTTCCTTTCAATCGCCGCTCGTAATCCCGGCTCCTCTGGGAGCGTTTTCTTTGGTTACAGCGGACTTCAACCGGGATGGAAAGCTCGATCTTGCCGTATTAGTGAACGAGAACGGCACTGTGGAAGGGCTGACTTCCGAACCGGACGGCAATGTTTTGATTCTTCTTGGAAATGGCGATGGAACCTTCACGTCCCACGGCTCCTACACCGTGGAGCCGGGCGCTCAGGCTATCGCTGTGGGTGACTTTAACGGCGATAGAACACCGGACTTGGCCGTCGTCAGCGTGTCCACAGGCACCCCGCACCAGAATGGAGATGTCCTGATCTTAACTGGCAAGGGCGATGGAACATTTACGACGGGAACGGACATTGCGCTCACGGGCGGAATACTGGCGGGTCCAGGCGGGAATTTTGTAAGCCTGGCGACCACGGACTTAAACGGCGACGGGAGGCTCGATCTGGCGGTGGCCCTTTCGGATGACGAGCCGGGCTCCGGAGAGCTGGTAGTCCTGCTCGGCCACGGGGACGGCACGTTCCAGCCGCCCGTCCAGTATGCAGCGGGCGTCGGCTATGTGATGGCCGGCGACCTTAACGGCGATCGAATCCCCGATCTCATCGTGACTGGTGAAGTCGCAACAGGCTATCTGCTTGGCAATGGCGACGGTACGTTTCAGCCGGAAGCAACATTCTTTTATCTGAGCGGTTTCACCACCGCGGATTTCAACGGCGACGGCAAGCTCGATATCGCCGGCTTTTCCGAAGGAGGTTTCACCGGCATTGCGACTCTATTGAACACTTCCACGCCGCCGCGGTCAGGCCACCGCCCGTTCAGAATAAGATCGCCCCGTTAACGTCAGAACGTCGGCGGATCGACTTGCTGCTCAGCGCCCGACTTGATATAGGCCCAGCCGGCTTCCTGCTTTCTGAGGCATTCCGCCACGCCGGAGTCCACCGTGGTGTCAACTGAAAGGAGGTCTGCCTCGGTAACGCCCATGCCCTTCATGGTGTTCCGGCATGCGGCGAAAACCACTCCACTGGCGGCGGCCTTCTCGATTCGCTCCTGGTAGCGCTTATCGGTCTTCATGATCATCCTGAGGCCAGGACCAAGACAGACCACTTCGATTTGAATGTTTTTCGCGCCGAAGACATTCTGTAGCGCGTTGACGTTGCGCAGGGCTTGTTCCCAGGCATAATCCCCGTTCGTGTTCATGTGAAACACGACCTTGTGAGAAGGCGTCTGTTGGGATACGGCGACGATCGCAAGAACCAGAACCAGAACGACTCCGGCTACCGCATAGTAAGCTTTTTTCTTCATGGTTTCCCCTAAGTTTGTTTAAAAATTAGCCCGGTCACTCATGCAGAGGCCGGGCTACAAACAATGATAGGGGATTCCAGTGGGGCTCGCGAGACCGCTTACATCGGGCCGATGTGTTACATCGGGCCGATGTGGACGTAGCCGTCAAGCTGCAAGTTCACCATGGCGACCATGGCCCAGAGATCGACCTCGATTTCCGGCAGGATCTCGCTTCGATCAATCTTCTTGCCCGTCACGCCCTGGCCGCAAACCCGGAAACTAACGCCGGCTTTGGTCAGCTTTTGGATCATGTCGATATTGGGATTGTCGTGGCCTTCCGTGCGTCTCCGGTTCGCCTCGTTCGTGAAAATCATTTCCTCGCCGCCTTGGTGGAGGATCACCGCGATCTTCCTGTGATCGGCCGGCACGCCCCACTTGGCGAGCGTATTTACATAGGTAGCGATCTTCATCAGACCGGGACTGACTTTGTTCGGATCCGGCGAGGCTTTCCCGATATCGAAGACAACCTTGTACATCCGGTTCGGATCGGGAAGCTCTTTCGCTCCCGGAACGTCGCGGGCAACGGGCGCGCCCGGTACCGCTAACTGTTGCGCATAAACCGAACCAGCCAGGCCAACAACGGCTGCCATGGCGGCAAAACTAAAAGATCTTTTCATCACGACCTCCAGACAAGGATTTGTTCATTAACAAGGCTATCATGTTTGAGGCTATCTTCGAGGCGAGCCGACCAGCGGCTGAAGAATCGCATTGGCCAGCGCGCCGCTGAACTCGGTCATTTCGCCAACTTTCTTTCCCGGCGCGGGCAGCAACCGCGCGGCCAGCGGCTTATTCCATTTGAACGCCAACGTAGCGACATCGCCGACGATTCGCGCGATGGCGTCTTCGCTCGTGTCCCCCGCCAGCGGGACGGTATCCACTCCGCCTGCGCAGACGGCCGAGTACGCCAGGATCGAATCGAGCCCGTACGTTCCTTCGGTCCAGCGGCGCTGCAACGTCGCGTCTTCGAGCACCGGAAGCATCAGCCCCGAATAGCCCGTCTGTTTCACCGGTACGGCCTGCACTGCGCGCGTGATAATGCCGGAGGCGGTCTCGGTACCCGGCGATCCAAAAGGCGCTCCGATGAACGATTCAATAGCGGTGCCGATCGAAACCTGGCCGCCCGGCGCAGGCGTCGGATCGATGCCCGCATACGTCCATCCACTGCCCGCCGCCGCTTTGATCGCCGCCGCTTCCACGGCGCGCGCGTGAACAGAAAGCGCGTCGGCGAGTGCTTTTCCGGCGGTGCGCGGGTCGTGCTCGCGCGCGAAGACGTCCATCACCACATTGGCCGATTCGAGCCCGATCGCAAAGCTTTTTGGATCCCCGCCAGTGTGCCAGGCGCCGGGGTAGAACGGCCCATACGGTTTCAGCATCGCGATGGCGGCAAAGTTGAAGTTGCCCTGACCGTGCGGGCTGCGCTCGCCCACCGTCTTGATGATTCGCGCGGCTTGCTGCACCGCGTTCCAGTGGATACCGTCCTCGGCGGCGGTCACGATGTTCGCATTGAGCCGATTGCCGGGCGTTGACAAAACCTCGGTCAGCAGGTCGACCGCGGCTGTGCTGTCGTTATCCTTCACCATCGCCGGCCCGACGTTCGGCGCGAAGCGCAGTTTCGCAGCCAGCTCGTCGATGCCGTGCAGCACCTTCAGTGCGTCGGCGCGGCTGAGCCCGTTGGTGTAGTCGGGGAACGGCTGCGTCGAGATGCGGATACCTGCCACGTCGTACCCTGCGGCTCTAATGGCGTCGCGCACCTGGCTGAGAAACTTCACGGTCTCCTCAATCTGCGATGGGTACGACTTCGCATCAATGGTGACGAAGCCTGTGATGGCGCGGACCTTCGGCTTCGATCCGTCAGCCGCTCGCAGCGACGGCACAGCGACAGACGTGAAGAGGATCAGTGCGGATAACATGCGTTTGTAATGCACCATGGTATTAGCTTACGCCGTTGAGGGGTCTAGGCAAGTCGATACTGGCTTTCCATGCTGATCTCCTGTCCCGAAGCGAGCAACACTTCCGGGCTCCACAGACTCATGCTCAGCCCGGGCGTCCCTCGGAAAGACCACCGGATTCCACACTTGGCAACCTCTTCCGCGCGAAATCGATTCTGGAGTTGAAGAACCGACCACTCTTGGCGGGGAAAATCATCGCCTGTTAACAGAACGTTTCCATCCTTACTCGGCTCGATGCGACGCGTTACCTCGGGTCCGGAGCGGGCCGTGTATTTTAGAACGGCTTTGCTCAAGGGTCCGAAAGCGAGCTCTGCCTGGCAATGCAGGACCACGGGAAGCGGTGAGGGCGTGCGATTCGCAACCGTGATGCGCATCCGCAGCGCGCCGCTGTCGAGGCTGATCTCCATCTCTAGATCGAGCCCTTTGTCGGATTGCCCGCTCAACGTTACGGCTCTTTGCGTAGCGGGTCCAGAACGCCAATTCACCCGCTCCCCGAGACTGAAATAGAGTCCTCCGGCATTCGGATAAGCCCATTCACCGGGATCCGGAGCTCGCAGGACATTCTCGGCGCTGCCAGAAGGGCCCAGAGCAACAACTCTCGCCCCTAAATCCGGAACGATCTTGACCGCCAACATACCATCATCGAGCGCCACGACCGGATACGCTCTTCCCAGCTCATCCAGATCGCGCGCTTGATCGACTAACGGATAACCTTCGCGCAGGTGCGTTATTCCCAGCGAGCCGGCCTTCCGGATGAACGCCTCCGTCCCCTGTCTGGAGCGACCCAGTTCGCCAGGCCCATAAAATCCGCGTTGGAAGCTGCATCGGCGTGCTCGCATCGCCTCAACGTAGTCGAAGGACAGCAGACTCCGTTCGATTCGCCGGCGTACTGGCCCGTTCTCAGCCTTCAGGAGCGCGCGATTCAGCAGATCCCGTCCGCCTTTAAGATATCGATTGGTCAAGTACGGAGCGTCAACATTCTGGTCGATCCACAAATGCTCGCCCGGGCCGATTTCACGTTGGCGCAAGACAAGATAACGCCACATGAGGGGCGCGGCCGGACCGTAAACCGCGTTCAGAAATCCGTGAATCTCCGCGTTCACGTCCACTTCGGGATTCCACAACAGACGTGCGGCCAGATACGCGCGCAGCTCGGCATTTTCGCCGCCGCCTCCATCCGAAACCGCGCCTTCCACGAACACTCCCGATATGCCGGCGCGCTTAAATTGCTGGATATCCGAAATCAGCCCCGGCTCGTTCGGAAATGGCAATAGAAAATGTGAAAAGTTGATACTGTACTGCCAAGCCACCAGGTTCGGCGTAATTCGCGCCCATTGGGAAAGCTGCTCTTTGAAGGGGCTGTTATAGATGCAAGTCTGGTACGAATGCGCCTGGCACGCGTCAATCGGGCATAAGCGAATTTGAACGTTCCGCAGCGGCTTCACCATCGTTGGAGGATCGGCGGTTTCCTGGTAAGCCAGCGTATCGATCCTCGTACCCGGATGCGCCCGCGCAATCTGATTAACGAAGTGCAGTAGCAGCCCTGAAACCGCGCCGCCCTCGTTCCGCACAACCTGCCGGCAAGGATCGCACTCGCACCAACCCGCGTTGTCGTTCTGGGAGACCGATACGATCGACACATCCTGATGCTCCGTCATCCATTTCTGAACGCGATCGATGGCGATTCGCACTACGTCTGCGTTCGTCAGACATAGTTGAGCGTTCTCTCTGCGGCGCTTCCCGGAAACGAGTGCAAAATACTCCGGGTGTGTTTCGAAATATTGGCCTGGTGGAATCAGCTCGTAAAACGAATGCGCGAACGGCATGTAGGAGATCTTGCCGCCCACCGTCTCATCCAGTTGATGAAAGTGCCCGTTGAGCCGGTTTCTCGCGGACCATTCCTTTCCCTGCGCTTCGGTGAAGAAGACCTCGCGATACTCGAACGCAGGATGAATGATTTCGTTGATCCTCGGCATAGACAATGTCCGAATCTGAGGGATTCGAGCAATGTCGGCGGTGTACCAGCGGCACCCCATTTTTTCGAGAAAACAGAAGACGCCATACATCGTGCCGCGCTGACGCCCGCCCGCGATGATCAGGTTCTCGCCCACCGTTTTCAAGAGGCACGCTTCTCCTTCAGGAATATCGAGCCGATACTTGTCAACAGCCGCACTCCGGCCGACGAGAATCGCCGGAGACTCTGAAGGCTTCTCACTGATAATGACCGGTAGCCGAACGCCGGTCATCTGTCCCAAATGCACACTGAGTTGCTCAGCCGCCCACTTCTCTGAAAGAGACGCCTCCGGAGAGAGCAAAATCGAAGCGGGCACTTTTCCAAGCGCCAGCGAAAGGAGCGAACCGCCCGCGATGCATCGCACGAAGTCCCGGCGCGAGTTCATGAAATCTCGAAAGTGCGGTCCAGCACTCCGTAAACCGCGATGGTCGCTAGGATCAGGATCGGGCCCTCGATCGGAGACAGTTCATGAAAATGATGCGGCCCCAAAATGTTCGGGCTGAAGTACCAGAAGGTCGGCGTCTTGAGCCGGCTCAAGGAAAACCAATGGCTCGGACTCTCTAGCGCTTCGTAAAGTAGCATCTTTCCGGAGGCCCATAACCCGATTCCAGTCGCGACGATGCCCATGAGCACGACTACGCCAGGCCGCTTCAGAATGTTTGCGACGTCCGTTCTTCGCTTGCACGTCAGCAGCGCCATCGCAAAAATCACGCCGGCCGCACCACCCGTCAGATCCATATACACGTCATTGAAGTCGTACGGCAATGGCCGGCCTTGCACTAGGAACGTGTACTGAAAAGCCTCATCGAGGCCGCCGAACACCACGATCCACGCCAGTGATTCCGCAGGCGACAACGTCAGCGCCAGGAGCGCAACACCTTCGGGAAAATATTGCGGATAATGCACCAGTTCAGTGTTGTTGGCTGTGAACAGACCCCAAGTGGCGGTGATCAAGGCTAAGGAAATCATCCAGTAGGCGATCAGCCACCGGCGGCTTTCTTGCCCGCGAAGGGTCCTGACGAAGAGAAACGTTAGAGCTGCCGCTTCGATCAGGGCGATCGCTGCCGAATACTGATACAAACTCTTCCGAGTGATGTGGTTCGCGATTACCTCAACGACATCCTGAACCGCTTGATGGGGGAACGTAACGGCGCACGCGTAGACACACACGCCCAGCCAGGCCCAGGACTTGTGCAAACGCATCGCGACCAGAAAACGCAGAAAAGTCACGATTTCTGCAAAAGGGGCCGTAGCTCCCGCACGTCCTTCACCTTCTCGAGCTCGAGAATTCTCTCGATTAGCTTCGTGGTTCCAGTCGAACCCAGTACCGGCGCGATGAGATCGCGCGCTTTGGCCACCACTTCATCGCGCGTCATCGGATTCTCGACCGTACCCCGCACTGCTTCGACGCGTTCAGTCAGAGTTTTGCCATCAGTGAGTGTCAATTCCACGATTGCCACACGCTTGGGCATGAGGCGTTCGAGTTCTTCGTCCTTCACTAGCCGCACTTTCGCCCGCTGCCGCAGCACCGCCGGATCTTTCATGCGCGCTGCATCGTGCGCGCTCTTGAACGTGACCGTCCCATCCACAAGCATGACCGCGACCAGGTGCTGAAGGCAGATGTCCGAGATTTCGCGGTTATCCACGATGGTGGCTTCATCGGTGGCGACGCGCACCACGATCTGCTTTACCCGATCCGGCTCCAGGCGGTTGGCCCTGAGCACGGTCTCCATGGCGTCAAGCGGAGCCTGGATGGGTGCGCCAACGGTCCATTTCTTGAAGTTGGTCCGTGTTACTTCGTAACGTTCGCCCAGCTTTTCGACCAGGAGCTCCGCGCTGTTCTTCGGAGCGAACGCAGCGAGAAAATTATCGGCGCCGGAAAGGATGTCGTCCACCCCGGTGCCCCCCGCCTGCACCAATAACGCGGCGGTGACGCCGTTACGCGCGGCCATCCCGGCGAAGTCGAAAGCTTTCTCGATGTGATCCGTATCGCGCTGCCAGGAAGCCAGCCCGGACGCCTGTTGGGCCGTGTACGACAGCACCCAGCGCATTTGCTGTGCATTCAACCCCGCCGCACAGGCCGCCGCTGCCGCCGAGCCGAAAGTGCCCGAAATGGCGTGCGTGCTGCGGTGCGTATCCACCATGTACTGCAACTTGCCCAGTGTGATAGTTACGCGCGGGCCGACGTCATAACCAAGCGCGACGGAACGCAGCCAGCGAGTGCCATCCACGCCGAAACGTTCCCCCACCGCGAGAGCTGATGGCACGATGGACGCGCCGGGATGCGATTGCGACGGCGGATGCGTATCGTCGGTTTCATCCGAGTGAGCCAGCATTCCGTTGCACATCGCGGCATCGATAGGTCCAGTAAGGATCTTCGAAGCGACCACGGTGGAAACGCCCGCACCCTGGTAGAGGCGCGCGAAATTGAGGATGAATTTTCCCGGAGGCAGTTCGGAACCGGAGATCATCGCGGCCAAAGTGTCGAGAATAATATGCTTGGTCTTCTCGATCACCGGCTCCGGAAGCGGACGCCGGGCAGCCTCCGCCATGTAAGCGCTCAGTGTGGAAATGAGTGGACTAGCCTGATGGTCAGCGGCGAGTGCCCGAAACGGGATACCCGCCGCAAAAGCTGTTCCGGCTGCTTGCAAGAGACTGCGGCGTGACAGGGACTTGTAGTTCTGCAAGTGCGTTATCCCCGTCGATGCAACTGCCGTTATTGTCCGCCCGTAGGCTTCGCTGCCGGGGGCTTGACTTCGTCAGGCAGGTTCTTCAGCAACAGCGGATAAACCCAGCCGGCCGGCAAAACGCGGTCGGGGTCCGGACGCACGCTGAGATAATCCACGTGATCGGTCACCTGGCTCCACCCGTGGGCTACACCCGTCGGAATGATGATGATATCGCCCGGTACAACCGTTCGGCTATACGCGCCCCTGCCGGCTGTGCCGCTTCCGCTGGGCCCATTCATGACGTTCGGGACGCCGTTGCTGGTGTGCTTATTGTCGATGATTCCTCCGGTGGTGAGGACGCCCCCTCCTGATTGGATGATGTAAACTTCGGGCGTGTAGTCGTGATACAGCACGGGGATTGGGTCGCCAGGCTTATCCTTGGTGGGGCCTCGATGGATGATGCCGACACCCAGGTTGTACTTACCCATATCGACCACGCGAAGCTGCCGGTCGGTTCCCGGGTCCATTTTCAGAACCATGTCAATGTCTTTTTTCGTGATGTCGAAAGCATAGTTCGGCGGCGAGCCTGCCGGTACGGGCGGCGGATATGTCTGTGTCTGCGCAAACGTGATGGCCGGGAGCGTCAGCAGTCCGGCGAGAGCACCCACGATGGTTTTCTTCATGACGTTTCTCCTAATCGGGATTTCCATTATTGCTCCCGATCGTCACTTAGTATACGCCCTTATCGAGCCGGAATTGCGATGCGCAGGTAGGTGATCGGCTCGCCTTTATCGACCAGAATCTGATGAGGTGTCTTGGCGGGTATGTGCATGACATCTCCTGCCGCCACCTCATGCCGTTCGCCACCATCGATGGAAGTACCGGTCATTTCTCCGCGGCCACTGGTCGCTCGCGCTCCCACCAGGCTTCCTCCCACGACAAGTGTTCCGCGCCCCCCGGTCACGATCCACAAATCGACGAAGTTTTCGTGAAACTCCGGCGCGCCAGTGCCGGCCCGATGGATCAAGCGGACCAGGTGGTTGCCGTAATCGCCGAGGGTTTCACGGGCAGAGTGATCGGGTCCGATATTCTGGTCGAGAACGCTCTCACGTTGCTTGAAATCCGAAACCTTCCACATTCCGAATCCGTCCGGGTCGGCCGCCGCCGCGATGCCGGCCGCGACGATTGGAATCAATACAAGAGATAGCGAGTTCCGCATGGTGTTTCTCCTCCAGAAGTTTACTGCACAATCGACAGGTCTGTTGAATCACCAAGGTGAAAAGATAAGAATTATGATCCAGAGACTCGTTGTCGTTGGAATGTTTTTCGGCGCCAGCCTTCTTGCGCAAGACCCTACCAGCTCAACTCCATCGCGGACTCAATGGAAGCCGCTGGAGTTTCTGATCGGCACTTGGGAAGCTAAAAACCAGGGTGGCTCCTCCGGCGCTACCACGTCCGGCACATATTCTTTCCAGATGGAGTTGCGCGATCATGTCTTGGCGCGGCATTCCAGCGGTTCTGACTGTAAGGGTCCAGCGGATTTCGATTGCGAGCACGGGGACCTTCTGTACGTCTTTCAAGATGCTCCGGGGCAGCCTTACAAAGCAATTTACTTTGACAACGAAGGCCACGTGTTTCACTACGACGTGTCAACGCCGACTCCTACCTCCGCTGTCTTCCTATCCAGTCCATCGCAGCCTGGACCTCAGTTCCGTCTCAGTTATGAACTAAACGGCTCGATCATGTACGGCAAGTTTCAGATGCGGATGGTAGGCCAGGCGGAATTCAAGTCCTACCTGGAGTGGAGCGGTGAGAAGAAGAATTAGTGAGTTCGTTAGCACGGACAACGACTCGCGGCGGGGTGGGGCCAGGAATGGCGGCCCCACAATGGCTCGGTCACACGATGTTAAGTGGCTTGTCGCAGCCCAGAGCCGGCGCTAGGCGTGTGTTACCATCCGACGGCGTAGCCGGTCCGTCGTGGATCCGCGCCAGCGGTCATCGTTCCCTTTTCCTGGTCGATGACGATGGCCTGCATTCCGCCGACTGCTGCCGTGAAGTTCGACGAGACGTTGAAATGATGGCCCCATTGCTCCAAAGTTTGGAGGGACGCTTTGGGAACGCGATCTTCGATCGTGATCGAGATTTCGGCGCCCGGCTTGTAGAAGTTCGGTTTCGCGTCCACCGCAAAACGCGGCGATTCCACCGCCTGCTGAACCGGCATATGGAAGTCGAGTAAATTGACGAGCTTCTGAAATTCGGTTTGGCCAATGGTTTCGCCGCCGGGCGTACCATACACCACCGCAAGTTTCCCGTCTTTCAACACGATCGTCGGGGAGTTATTCAGCAGCGGAATCTGCCCGCCCCGGGCGTAATTGACGTTATCCGGATACGGCGAACTGGAGCCCAGCCGGACTCCGTTGTTCAACAGCAATCCCGTGTTCCCCACCACCACGCCATTGCCAAACCCGCCGCCGAGCGTAGGAGTGCACGCAACGGCGTTGCCGAACTGATCCACTATAGAAAAGCTCGTCGTGTCCCGGTCGATTTCATAGTTTTCAGGGAACACAGGCCCAGAGGGCGGCCGCTTTAACAGGTCGTTCATGTAGCGCGCGTCTGCCATCATTTGCGGCGGCTGGCCCCACTGCGGGTAAGCCATCGCTTTGTGCGGGTCGATCAACTTCCGGCGGGCATCGGCGTAGCTCTTCGAAAGAAGACCCTCCACCGGAACTTTCGTAAACTTGGGATCCGCGACGTAGTGATAGATGTCCGTCTTGCTCACCTTGATGGCTTCGATCAGCAGGTGCAGCGAATCAGGGGTCAGCGCGCCAAGCTTGCCGATATCGTAAGGCTCAATCAGATTGAGGGCCATCTCAAGCTCGAAACCACCGCGCGAAGTGGCGGGGTTGCTGTACACGTCGTAGCCGTGATAGGTGATGTGCAGCGGCTCGCCCCAAGTCGGCTTATATGCAGCCAAGTCCGCGGCGGTCATGTAGCCGTGGTTTTCCTTGAAGAAGCGGTCGAATTCCTGAGCGATATCTCCTTTATAGAAGCGGTCAAACGCAGCCTGGATCGCTTCCGCGCGGGATTTCTTCTGCTTGAGAGCCAGCTGCTCGGCTTCCACGACTTTCTTGAGCGTTGCAGCCAGATCCGGATTCCTCCAAAGCTCGCCAGTCTTGGGCGGGCGGCCTCCGGGGAGGAATATTTTTGCGGTGGTTGGATACTCCGCGAGCCGTTTCTGGGATCGTGCGATCGTCGTCGCTAGCGAAACATCAATTGGATAACCATGCTCGGAGTAGTCGATCGCCGACGCGACCACCTCGGCCAGACTCATGGTGCCGAAACGCTGCAACGCGGTCGCATATCCGCCGAAATTTCCCGGAACGATGCTAGCGTTGATACCATAATCGAGAGTCGCCTGCGTCATTTCTGCGGCGTTGAGCGCCTTGGGCGCCGCGCCGGCCATCGCCAAAGAATAAACCTTCCCCGTCTTCTTCTCATAGATGGTCATGAAGCCGTTGCCGCCGATTCCATTCATCTGCGGCTCCATCATATTTAAGGTCGAGCCGACTGCGACTGCGGCATCAACCGCGTTGCCGCCCTTCATCAGGACCTGTAGACCCGCCATCGCGGCCAAAGGATGTCCGGCCGTTACGAGACCATGCACGCCGGGAACGGCGGGACGATAGGCCGCGATCGGTCTCCCCCGTCCAGCACCACCATCCGGATCCTGTCCACGAACGCCGAGGACGACCGCGAAGACTCCGACGCCCGTCAGCAACAATGTGATCCCGACTCGTTTGTTGAAGTAAGCCATGATTCCTCCTGCTTTCCTCTACCTTCCGGCCGACGTCCCCTGGGCTCCTGAGCCTGCGGGTCCGCCTTTGTAAATAATGCCATCCTTCACCACCACCCGTACGTGGGACAGCGAAGAGGTCATATCGTACAGCGGATCGCCTTCCACGACGATGATATCCGCGAGCTTGCCTCGCTCAATCGTGCCAATCTGATTCTGCTTGCCCATAATCCGGGCGTTAATTCGGGTGAGAGAAGAAATGACCTTGATTGGCGGCATGCCATGATCGACGAACACCTTGGCCTCGCGCCAGAGTGCATCCGCGTGGAAGTTCATCGGCGTACCGTTGTCCGTTCCCATTCCCATGGTTGCGCCGGACTTGATCCACTGCGTGACCGAAGCGTCTCCGAAGAACTCCTGCCGGTCATTGCCCTGGAAGTATTGAAGGGTGTGGAAGGATTTAAAAGAGTCCTGAATTTCGGCCCACATATCCGCAGGGAAGGTGGCCTTGATCTCCGGGTCCTGAAGCCGTTCCGGAAATTGCAACGTCTCCGGAAATACCCATACGCGATGCGCCGCGGTCGGAACAACGGGCCGCCCACTGTCCACGATCATCTTGATGGTCTCAGCACTGTAGGGCGGCGTGCCGGCCGAGCCGACATGCTGAAGCACGTCGATACCAGCCCGGAAGGCGTCCTTTACGGCATCTTCCTCATACAGATGCGCGTGAACTCTGATGTTGTGTTTGTGTGCCGTATCTGCAATGGCCTTCAACTCCTCGTACGTCAATCCACCTTGCGCTTTGATCACATCCACGCCGCCCTTGATGTTGTCTTCAGTGGCCTTGGCCGCTTCTTCTCCGTTCTTCACGATGACCTGGCAGTAGTCCGGAAAAATAGCGGAACGCTGGATAATCCACGGGCCGCTCATCTCCATTCTGGGTCCTGGGATCTGGTTCTTGTTGATCTTCTCGCGAACGCTGATGCTCTCCTTCAGAGGAGATCCGAGATCGATGGCAGAGGTGATTCCGGCCATCAACAACTGCTTGGCCGAGAGTTCCATAATGCTTTCCATCGGATACTTGTCTTTGTGGTCTTCGAGCCACTTAAACCACCGCGGATAGTTCCCATGGCCCACGATCACCAAGTGAGCGTGGGGTTCGATCATCCCGGGCATCATGGTGCGTCCGCTGGTGTCGATGACCGTTGCGTCGGCCGGGATCTTCACCCCCGAAGCCGGTCCCACCTGGACGATCTTATTGCCCTCAATCAGAATGGCGGCATTGTGCAGCGGCGGCACTTCGTAGCCGTCCAGAAGCATTCCGCCCACTAGCGCAATCCTTTTCGGGGTTTGCGCCTGCGCGGCAACGGTAAGCACAAGAGTCACTGTAATTACGGCCAAGTTTCGAATCGACATGTGGAACCTCCTCGAGAATCTTTTCATAATCCGAAAGCCAGCAGGCTCGCATCCGCGCCGGCTCCCCCAATCGCAATTACCACGTATTGGCGCCCGCCGATACTGTAAGTCATCGGCGGGCCGTTGGTCTTGATCCCGCCCGTCGGGTAAGACCACAGGTCCTCCCCGTTCTGTTTATCGACAGCGTGAAACGCGGCGTCACCGCCACCCACGAAGACGATACCGCCCTTCGTGACCATCACTCCTGCGTCCCCAACCGCGCCGAGTTTGGCGGGCAACTTCACGCCCTGCAGCGCGGGATTTTTCCGCAGGTCCTCGTCGTCGCCGAAGGGTACCTGCCAAAGCATTTTCCCGGCGTTCAAGTCCACGGCGTCCAGAAAAGCATATGGGGGCTTCAATACCGGAATGTTGTCGCCAATCGTGAGCAATGCGCCCGGTCCGCCGCCGGGTCTTATGTTGCCGTCCTGATCCGGAATTCGCGGACGAAGCAAGCTCGGATTGGCGTTCACCTTTACATATAGAACGCCCGTGCTCGGGTCGAACGCTCCAACCGCCCAGTCCGCCCCTCCCAGGACGCCCGGACGCATGATGGTTCCCTGGGCGCTCGGTGGCGTAAACAGCGGGCCCACCCGCATCTTTTTGAGAGCTGCACCTCGGCTTTCAGTTCGGGAGTCAAATCGAACGCATCGTCGAGCGATACGCCCTGCGGCGCCAAGGCTGGAGGCTTAGTAGGAACTGGCTGGGTCGGCCACGACTTCTCGCCGGGAACATCGGTCTGCGGCACGGGACGTTCTTCGATCGGCCACACCGGCTTGCCAGTGACGCGATCAAAAACGAACACGTATCCGTGTTTGGTGAGTTGGGCGACCGCGTCGATGCGCTTCCCGTCGACGGTGATCTTCACCAACGCGGGCGGGCCGGGCATATCGTAATCCCACAAGCCATGGTGCACCACTTGGAAATGCCACTTGCGCACGCCCGTGGCGGCGTCGAGGCAAACCAGCGAATCGGCGAACAGATTCGCGCCCAGCCGGTTTCCGCCGTAGTTATCGTTACTGGGCGTGCTTACGGGCAAGTAGACTAGTCCGCGGGCGTCATCCAGAGTTATGGGCGCCCATACATTGGTGTGGCCCGTGTAATTGTTGGACCCGCCCTCCCACGTATCGCTTCCGAATTCTCCATCGTGCGGAACGGTGTGGAACGTCCAGACCAGCTTGCCCGTGCGCGCATGATAGGCGCGGACGTCGCCGGGAGGGTCTTTCTTGTAGATCAAGCGATCCGCGACGCCGTTCCCAACAATGACCAGATCTTTATAAACGACCACCGGAGAGGTGTTCGTGTAGTGCTTCGGATTGACTTCCCACGAAAGCTCGGTCAGCAGATTGACAACGCCGTTATCCCCAAAGTTAGAAACCGGCTTGCCGGTGTCCGCGTCCAGTTCGATCAGGTGGTAACGCGAATTCATCAAAATGCGGAGTTTGTTGGTGGAACTGTCGCGCCACGCAGCCACGCCGCGATGCACAAAGCCGGTGCCGTTCGGGACCTGGCCGTCTTCGTAGGCCTTCGGATCATAGGACCAGCGCTCTTTGCCTGTCGCCGGATCGATCGCGACCACCCGGTTATAGGGCGTGCTGACATACAGCGTGCCGTCGACCATGATGGGAGTCGCTTCGAACATCCCAGGGCGAGTGTTGAATTCCTTATTGGGCTGCTCGCCGGTACGCCACTGCCACGCGAGCTTCAGGTTGCGGACGTTCTTCGTGTTGATCTGGGTGAGCGCCGAATATTTTATACTGCCCGGGTCCCCTCCCTGGTAAGGCCATTCATCAACGCTCGGGCCGGCGGAGTACAAGCCGGCAGCAGTGGCCAGCAACACCCCAGCGCCGGAAGCGAATCGAAACGTGGACATGGTTACTATTAAACCAATCTGATGGTCTTAGCGTAACTGTACCGGATCTGCCTTCGAGATGGCCTTTGGATCTTTTAAACAGGCCCTTAGTCTCTGATTACCCCCCTTGGAACGCTTTTGTGCTTCTCCTTATCGTCCAGAAAACGATCGTGGACGATGAATCGCCAGAGGCGGGAGGTTGGTTCTTAGCCGGTGAGATGTTAACCGGGGGCGCGGCCGTCCAGGGCGGGTAAGTCCGGAAGGGTGATCCGCTGGACGTTGGCGCCCATTATTCGCGGCAGTGATCCGTTAATCCTAGCCTAAGGCCGCATTTAGAAATTTCAAATTGTTGTCATGCTACTCCTGGCGTACGCTTGAAAATACGGCTCTCCGCAGGAATTCGTAACAAGTGGCATTCTACGCGGCTTT
>JBEKBK010000040.1:0-29777 GCA_050015435.1 Bryobacteraceae bacterium
AAAGTGCTCAGGGCGGACCTGTGAAAGATGTTGAAACAACAAGTTCTCTATAGATGTTTGGGGATTGTTCCACAAGTTAGTAAAGATGAAGCCGCCCCGCCGCGAACAAGACTGCGGCTCCGTAGATTCCGGCCATGGCGTCGTCCGCGACAATGCCCAAGCCGCCGGGCAGGCGTTCAAGCTGACGCACTGGTGATGGTTTCCACACGTCGAATACGCGGAATAATATCAGCGCAGCGAGCCAGCTTTTCCAGTTCAGATCCGTCGCGCCGGCAAGCGTCAGCCACTGGCCGACCACCTCATCCACGACCACGATTTGTGGGTCCTTCAGGCCGCTCTCCTGCGCGGTAACCCCGGCCGCCCATACTGCCGGCAGGAACAGAGCAGCCGCAAGCCATCCGAAGGCTGGTGCGCCAAGGCCGGTAAAGCGATGGAGCATCCATGCGATCGCAATCGCCGCGATGGATCCGGCCGTGCCCGGAGCGACGGGTGCGTATCCGCAGAAAAACCACGTCGCGATCCAGCGGGCCGCTGTCTTCAATCTTCCTCGTCATCCTGGAGCGTGGACTCCATCGGCGAAGAGATCACATACTTCTCGGACGCCCAGTTGCCGAGATCAATGATCCTGCAGCGGTCGCTGCAGAACGGCATGAACGGATCGTCGAATTTTACTTCCCTTTTACAGATCGGACATTTCATCGCGCCAAAAGCATGGGCTCAATCCGGACCAGGGAATGCCCGGTCCGCGGCGTGTCTACCAGCACGCCGGTAAGATCGTAATCGTGCGCCTCGGTGATCCGCATGGTGCGGAACTCGCCTGCGCGCAAAGGGACATCTCCTGAGTCGGAAATATAGCACACGCCGTCGATCTCGGGGGCCTGACCCGGCAGGCGCGCCTGCCAAACCAAATCCGAATCCGCGGAAGGACCCTCCACCAGCACTCGAAACTCGCGGCCGATCAGCGCGCGATTCCGCTTTGCCGAAATCTTTCGTTGCAGCGACATGAGCCGCCGTTTGCGATTGTAGATCGCCCGTGCGTCGACCTTGCCATCCAGGTGAAAACTGCGGCTCGAATCCTCATCCGAGTAAGAGAAAACGCCGAGACGATCGAATTGAGCGGCCTGCACGAACTGCGCGAGCGTCTCGAAGTCCTGGTCCGTTTCGCCGGGAAACCCGGCGATCATGCTGGTGCGAATCGCCACGCCGGGAATGGTCGCACGAATCCGTTCGATCAGCTTCAGAAAAATATCGCCGCTAGCCCCGCGTTTCATGCGCTTCAACACCGGGGCGCTCGCGTGCTGCAAGGGCATGTCGATGTACTTGACCAACGCCGGGTAAGCCGCGATCGTATCGAGCAGCCGCTGCGTGACCTTGTTCGGATAACAGTATAGAAACCGAACCCATTTCTCGCCCGCCATCTCGATCTGAGCGAGCCGTTCCAGCAGCACCGGGAGCCCATCCTTGATCCCCAGATCCTCGCCGTAGCAAGTCGTGTCCTGCCCGATCAGGTTGATTTCGCGCACACCTTGCGAAAATAGGCGGGTGGCTTCCGACAATACCGACTCAAACCGCCGGCTCCGGAACTTCCCCCGGTACTGCGGGATCACGCAAAACGTACACGGATGATCGCACCCTTCCGCGATCTTGATATACGCGAAGTGGCGCGGCGTGGCCAGAACGCGCGGCGTCAGATCGTGATAGAGATACGGTTTGAACGGATTGGGAGCCGCTTCCAGCCCCTCGCACAGCGCCGTAATCTGCTCGAGTTCGTTGGTGCCGATCACGGCGTCGACCTCGGGCATGTCCTTCTGGATCTCCGCGCGGTAGCGCTCCACCAGGCACCCGGCGACGATCAGCTTCTGGGCGCGGCCGGTCTTCTTGTACTCGGCCATTTCGAGGATGGTGTCGATCGATTCCTGCTTGGCGGGATCGATGAAGCTGCAGGTGTTGACCACGATCACGTCGGCATCGGACGGGTGCGGCGTCAGCTCATGCCCGCGCGATGCGAGCTGGCCCATCATCACCTCCGTATCGACGAGGTTCTTCGGGCATCCGAGGCTGACAAAACCGACTTTCAAAGGCAGATCCTACAGGCAGGGGCGAAACTTCAGAATAACAGCTTCAATAACTGCAGTGGGTTTGTCCGCGCTTTTCAAGGTATTGCTGATGGTACTCCTCCGCGCGCCAGAAGGTGGTCGCGGGAGTGATCTCGGTCACGATCGGCCGCCGAAGACGCTTCTGCGCGGCGTCCCGTGCGGCGCGAGCTTCCGCTTCCTGCTCGGGCGAATGAACGAAGATCGCCGAGCGATATTGTCTGCCTACGTCCGGTCCTTGCCGGTCCTTCGTGGTGGGATCGTGGTTATCCCAGAAAACTTCGAGCAAATCGTGATAGCTGATGACCGAAGGATCGAAGGTTACCTCAACCACTTCGGCATGACCTGTTTCATCGGTACAGACGTCTTGGTAAGTGGGGTGGTCCATTTTGCCGCCCATATATCCGACCTGCGTGGACTGGACGCCGGCCAATCGCCGGAACGTGGATTCCACGCCCCAGAAGCATCCGGCGCCGAACGTGGCTTTCTCCATGTCTTGATTGTAGCGGTCTTATACTGATCGTTGAGAGCATGAGACTTGCCGCCGCACTTTTGATTTTTGCGCTGGCGGCGGAGCCGTGTGTCGTGTCTCCCATCCGGAAGGTTTGGGCGAAGAAACCTGGGTCGGAATCCAACCTGTTTGCCTTCGAGCGCGATGGTCGGGTTGGCTTCATCGACTCGTCGGGAAAGGTCGTCATCCAGCCGACCATCGAAGCTCAAATTGAGGATGTAGGGGACTTTTCGAATGGCCGCGCACGAGTCGCGAGTTATGGTTACATCGACGAGACGGGCAAGTGGATTATTCGGGGCGACTATTGGTACCTATTTGATTTCTCCGATGGCTTGGCACTGGTTAATATATATGATCCGAATCAGAAAAACGTTCAGCAGTTCGTTCTAGATCCGGCGGGCGCCGCCGTTACCAAGCTCCCGACATCCAGAGCCGGCGAGTTTTCAGAGGGCCTTGCGCCATTTGAAGCCGAGGGCAAACCTGGAGTCCGAAATCTTCACCCTGGCGCGTTTCTTTACCGGGATTATCCCGGCTTCAAAGGATTCCTTGACCGAACGGGCGGCGTTGCGATCGAACCGGCCTTCGCGGACGTCGGCTCGTTTGTCCACGGTCTCGCTCGAGCTGTTTTAGACGGCTACTGTCACGTGGCAACTTCGTGGGGCGGCCGACTGGGCACTCCTACGACCGGGTCTCCTGGTGACTGCGGCTTTGCGCCTGACGATGCGGTTTCTCCCTGTAAAGTCGGCTTCATCAACCGCGAAGGGAAATTCGCGATCGAGCCATGGTTTGAGTCGGCCCTGGATTTTCAGGAAGGATTCGCCGCCGTGAGGCTCGGCGGTCTTTGGGGCTTTATAGACACCAACGGAAGCGTCGTGATCCCTCCCCGCTTCGAGCGGGCACAATCATTTCAAGAAGGCTTCGCTGCTGTTCAGGTGGGTGGGAAGTGGGGCTTAATCGACAAAACCGGTATCCTGATCATTTCGCCGCGCTTTGAGGCCGTCGAAGGCTTTTCGGAATCACTGGCCATCGCACACCAGCATCAACGGTCTTTCTATATCGACCGGACGGGCCATACCAGAATCAAAGGCCCATTTCGTGAGGCAACGCCATTTGTCCATGGGCTGGCAGCGGTGCTTCTTTCCCAGACACACGTGGCGTATATCAACCCAGCCGGCAAGACCGTATTCGATTATGACAGGCGAAGGGTGAAGTCGTTCTTTTGAAGCGTTCGGGGCGGGAGTGCACCGGCGCGCGCTGGAACGCGCGCCGGTTTCGATCTAAGCGGTCGTACTAAGCAGTGGTCTTGCTCGTTCCTTCGAGTGCGCTCAGAAGGGCAGTGCCGATCGGTACGCCCAGACCAGTGCAGGCATCCCACCCCTGGGAGGCGGCATACGCGCCGTTGTTCCCAGTCGTGATGTCGCGGCAAACTTGCGTCCCGGTCTTCTGCAGGCTGTAGAGAGTCGGGTTCAAAGCGCCGACGGGCTTGCCGAGCTCTTGATTCATAAGCGCGCACAATCCGGCCATGAGCGGCGCGACGGCGCTGGTCCCGCCAATCGGAAAGCTCTGACCATCCACCAGCACGTTGTACCCCGTGTTCGGGTCCGCATCGCCGCAGATGTCCGGAACACCGCGGCCGGTCAAGGCAGTCTTCGTGCCGTCCTTCATTGTGACCTGAAGACCCTGCTGATAGGTCGGACACGGGTAAACTGTGCTCACACCACCACCGGTGGCTCCGCCGTTGTTGTCATTCCAGACTGTTTCGGACTTGATCGTCGTGTTGTTGGTAGTGAGCAAGCTGGTCCCGCCGCAGCCGGTGACCAGGTTATCAGACGCCGGATAGTCGCAATGGTTGCCGGAAGACAACCCGTCAGTTGAACCGCCATCGCCCGCCGCCGCAAACACCGTCACGCCCATGAGCGCCGCTGCCTGAAAGGCCTGATGAAAGGCCGCTAGGGATGCCTGTGAAAATCCGCCGCCATCTTCGGGCCCACCCCAGCTGATGGAGATCACGGAAGGCTTCCGGGCGGTGTCATGCACGCAGGCATTGATCGCGTCGATAAAGCCTTTGTTGGTGTTGGGCGCGAAGTACACCGCGATCTGACACTTAGGAGCAATTGAGCCGCACACTTCGATGTCCAGCATCACTTCGCCGTCGGGACCGTTCGGGTTGCCGGTCGGCTTGTTGTGGCCTTTGTCAACCGCCACCGCCGTGACCGTAGGGGCCTTGTTCGCGAAGTACTGTTGCAAATCCTGCTGCCGGAAGCCGCCACCGAGCTCGATGATACCGATGCATTCGCCAGTGCCATCCGCGCCGGTGGGGAAATTGTAAAGGCGGGCGACATCTTGCGGGTTGTAGCTGACGCTTGGACCGGCGTGCGGCGCGACGGTTGGACGCATCCGGAACTTGGGCTTCGCCACCGGGCGCTCATCGAGTCCATCGACGCTGAGAATCAGATCGCCCAGCTCTTCTGGGATATGAACCGGACCGGTGCGAGCTCGATAACTGACGCCTTCCTGGCTATACCGTTCGAGAAACACGTTGAACGCCTGGCTCATCTCTCGCGCGGTACCAACCAACTGCACAGTATGCTGCTCGGGATTCTTACTCTTGACCGTCAGGTTATTCTCTCGCGCGAACTTCTCCACCTTCGCGATATTTCCTTCACTTTGACCGCAAGTTTTAGCGAAATCCTCCCGCGATAGATATTTTCTCTTGGCGGGCGGCTGGTCCAACATCTCCTTTACTTTGGTCTCAAGATTCGCGGGCGCCTTTAAAGTAATGGTTACTTCAACGGGCTCGTCACCTTGAACCGGTCCTTCAACCTTGGCGCCGGGCATGACTCTGTGCTCACTGCCCAGTAACGAAATAGTCTTTCTTGCCGACATTCCAACCCTCCTTTTGCCTTAGAGCCCTCGGGCCTTAGGCTGTGCGGATCATAACACACCTAATTGAAAATACAAATACATTTTATGCAACAATTTGTAGTTTTTTACGCGGGAATATAGGGGGTATTGATGAGCAGTTTCTTTACGTATTTTTCGGCTCACCTTCCCCGACCCAACAGGGGTACACCTTACCCAGGGGGGTACAAAACTCGCCCCATTCGCGGGTGTCCTACAGTGCAACCAGCCGATCGACGATACTGATGCTTAAGAATGCCGAAGCTCCGGGTGTCGAACCAGACCAGAAATCGCATGCTTGCGGACCGGGCGGATATCGCTGATACCAGCCAGAAGCGCCGGACGGGATTGTTGAAGCATACTGGTTTGGCCCAGGGTGAAGGTCTCTGGATCGCCCCTTCCGAAGGCGTTCACACGTTCGGCATGAAGTTCCCGATCGATGTTGTGTTCCTGACCCGGAAAAAGAAGGTCCTGAAGGTGCGGCCCAATATGGTTCGCGGTCGCATTTCCTTCAGCCTCAGGGCGCATTCCGTTTTGGAACTGCCTGCGGGGACGCTCGAACAGACCGGCACGGCCGCCGGAGATCAATTGGAATTTGAGAAGTACGAGAGTTAAGG
Organism: Bryobacteraceae bacterium; assembly: GCA_050015435.1. GTDB lineage: Bacteria > Acidobacteriota > Terriglobia > Bryobacterales > Bryobacteraceae > Palsa-187. Next base: position 6,123 of record JBEKBK010000040.1, read on the forward strand.
CTTTAGCTTGCGGTGTTCCTTTAGGATGCACCGGTCCATGACGACTTCGAGTCCAGCCGCGCGGGCGCGATCCGCAGCCTCAGGATCTATAACGCCTTCCTGCATCCAAACTGATTTGGCTCCGATGCGGATGGCCGATTCGACGATTTCCGGTACATACTCCGAGCGCCGGAAGATATTCACGATGTCAATTTTCTCCGGGACCTCTTCCAGCCGCGCGTAGGCTTTCTCGCCCAGCACTTCAGTCTCATTCGGGTTCACGGGAATAATGTGGTAGCCAGCACGCTTCATATACGCGGACACTCCATTGCTAGGGCGAACGGTGTTGCTCGATATGCCCACCACGGCGATGGTGTGCGATTTCCTGAGCAGCTCAGGAATGTTTGACATGTTCGTCCACATCGAGCTTCAGGGTCTTCCGAAAGCGCTCGATCTCCTTGGGTGTCAGCACCCTATAACGTCCGGGCGGGAGGTCCAGTTCGAGAAATCCGATTTTGACCCTCCGCAACTTTTCGACCAGCCGCCCGAAATACTTGAACATCACGCGGATCTGGTTCTGGCGGCCTTCCGTAATGCGGACCTCATACCATGGATTCACGCCGGGCTTGATGAGTTTCAATTCGGCGGGTGACGTCTTGCGGCCATGCAACGGAACCCCGGCCCGAAACACCTGTTCCTGCTCCTTGGTCAAAGTGCCGTTCGCCTTTACCACGTAGGTCTTGGTGACGTGGTTGGCAGGCGCGGTAATGCGATGCGCGAATTCGCCGTCGTTGGTCAGCAACAGCAATCCTTCGCTGTGGTAGTCGAGGCGGCCCACCGGAAAAACACGCTCCTTGACGCCCCGCATTAGGTCAATCACGGTCTGGCGTCCCTCCGGATCGTAAACCGTCGTGACGCAATTCTTGGGCTTGTTCAAAGCGATGTACACATGCCGTTTCGGCTTGCGCAACAGGCGTCCATCCACCTTGATGTGATCCCGATCGAGGTCCGCTTTGGAGCCCAGTTCGGTGATCTCAGCGCCGTTCACTGTGACACGGCCTTCAGTGATGAGTTGTTCCGCCTTGCGGCGGCTGGCTACTCCCGCCTGCGACAGGATCTTCTGGAGCCGCTCCTCAGGCATCTTCCCGGGTTTCCGGTTCGGGTTCAGCTGCCGGTTTCTGGACCGCCGGCGCCGGCGCTTCCGGCTCGGGCTCGGCGATCTCCAGGCGTCCCAACTCCTCGAACTCCTTCAGCGTCGGCAACTCGCTCAGATCCTTCAGTCCGAACTGAACCAGGAAATCCTTGGTGGTCTTGTAAAGAATCGGCTTGCCGACCACGTTTTTGCGGCCCGATTCGGAGATCAGCTTCCGGTCGAGCAGCGTCTTCAAAACACTCGCGCCTTGCACGCCGCGAATTTCCATGATTTCAGGTGCGGTTACGGGCTGCTTGTACGCGATGACCGCCAAAGTTTCGAGGGCAGCCAGCGACAACTTCAGAGGCGGCGTGAGCTTCTTGACAAAGGCACGGACGGCTTCGTGGTGCTCGGCCTTGGTCGCCATCTTATAGCCGCCCGCCACTTCGCGGATACTGAGACCGTGTTCCGGGCGCGCGTATTCAGCCACCAGTTCATCGAGAAGGCGCTTGATTTTGTCGATCGGCTGGCTGAGCGCGGCCGCCATCTGTTGCGCGGAGAGCGGCTCGTCGGTAATGTAGACGATCGCTTCGAGGACCGCCCTTAACTGGGCGTCATCGCCGTCAAACGGAAGCTCTTCCGCCAGTTGGGTTACATCCATCTCTTCCATATTGCGTTAGCTGTATCCTTCGTCGATCGCCGTCATCACCTGATGGGAGGTGAAGGCCGCTTCAAATCCTTTGAGGCGCTTCAATCCGATTTCACCGAACGCGTCCTTCTGCACCAGGCCGATGGCCTGAAGCTTTACCAGCTCCAGCACCGCCAGAAACAAGCAAATCATGGCTCTTCGGCTGCCCTGCCGCTCGAACAGTTCGCGCGCGGAAACGATCTCTGAGCGTCCTTCCTTCTCGAAAGTCTTGCGCAGGTATTGAATCATGTCGGGGACCGAGACTTCCTCCCCGGTGACCTCGTAAATGGGCCGTTGCTTGGCTCGCTCGAGCACACTCTGGAACGTCTTCACCAGGTCGAAAAGAGATACAGCCAGACCCGGCGTATCGTTGTCGGCGATAAATTGCTCGATTTGCGGATTCGACCAGACCGCTTCTTCAATGACCCGTTTCTGATGGAGCATCTCCGCTGCGGACTTGAAGCGCTCGTGCTCCAGCAAACGATCGACCAGCTCCTTGCGCGGATCGTCCTCGGGCATCAGCTTGTCTAACTCCGGGTCGCGCGGCAGCAGCATTTTGGACTTGATGTGGATCAGCGTAGCCGCCATGTATACGAACTCGGCGCTGATTTCCACGTCCATCTCGGCCGCCCGCTGCATGAATTCGAGGTACTGCGTCGTGATCTGGGCGATCGGGATGTCGTAAATGTTGATCGCCTGCTTCCGGATCAGGTCTAGCAGCAGATCGAGCGGACCCTCGTAGTGTTCGAGGTGGAAATTCAGAGGGGCGGACACTTCTAACTAGAATACCAACGTTATTGTCCGCGACCGCCTCGACCACCCGGTATACGCTCCCGTTTTGTTCCAGTACTGCCGCCGAAATGCAGGGTCACGTCCACGATCTTGGTCTTTTCGTCGATCTTCGTCTCAGCTTCGGTCTTGCCAAGGTTGTCGAAAACTTCCTGGGCGCGAATGTCGCTGAGAAACGAATCGGGATACTCAGGCTGAAAAGGCTCGCCGGACTTGATCGCCCAAGTCTTGCGGATTGCGGGTTCGCTGGTGATGTCGAGCCCGGTGATTTCTAGTTTTCCCATCGAGTACAACGCTCCTGGATCGATGGTGACCACCAGGTCCACGGTGTGCTTCTCGTCGTCAATTTCGCGTTCCACCTTACCCGCGGCTCGAAGGTATCCCTTGCTCTTATAACGTTTGTAGACTCGGTCGAGCCCGGCGTTGATGTCGTCGAAATTAGCGATGTCGTTGGCTTGAATATTGGCAGCCCTCTGTGCTTCTTTGGCGTCGCCTGGGGATATGCCCGCGAAACTGATGTTTCCAAGACTGTAAGCGGGTCCTTCGTTGACGGCGACGGTCACCACCACGCCGTCCACGTCAGGCTTGGGCGATTTTTCCACGGTAAGTGCCGGAAAGCTCACCCGGATCCGCCCCCGCGCATCATAGAGCGGCCGGATGCTTGAATCGAGCAGGATCCGCATCGTGACCTCGTTGTAAGCGATCCCGATCGCGACCCCGGAAAGCGTGTTGATCAGCAATGGCGACGGGAGCACCTGGTTACCCGTGAACCGTACTTCAGCGACGTTCGAGCGCGGGTTGGGAGGGCGAAAAACTATGCTGAGCTGGCCCGGCACGTCCGTGGTGAGCTTACCCACCACGGGCACTTTCGCGATTGCCTCGATCGCTTTCGAATACCGATCGAGCACCTCGGGTCTTCCTGGAATCTTGTCTCCCAGAAGAGGCTCCTGCTTGCGCAACGCGGCCCGCAGGGTTTCCTCGGCTACCGGCAGATCTTCGAAACGGTAGGCGAAGAGTTGATTGACCTCTACGATTTCAAAGACGCCGTCATAACCGGTGTTCGAGGCGCTGGGCTTGAATTCATAACCCACGCTTTCGAATGCCCCGGTGGCCAGCAGTCTCGCGCGTGCTTCATCGAAATCTGCCTTAAGCACCGGCGAGCCGATTTTGAGACCGGCCAAGTCGATAATCTTTTCGGTGGGTATCCGCGAGTTTCCCTGCACCCGAAGGGTCTCCAGCGGAAACACTACACTCTGCGAAAAGACCAGCATCGCAGTCCATAGAAAAGCCGCGGATAGACGCCGGTTCATTCGAGCTCGATGGTTACGTAGAGGAGCTTGCCCGAGCGTTCCACTTCGAGCACCACGTCATCGCCGGCCTTCAAATCGTCCAGCGTCGAGCGTAGAGTCTTAATGGTCACAGCAGGCGTCCGGTTGATCTCATAGATGACGTCGCCAATCTCGAGTTCGCCGCCGGAGTAAGGAGGGCTTGCAGAGCGAGCCGCCACCACCACGCCATAGTTATGACGAAGTTCTGGCAACATATCAGAGATTTTGTCGCTGATCTCGATGCCGAGGATGCCCAGCTTCGAAACCAGATTGTCCTCGGGATTCACCATGTCGGCGAATCTTTGCGGATCGTCGTCGCGCTCGATCACCGGCATCGTAAAGCTTAAGGTCTTGCCCTCGCGCAGCACTGCCAGGGTGACCAAGGCGGAAAGCTTCAGATTATAGATGGCCGTTTCCAGTTGCGGCGCGTCTGTCATCGGTCGTCTGTTCATGGATTGGATAATGTCGCCTATTTTCATGCCGGCTTTGTCGGCGGGGCCGTCGGGCGTTACGTCCGATGCGATCACGCCCCAGTCCTGAGAAAGATGCAACCCCTTTGCCATGGCCGGTGTGATGGTCTGGGCGACGATGCCGATTTGGCCCCGATGCACGTGCCCGTCCTTGAAAATTTGATCGTAAATACTGCGCACCATATTGCTGGGGATGGCGAAGCCGAGACCTTCGCTTCCTCCCGATTGGGTGAAGATGAAGGTATTAATTCCCATCAGGCGACCTTCCGTATCCACCAGCGGGCCGCCGCTGTTCCCAGGGTTGATGGGCGCATCAGTCTGTACGTACACCATCCAGTCATCCTGTTTTATGCGCCTCGCAACCGAGCTGACGATGCCCATCGAGACCGAGCCCTCGAGCCCTAGGGGATTGCCGAAGGCCATCACGAGCTGCCCTTGATGCAAATCGTTGGAGTCACCGATTTCAAGCGTCGGAAGATCCTTGCGATCGATCTTGATTACGGCCAGATCGGTCTCATGGTCCGCGCCCACTAGTTTGGCGGGAATGGTAGACTCCATTTCGCGGGCACCGTTTCTTGGCGGCAGCCTCACCTCAATCTTGCGAGCGCCCTGCACGACGTGATTGTTGGTGATGATGTACCCGTCGGGACTCAGGATTACCCCCGAGCCTGTACTGCGCTGGGTAGAAAGCAGGCTTGACGCGTTATTCCCAGTGGTCCCCTCCGTGGTGGTGGCGTAACCCGTGGAAAAAATCTGTACGACGGCTGGCCGAACTCGTTCTGCAAGCGACTCATAAGACGCACTCAAATCCCTCAGGGAGATCTGAGTTTGCAGGGGTCTCGCCTGGGCGAATAGAGCCGGCGCAGTGACTAAGATCGCGCCGCAAAAGCTGGTGATCTTGATGCGCATACTACCTCCATCGTGGCATACGCGTCCGCTGGAGAGAAGCCCGATGTAGTTGTTATTCTTCTTTGGTCACGACTTTCATAGCCGGGCCGTCCGAAACCGCGTAATCCGCCGGGACTTCAAAAAGCGAATGATCAGGTTCGCTACGATTGATCTGGGTAAGGCGATAGACAGTTTCGCCCATACGAGGATCACTATGCTTGGTCAACACCGCCACCTTCAACTCCTGCGAGTACCAGCGCTCCGAGACGATTTCTAAGGCCCGGTCATTGCCGATCTGCCCCGCGGGAATGGTGGTGGTGGTTCGCGTGCCCTCGGCCTGGATGCCCTCAATAGTCATGGTGCCGAGTTGTTCAACCTTCGGTGGTGGTGGGAGCGCACCATTCGACACGGTTGAGCTTGTGTAGTACAGGTCCGGTGGTCCTCCACCCGGAGTGATCACGCCTCCCGTAACCGTGATCCCGTTCGCGATCCTCGTTGACCCACCCCCGCCGCTCAACACCTTCCTCTGAATCGACGCAGGAGCTGGCATCTTATGGGCGGTATGGCTGGTCGTGTCGAGCGTATAGCTGGTCCCGGCCACCGGGTCGGAGATAAACACGGTCTGCGGCCCCTGGGCCCTCGTCTCGCTCGCCCCGAGAACGGGCAAAGACATCTCGCGCCGTTCCCGGCCGTCGCTATCGCGATACAGCATCGAGGTTGACTTATGGCCAATGTGGCTTCCGTCGGCGAGCGTTTGGGTGGTTTCCGTAATCGCCTGGGCGGAATAGGGTGAGCCGGTTACGGGATTACCTCCCATTACCTCGCCGGAGACGAATTGCACGGTGGACCCGGCAAGCGGCCCCGCCTGGCTCATCATGATTCTCACTTGGGGTCCGGCCGGATCTGGCAGGTCCTGCGCCTGAAGCATCGGCATCACTGCCAGGATTGCGGTAGTTGTGAATCTCATAAACGTCCTTTTCATAGACTACTCCGAAGACTTTACAAATCGAATGGCCCGGGCCAGGCCTTCCTGACCCACCAGGACGTCCGCCTGGACATGGTCCGCAAGATGATCCTCGTCGACCGGCAGGCCAACAGTTCGCATGGCGGCTGCCGACACATTGACGCGGATCAGTTCCCCGCGCTCAAAAGGTGGCGCGACGTCCATAAGCGGGAAAAACTCCGTAACGATTTCGTGGGGCGGAATGGCGCGTGCGCGAGCTAATCCCCGCGGGGTCGGCCGAACCGGCGGAGGGGCAACGGGCGCCTCTACGGACGTCGCGGGTAATCGCACCATCACCGGTTCCGGACGAGTTCTGTCGCCTGCGACAAATACGATCACGATCGCGGCTGCCGTCGCGACCAGCGCCGCCGACCAAATCCCGGTGCGCTTCCGCAACCTCGCGCTCTGCCTTCGCCGGAAGGCCTGGCGCAACCGCGTCTCCAGTTCTGGCGATGCCGTTGCGGTGCGGTCGCGCTCGGCCAGTGCCCTCAATGCAGAAAGAATAACGTCGTCGTTCATCCCCAACTCCCGATCGCACTCCGCGCTTTTCCGCCCAACTTCTGAGCGAGCATCGATCGTCCCCGGCTGAGCCGCGATCGCACCGTCCCCACCGGGCAATCGAGCGCGGCTGCGGCATCCAGATAGTTCATGTCTTGTAAGTCACACAGCACCACCGCCTCCCGATATACGGCAGGCAGACTTAGTACGGCCCGGCGGACCTGATCGATGGTCTCCTGACGGGTCAGATCCTGAAGAAGGTCCCCGTCGCAAGCCAAGTCGGCGATTTCCGTTTCCAGGCTGGCGCGGTCCTTCTCGATGCGACGCAGAACTAGATTGCGCGCGATGCCATACAGAAAGGCGGCCACCGATCCACGGGCCGGCTCGAATCGCTCTCTGCACTCGATGAGCATCATGAAGACTTCCTGGGTCACGTCCTCCGCCACAGCCGCGTTGCCGGTCATATGCAATGCGAACCGGTAAATCCCACCCTGCCGCCTGCGGTAGAGAAGGGTGAACGCATCCTCATCTCCTCCGAGCATCCGCCCGAGTAGTTCCTGGTCGTCGATCACGATCACCCGCACAGGTCCATGCTAGCTTCTGTTATGGTTTCCGCGTTTAACCGCTGAAAGTTCCAGGAACTGGTTCCCTCGCTTGCTACACTGAAAAATAAATGACATACGACGTGGTCGTCATCGGGAGTGGCCCGGGTGGTTACTCCGCGGCCGTTCGGGCCGGTCAATACGGTCTTAGAACAGCGATAGTTGAAAAGGATCCGAAGCTGGGCGGCACCTGCCTGCATGTGGGCTGCATTCCCACTAAAGCGTTCTTACACGCCGCCGACGTATGGGAACGATTCCTTAACTCGGCTGAGGACGGCATTCACTGCGATAATCCACGCCTCGATTTCCCCCTGGTGAGCGATCGTAAGAACAAGATCGTTTCGAAGCACGCCAAGGGAGTCGAGTTCCTGATGAAGAAGAACAAAGTGGATTGGATCAAGGGATTTGCGCGTCTGGCGGGCACCGGCAAAGTTGAGGTCACTTCCGACACTGGCAAGCAGATTCTGGAGACCGAGAACATCGTTATCGCTACGGGTTCGGAAGCGCGCATGCTCCCGGGCCTGCAACCCGATCCGCAGCGGATTCTCACCAATATTGAGATTCTGAACCTCACGCACGTTCCCGGTTCAATGGGCATCATTGGGGCCGGGGCTGTCGGTGTGGAGTTTGCGTCCGCCTTCCACCGTTTTGGGACGAAAATCACCCTCCTCGAAATGCTGCCTCGCATTGTTCCCATGGAGGACGAAGAAGTTTCGAAAGAGCTGGAGCGGGTGTTCCGGAAGACTGGCATTCGCGTCGAAACCGGTGCACGGGCTGAGAACATCCAACGAACGGATCAAGGAGTCCGGCTTGCGGTGGCGCTATCGAACGGCAAGCGCGAGGATCTCGAAGTGGAAACGCTGCTGGTCGCCGTGGGACGAAAGCCTCTGACGGAGAACATCGGTCTCGAAGGCACCCGGGTCGAGATTGACCGGGGTTTCGTGAAGGTAGATGAATATCAGCGCACGAAAGAGCCGGGTATTTATGCGATCGGCGATGTGGTCGGCGGTACGCCCCTGCTGGCTCACGTGGCGACGGCGGAGGGGATGGTGGCCATCGGCCATATCGCGGGCAAGCCCGTGACTCCGGTCAATAAGAATCGAATCCCGAGCGCAACCTATACCGAGCCGGGAATCGGAAGCGTCGGGCTGACCGAAGCTCAGGCGCGCGCTCAGGGTCACAAGGTCAAAATCGGTAAGTTCCCGTTTATGGCGGATAGCAAGGCCAGCATCCTGGGCCGGCATGACGGCTTTGTCAAAGTGGTCGCCGACGAGAAGTACGGCGAAATTCTGGGCGTCCACATCATCGGCCCGGAAGCGTTTGAGCTGATCAGCGAGTGCGTAGCGGCAATGGAAGCCGAGGCCACCGTCGAGACAATGATGCACACCATTCACGCGCATCCGACGCTGTACGAGGCCGTGGGCGAAGCGTTCAACGCCGTCTACGGAATGGCGATCAATGCCTAATTTTGAAGAAGGCCGACGGGGGCGTCGGCCGCGATCCGGGGGGACCGCCCCACATTCCGGGAATGCGATCAATGTCTAGTGTGGTGACCGATGTGGGGCGGACGCCCTCGTCCGCGCCGACCCCCGGGTCCGGCTTGCCCTACGCAGTCGCGCGAGATCTGGGCCGGATCAACTATGCGCATGCTCTCGAAATTCAAAACGATCTGGTCAACCGGCGGAAGCACGGGGAAATTCCGGATCAGCTCCTGTTCGTCGAACATCCGCACGTAGTTACCATGGGCCGCAACGGACATGACGAAAATGTGCTGGCTTCCCCCGAAGTTTTGTCGCGGGCGGGAATCCAGTTCCACCGCACCGATCGCGGCGGCGACGTCACCTACCACGGGCCTGGGCAGATCGTGGGGTATCCCATTTTCGATTTGCGAGAATGGAAGCGCGACGTGGTCGCCTACGTTCGCGGTATAGAACAGACGTTGATTGAAACGCTGGCTGAGTTCAACATTGAGGCTCACCGGGTTAATGGATGCACCGGAGTTTGGACTAAAGAAGGAAAAGTGGCCGCGATCGGCGTGCACATCAGCCGCTGGGTAACTTCGCACGGATTTGCTCTGAACCTGGATACTGATTTGAGCTTTTTCCGATACGTTGTGCCGTGCGGATTGACTAAACCGGTAACGTCGATGCGCGCTCTTGGATGTACGGCGGCCCGGGATGAGGTCATCGCCGCGCTGTGCCGAAGTTTCGGACAGGTTTTCGACCGCGAGATGGAGAAACTATGATCGATGTCGTCATGCCCCAGATGGGCGAAAGCATTGTCGAAGGAACCCTGACCAAATGGCTGAAGCGGCCTGGCGAACGCGTGGATCGTGATGAACCGCTGTTCGAGATTTCGACCGATAAGGTGGATACCGAGATTCCGTCGCCCGCCGCCGGGACACTTTCCGAGATCATGGTCGAGGAAGGCAAGACAGTAGGGATCAATACGGTCGTGGGCCGGATCACCGACGGCGATGGCCCATCTCCAGCGGCGGCCCAACCCGCTCCGGCCCCCGTTGCCGTGCAGACCCCGGCTTCGCAGCCCCCGCCGCCTCCGCCGCCGCAAGCTGCTCCGGCTCCTGCCGCTCCTCCGGCCGCCGTGGTCGAAGAAATCGCTGGACCGCTATCGCCGCTGGTTCGCAAGATGGCCCGCGAGAATAACATCGATTTGGGCCAGGTGAAAGGTACAGGAGCCGGCGGGCGAATTACCAAGCAGGATCTCGAGAATTATATTGCGGCGCGATCGGCTCCTGCGGCCGCGGTTGCTCCGCCGACTCCTCCTCCGCCACAGGCGCCGCCGCCCCCACCCCCGGCCGCTCCGACTGGAATGGTGCCTAGTCAGCAAGTCAGGGATGTGCCCCGTCCCGCACCGGCTCCGCCCCCGCCTTCGCCCGCCCAAGCCATGACGTATGGCGAGGTTCCGGCAACTCGCGTCGAGCCGATGTCCGTGATGCGGCAGCGAATCGCCGAGCACATGGTGTTCAGCAAACACACTTCAGCCCATGTGACCACCGTGCACAAAGTGGACATGACCCGCATCGCTAAACTTCGCGATCGCATCAAGGGACAGTTCCAAGCGCAATACGGCTTCGGTCTCACCTTCTTGCCGTTTGTCATGCGTGCGACCACCGCAGCGTTGCGCCAGTTCCCGATTGTGAATGCCTCCATTGACGGCACGAACGTCATCTACCATCGCGATATTAACATCGGCATAGCGGTGGCGTTGGAGAACGGTTTGATCGTTCCCGTGATCCGCAACGCGGACGAAAAGAATGTGGTCGGGTTGCAGCGGTCCATCGTCGATCTGGCTTCGCGGGCTCGGTCGCGTCAGCTCCGGCCGGATGAGGTACAGTCCGGGACCTTCTCGATCACTAATTTCGGCAGCTTCGGAAGCGTTTTCGCTACGCCGGTGATTAACCAGCCGCAGGTCGCGATCCTCGGGGTGGGAACGGTCGACAAGGAACCGGTGGTTGTGGATGACGCCATCGCGATCCGGTCGATGTGCTATCTCGCGCTCACCTTCGATCATCGGTTGATCGATGGAGCGCTTGCTGACCAGTTCACCGGAAGGGTTAAGGCGATCCTTCAGGACTGGAGCGAAGAGGCGATGTAGGACCGTGAGCGATGAGATCGTTCACCTTCAAGACGGCGACACCAGCGTCTCGATAGCGACATCTTTCGGCAACAACGCGTACTCAATGCTGGTGGGCGGCTGGGAATTCTTGAGGACGCCGGAGCCGCTCGACAAATGGCGTGCGACCACGCAACTCGGCGGGATCCCCCTCCTGGCGCCCTGGGCGAATCGGCTCGACGGCGAAACCTACTACGCTTCCGGCGCGCAGTATCGGCTGAATCCGGGGCTTGGCTATCTTCGGTACGACGCGAACCATTTACCGATTCACGGGCTGGTTTTGTTTACCGACCGCTGGAAGGTGACGAACCTCGAACGAGCAAGCGTCACCAGCCGGCTCGAGTTCTGGCGGTTTCCGCAATGGATGGCCCAGTTCCCGTTTGCCCACACCATCGAAATCACCCATCGCCTGTCCGGCACAACCCTTGAAGTCGAGACTGCGGTAGAGAATCATTCAGCGGAGCCGATGCCGCTTTCGCTTGGATTTCATCCCTTTTTCCAACTCAGCGGGTCACCGCGCGAGGAGTGGATGCTACAGCTTGCCGCGCGTGAGTTGGTGGTGCTCTCGGACAAGATGGTGCCTACGGGAGAGCGTAAGAGCTTGACCCTTCCTAACTCCATGCGTCTGGCGGATCAGTCGTTCGATGATGTCCTCACGAGCCTGACGGGCGCCGAGTTTTCGGTCCAGGGGGAGAACCAACGGCTCCGGGTGCGTGTCGGACCGAGGTATCCCGTGGTGACTTTCTACACGCCGCCCCACGGAGCATTCGTCTGTTTCGAGCCGATGTCTGCGCAAACCAACGCATTCAACCTCACTCACGCCGGAGTCGACGCCGGTTTGCAGTACATCGCACCCGGCGGAGTGTGGCGGGAAAGCTTCTGGATCAGTTGCGATGTAGGAAGAACTTGAGCAGGTGGGGCCGGCCTGCCGACGTGGCCGTCGGCCCCACAAACTCGGTTACCCGCTCAATTCGCCGACATGAATGTCGGTCCCACCCGCCTAGGGTTCATTACGGCTCCTACGGACGCTTTCAGGAGGATGTACTAAGGCTGCTTCTTCGCGGCCGGTGGCGTTGCGGGCGGCATCGCGGGCTTGGGAGGCGCAGCGGCTGGCTTCGCCGGTGCGGCGGCGGGAGACGACGCGCTCTTGTCGTATAGATCGATGATCTCTTTGGTGATGTCCACCGCATTGGCGGCATACAGGACCGGGGTGTTCGGATTGCTCACGTCCAGAATCAGCGAATAGCCGTTGCTCTGGGCGTACTTGTCAATCACCGCCATCATCTTCTGACTCAGATCGTCCAGAAGTTTCCGCTGTTCCTGTTGCGACTCGGCTTGGGCGTCTTCCATGTCGCGATTGAAGCTCTTGGTCTTCAGATCGATGCTGCGCATCAGATCGTTCCTGGCGGGCTCGGCCATGGCGTTTCCGCCGCGCTGCAGCTTATCCTGAAGGTCCTTGATCTCAGCCTGCTTGCGCTCCAGGTCCTTTTTTCGAGGCGCCAGGCGGGTATCGAGTTCGGCGACCGCCTTTTGCCCGTCCTTGGTGCTGATTAGCGCGCTTTGGGCTTGAATCACGCCGACCTTGGTCGCAGTCTGCGCCACCGCAGCGCCGCTCAGGATCAGCACCAGAGCGGGTAAAGCAATTGACTGTAATTTCACACCTGTAAACCTCTAAAGTATCTTAACATCGCCATCTTCACGGTCTCTGCGCCGCCGCGGGTGCGGCCGCAGGCGTTGGCGGTTTGGCCGGCGCAGGCCTGGGGGACATGACCGTCGGCGGAGTCGGCTTGGACGCGGAACTGGTCGCCGGACCAGGCGCCGTTTTATCGTACAGGTCGATGATCTCCTTGGTGATGTCGATCGCGTTGGCCGCATAAAGCACCGGCGTATTCGGATTGCTCACGTCGAGGATCACGGAATAACCGTTAGCCACCGCATATTTGTCGATGACCGCCTCCATTTTCTGGCCCAGTTCCTCGAGCATCTTGCGTTGCTCATCCTGATATTCGGATTGTGCGTCTTCCATGTCGCGCTGATAGGACTTGGTTTTCTGGTCGATCGTCCGGGACAGATCGGCCTTGGCGGCTTCGGCCATCGCATTGCCGCCACGCTGCAGCTTGTCTTGCAACTCCCGAATTTCAGCCTGCTTTTTTTCCAGCTCGTTTTTGAGCGGCGCCAGCTTCGTATCGAGATCGGCGACTGCCTTTTGACCATCCTTGGTGCTGACGATAGCGGCCTGAACCTGAATCACGCCGACCTTGGTCGGCGCCTGTGTAGCGGAGACAGAAACGCTGGACGCAGCGGTCTGCGCCTGCGTTACCACGCACGTCCCGCACGCGATACAAAACCATGCAAATGTGTTTATTTTCACGACCAAACTCCTTAGAACGTTCGCCCGACGGTAAACCGGAACATATGAGCCTGCTCGAAGAACGGTTCAAGCTGACCGACGGTTGCCACGGCGTTGTAATAAGACGCCGCATTGGGGAAATAACTGCGGTCCGCCACAATCGGCGGCTGCAGATTCTCATCCACGCGCAGCGGGTTGTAAGCCCAATATAGCCTGAATGGGGCGTTTACAACGGGCATGAGCACCTGCAGTTCGATACCAGTGGACATGCGCGTGGCTTGCGTCCCCGCGGCGATCAATGCATGCGGAGGGAACGCAGCTTCGGGGAATTGCTGATCCAACATCCCGATGCGATCCGGATTCAAATCCAATTGGCTCTGGCGCGTGAGCCGGTTCGCGCCGGCATCCATGAAGATCGCCAGGGTCACCGGCCCGAAGATCGGAATGCGATATTCCACGTTGGTCACGACCTGCGTGTCGCCGCCAGGAAACACGAGCTGGTAGCTGGGGATGGTCGCCGTGACCGGACTGAACACCGTGCTACCGTTGGCGCTGATCGTCTTCTGTAACCGTTGGCTTCCATCATTGTTCAAGATGGGGGCCGTTCCCGTGGTCGGCACATAGGCAATCGGGCTGATCCCCCAAATGTTGAAACCGCGGATATCGTTCTCTCCGCCCATATAGAAGCGGTTGAAAGGCGCCGCTACCTTTCCGTCGTATCCGGTGAGCCATCGGCCCAGGACATGCAACGCAATCACATTCTTTTTGAAGATCGGCGACACGTGATAGTACTGCGCGTCGATCACCGGCTGAATCTGATTCACCGTTCCGCCGAGCACGCTTCCCGAGACGGCTAAGGAAGCCGAGAGACTCTTGCCAGCCGTCGGATTAAGCGCGTTGTTCTTCGAATTGTACGTGAAGCTGGGGGTGATTGTCGACGTAGTGATGCCATTCAACGGATTCGGCCCGTTGATATGCAGGAAGTTGATGTAATCGAAGTAGGTGCCGGCCGCGTCAGTCAGAGTCTTCACGTTTTGAATATTGTACCCGTAGGTAATGCCTACGCGCGCGAAGCTTCTCCGGAGCGGATAGCTCGTGAAAACCGTAAAGCCGCGTGAATTGGATATGTAGTTGAGGAGATTCTGGCTGCCCAGCTGGCTGTATAGAGGGATCAAGTTGGTTCCCGAAAGAATCGACGCCTCGCGGGCCTGATTGTAGTCGAACCGGGTAACGTTGATGGTGAATCCCACCGACATCGGACGATCGAGAAAATACGGTTCCGTGAATCCCAGCGTGGCGTTGGTCATGCGCGTGCCCAACTGGCCGCCGAGGCTGAGCGTCTCGCCGAGGCCGAGCAGGTTGTTGGTGGAATAGTTGAGACCGACGAAGCTGCCCGCGATGCCGGATACGCCGCCGTTCAACGAGATCGAGTTCTTGCCGCGCTCTTTCACCTTGAGCGTAAGATCCACGGTGTCGGTGTTGGTATCCCGCTTGATGTCGACCGACTCGTTTTCCTTCAACGCCTCAAAATAGCCGAGCTGGTTCAGACGCAGAAGGCTCAACTCCCAGAGCCGCGTATTGAAGATGTCGCCTTCGTCGATCAGCAATTCGCGGCGGATCACGCGGTCGCGTGTCGTGACGTTGCCGGAAAAATCGATGCGGCGTACGAAGAATTGTTTGCCCTCATCGAAAGTCAGCGTCAGGTCGATCTTATCGGTGTTGGGAATGGGCTCGAAACTCGGTTCCGAAACGAAGTCAATGTACCCGAACTGGCCATAAAGCTTTTGTAGTTCGGTGAATCCCGTCCGCAGCTTGGTAGTGGAGAATACGTCTCCAGGGCCCATCTTGAAGACGGGACGCATGAGTGAATCCGGTGTCCGGAATAACTTCACGCCCACGAAGTTGATCTGGTTCAGGTGGTACAGGCGGCCTTCTTCAATCGAAATATCGATGTTTGCATTCTTGCCGGGCCGGTTCGGTTTGATCAGCGGAAGACGGAACTCTCCGCCACCCACGTTGACGATGTCGACCTTATGCCCGGTGGTGTGAGCGGTAAAGTACCCGGCGCCCTGGTAGAAATCCTGAATACGCTCCTGATCCTCTTCCAGTTTGGTCGAATCGAACGTCTTGGCGAAGAGGTCCTCGAAGAAGATGGAGTAGGGAATGCCGATCGGGCGCAGATTCTTCATCGACCTTCTGATGATTCTAGCGCTGAAGGCATTGTTGCCTTCAAAGGTTATATTCCCGACCTTC
Organism: Bryobacteraceae bacterium; assembly: GCA_050015435.1. Taxonomy (GTDB): domain Bacteria; phylum Acidobacteriota; class Terriglobia; order Bryobacterales; family Bryobacteraceae; genus Palsa-187. The sequence goes on from JBEKBK010000040.1 coordinate 21,736, forward strand.
ACCTTGGGTCCTTCGTCGACCTTAAACACGATCTCGAGCGATGAGGGAGGCACCTGATGGATTTCAGGTTCGACGGTTGCGAACTGCCGGCCGCGCTCCGCCAGATACTCCTGCAAAACGTTCTTGGCGCGCTGCACTTTGTTCGGATCGTATTGCGATTCCACGCTCAATCCAACCTTGCGCTCCTTGAAGCGGTCGAGGATTTCGGACACCGTGATCGACTTCATGCCGTCGTACTTAATGGATCGGACGATGCGCCGTTCCACCACGACATATCGTATAATCCAACCCGTCGCGCCGGCTTCCCGTTCCATGCGGATGTCGTCAAAACGGCCCGTGTTCCACAGAGTCATGAAGTCCCGATGCAGCGTCTCTTCATCGTATGCGTCGCCTTTTTTGGTGAAGATCAGCGCGCGCAGCGTATCCTGGGGCACCCGTCGCGCGCCGCGGAATTGAACCTCCTCGATCACGTTCTCGGGCGGCGTCGCACCCGGATTCACGGTTTGGACTGCCGGCTTTGGAGCTTCAAGTCTGGGTGGCTGCTGTTCCGGTTCGGTGGATTGCGGCACCGCCTCAAAAGGATTGTTTTTCTTCTGTTGCGGCGGCGCGGGCGGCTGCTGTTGGGACGGTTGCGGCTGTGTCTGCGGCGGTTGTGAAAAAAGGGGAAGACAACACAGGAAACAAGCCGCAAGAGGGCGCAGGCGTCCGGCCCTGGGAAACGTCATCTAAACCGGGTTCCTTTCCACTCTGCGCCTTAGATCAGACGTCCGTTCATCAACCGTGGTTTCACCGAATGATCGGAGTCAGAGAACGCGAACCTGACGCAGTAAGTGTAACGGTTATTCTACCTCATCGGTGGGGGCCGGAACCGGGCCGCTCCGGGAAAACCTGGTTGAAACATCGAGATTCCGGCCGTCCGGGTTATCATGAAGCAGCATAGCTTCTTCCAACCCTCCATGAAACGCCGCGTCGTGATTACGGGTATCGGCGTAGTGAGCCCTAACGGCATTGGAACTTGTGCGTTTTGGAACGCAACTCGCGACGGAGTGAGCGGAGTCGGCCCTATCACCCGTTTCGACGCCTCGGATTTTCCCGTTCGCGTCGCCGGTGAGGTGAAGGGCTTTCGCGAGGAGGATTACACTACCCCCAAAGAGCGCCCCCATGTTCCCCGGGTTGCGCTCCTGGCCATTGCGGCCGTGGGTGAAGCTCTCGATTCGGCTGGACTCGACCCTTCGGCGATGACCCGTGACGAACTGCGCCAGATTGGCGTGATGGTTGGCTCCGGCGGTGGCAGCCTCGAATTCACCGAGGAGCAGTACCGGCTCTATCACACCGGTCAATGGCGGCAGTGTTCGGTATACGTGGTGCCCACCTCGACCATCGGTACGCTAGCAAGCGAAGTCTCCATGCGTTTCGGTTTCCGCGGTTTGTCGCACGTGATCTCCACCGGATGCACCTCCTCCACCGATGCGTTGGCATATGCGTGCCGTCACATCCAGGCTGGCGGATTGGATCTGATGGTGGCCGGGGGAGTGGACGCGCCCATCGCCCCGCTGATTCTGCGTGGCTTCATGGCCATGCGAATCCTGGCCTCGCGGTGGAATGATGAACCCCAGCGTGCTTCGCGGCCATTTTCGGGGGACCGCGAAGGGTTCGTCATCGCCGAAGGAGCGTGGTTTTTCGTGCTGGAAGAGCGGGAGCATGCCGTAGCCCGCGGAGCGCAGATTCTCGGCGAGATCGCCGGTTATGGCTCGACGTGCGAGGCATACCACCGAGTGCGTCTGGAAGAATGCGGTGAAGAGCCTGCGAGAGCCATCGGGATGGCGCTCGAGGAAGCCGGCGTCGAACCCGAGGCGGTGGGTTACATCAACTATCACGGAACCTCGACCGAGCTGAACGATCGAATCGAAACCCGGGCCGTGAAGCTGGCTTTTGGCAAGTATGCCAGTCAATTGCCCGGTTCCTCACTGAAGAGTCTGATCGGCCATCCGCAAGGGGCGTGTGGCGCGGCTGGAGTTGCCGCTACCTTGCTGGCGATGCGAGATGGAATCCTCCCGCCGACCGCGAACCTGGATGTGCCGGATCCCGAATGCGATCTCGACTACATTCCTCAAGTTGGCCGCCGCGCGAATATTGAATACGCCGTGGTCAACTGCATTGCCTTCGGCAGTAAGAACTCGGCCCTGCTGTTAAGAAGCCCGGCCTAATCAGCTTTGCGGGACGAATCATCGCCCGCGGCAGGGACCGGTGCGGCTTCCGGCTCGGCATCGATGTCGTCCGAACGGTCCCGAGGATCTTCCTCTTTGGGCGTGTAATAAGAGTGGTAGTAGGTGTACTTGCTGTACAACTCGCCCCGGCGCGCGGCGTTCACGACGATTCCAAGCACGTTGTTATTGCATAGCGATTGCATGGCGCGCGTTACCGAATCGATGGTCGTATGTCCGATACGCACGACCAGTAGAGTGCCGTGGCAGAGCGTCGAAAGCAGGTTCGCATCCGCGGCAAACAGGAGCGGCGGGCTATCCAGAATGATCCAACTGAACAGCGTGGGCAGGCGATCCATCAACTGCTTGACCTCGCGCAGATTCAGGAGCTCGAGCGGATTGATCACCGCCTCGCCGGCCGGCATGAGGTACAGATTCGTGCCCGCGACCTTCTTGATCGCCTTGTGCAGAGGAACTTTGCCGAGCAGGAAATCAGTGATGCCGGGGCTGCGGTCGATCTGGAACAGCGTGTGAACGATCGGGCGTCGGAAGTCGAAATCGGCGAGCAGGGTCAGGTTGCCGGCGAGGTGAGCCTGCGCCAGCGCCAGGTTCGCCGCGGAAAGCGACTTTCCTTCCGCCGGCGACGGGCTGGTGACTACCACCGTGTGGATCGGCTGAAGGCTCTTCATGTGGTTCAGCCGAGTCCGGAGCGTGCGGAACTCTTCCATCGGCGCTTCATGCGGCCGCGAAACATCGATCAGCAGCGAATCAGGCACGGTGCGCAAGGGCACTTCCTCTACTTGCTCCAATAGCCCGGCGAAGCTGGGGCCGAGATCGAGGGGCGCCGGACCATTGTTCAGCTCCGGCAACGCGGGGGTGCGATTCGCCGGGGCCGAAAGCAAACCCGCTTGTTCGGCGCGACGCAGTGCGTCATGTACTCGGCTCATTAGTTCCTCTTCTCAGCCACTGATAAACACCGATGGCACAGGTAAGCTGTTTGGTATCGATCAGTGTTTATCGGCGTTCATCGGTGGCTGACTTCTTTGTCCTTCTAAACCTTCGTCACGTAGTAATACACGATCGAACCGGAGATGACTACCACGGCAGCAAGGCAGGCCGTGGTCCAGCCCAGCCACGCCAGCCGCTTTCGGCGGCGAACAACGAAGTCATTTTCGAGCAGCGGAATGCTGCCGAGAATCGCCATCTGCGTATAGGCGCGGACGTCCTTGAGATTCTTGAGCGACGTGTCCTTCATTTCCCGCGCTCCCGCCAGGACGATCCCGAGGAACAGGCCGAAAGCTGCACCAATCGAGATGACCAACGGCCGATTCGGCAAATCCGGGCTGATCGGTAGAGAGGCCGGGTCGAGCACTTCCAGCATTTCGCCCTGTTTGCGGCGTTCCATTTCCTCGGCGGTGGCCGCGCGGGCCAGTTTCTCGTCCAGTTCGACGTATTTCTGTTTGGCGATCTCACGGTCACGCAGCAAATCGCCGTACATTTTTTGGCCGAGCGGCACCGTTTCGAGCCGGGACTGGTATCCTTTAATGCTTTCGTTTATTTTCTTGATGTCCTTATTGGTCTGATCGATTTCCATCTGCTTGGCTTCGACCGAGCTTTGCAGACGCTGGATCTGCGCGTCCAGTTCGCGTCCTTCGCGAACGGCGAGCTGATTCACGGGTTTGGCTTGAGCTGGAGCCGATTTTTTAGAAGCTGTATCTTCTTTCTGGATGTCGTCGCGCTTCTGCTTCGCCAACTCCAGCCGGCCAATGGCAGTCTGAACGTCGGGGAAGCTGTCGCTATAGTGCTGCCGCAACAGACCCAACTGGGTTTGGAGGCCTTCGATCTCGCGGTCCGCTTCCGTAAGGCGTTCATTTTTTTCGACCGCCGCCGCAGTTTCCTGCGGTTCTTTGCTCACCGCGGTGAACTGCTCTTTTGCGATCCGGACATTTGATTCCAACTGCAACTTGTCCTCGTTCGCCCGGCTCAGCGAGCTTTCGAGCATCATCTCCTGAGCCTGGAGCGCCGCCAGTTGCCTTAAGTTCCCATCCACCTGATCCGGGAGACGTCCATTGTTTTCGGATTGGAACTGAGCCAGCTTTCCTTCCACTTCATCCAGTACCTTCTTGGCTTGCTCCAGCTCGTCCTTCATGAACTGGGTGGTCTGGTACGTGGCGTTCGAGCGGTTGCGGATATTCTCGGTAATAAATCTGGAAACCAGATCGTCCACCACCTGCTGCGCCTTGTGGCGATCCTCGTACGAGAACTGTATCGCAAAGGCGGGGATGGTGCGCCCGGCGACGCCACCGGCGGGAGCCATCATCTGGATACTGAGCTTCTTCTTCATCTCGTCCACCACGTCTTCGACCGGCAAGTGGCTCCGTTCGCGCATGTAGAGGCCGAAATTGTTGATGATCGTGATGAGCGTGGTCCGGCTCAGGATGGTTTGTTCCATCGAGTTGATACGGTCATACATCTGTTGATTGATGGATGACTGCACCATGTTCTCCGGCACCTGCTGCGGCACGATTTTCACGACCGCTTTAGAGATGTAACTATCGGGCCAGAGATAAACGCCGACGACGCTTACGACCACCGATAACAGGAAAGGTCCAAAAATCCAGCCCTTGTGACGGCGCACGATATCGATATAGTCCTCGACATCGAGTGCTCTCCTGGCGACGCTATAAGTTTCGTTTGGCTGCATGGCTTGAACTCCGGACGCGGCTATTCCTTGATGAGGATCGTATCTCCGTTTTCCACGATAATATCCTGGTCGAGTTTCTTTCCCTTCGTCCAGTCGTTGTAATTGAAGTGAAGCCGCTTATCCCCGCGGACGATAATAATATCTTTTTTGTTAGCAAAATCCCGAAATCCACCACCCAGATTCAAAGCGTCGGAGACCTTGATCGGCGTGACCAGCGGATACGTGCCGGGACGGTTCACTCCTCCCGTGATGGAGAATTTCTTGCTGTTCACTTGCGCCAAAGTCACCGTAATCTCGGGCTTGTTGATGTATTGGGAAAGCGCCTGGGTCAACTGTGCCGCAAGCCTTTCCGGGGTTAATCCAGCCGCCTGCACATCGCCGATCAACGGAAGGGTAATCTTTCCGTCCGGCCGCACGGCCTCCGGCCCGGTGAAATCGTTCTCACGCCAGACTTTTATGAAGAGGACGTCCTCCGCGCCGATGACGTAAGTCTTGCCGTCGATACCGGGGATCCCGACCGGATCAACGGCAGTCCCCGGAATTGTTCTGGGCGCCTCGACCTTCTCGGGAACAGGCGGGGGCGCCTCCGAATTGGATGGTCTGTTTTGCGCCGCCGCGAACGCGCATAGGAATAGCGTAACCGCGGAAAAAACGATGAATCTGGTCCGAACCAAGGTCAGGCTCCTCCTGATCGGCCGCGGTTCGCGGCAAATCAAACTCATTGTACAACGTGGCGCTGCAACGAGTTGCGTCTCAGTCCTAGTACGATCAAACACTATTTTCCTGTACCGAACCATCAAACTACAGTACTAGGTAGGTACTCACTAAGGCATATCGGCAGTTCAGGTCCCAAGGAGCCGAATCGAAATGAGCTACTTCCTAGCCAAAACCGACCCGGAAACGTATTCCATTGACGATCTGGAACGGGAAAAGAAGACCGTCTGGGACGGCGTCACGAATCCGCAGGCGGTGCGCGCCATTAAAGAAATGCGTTCGGGGGATCGAGTGTTCGTGTATCACAGCGGTGGAGTTTCCGGAGTGGTGGGGATGGCCATCGCACGGTCGGATGGACGGCCGGACCCAAAAAATCCCAAATCTGCCGTGGTGGACCTGGAATTTGCTGGACGGCTGGACCCGCCCACGTCGCTCGCCGAAATCAAACAATCCAAAAAGTTCGATGACTGGGCCCTGGTTCGCCAGGGACGTTTGTCGACCATGGCCGCGCCGGAGAAATTCGTAGACTGGATGCGAGCCCGTTATCCCAAAGCCAAAATTTAGGATGCCGGCGCTGCTCCAACAGGGTACTGGAAAAGGCCAACACATAACCTGCCGCTGATGAACGCAGATGGACGCAGATTGAAAAAAGGGTCGTTTTATCTGCGTTCATCAGCGTTAATTTGCGGCCCAAGATCGTTGCGTGCGTTCATTAGGTGGTATGTGGGCTAGACTGGAATATTCATGCCCTTGCTGGCTCAGTCCGTTGCCGATCTCGCCGCGTCCCCGCGCGTGCGGGCGTGTCTGGAATGGTTCCGGCGCGAGCGGACATGGATCAATGAACAGCATGTGAAGCTCTGCCGGGTCCCGGCACCCACCTTCTTCGAGCAAAAACGCGCGGAATGGATGGCGGAGCGGTTCCGGTCCCTGGGTTGGGAAGCCAAGCTGGATCGCGCGGGAAACGTGGTGGCGACCCTACCCGGCGCGCGGGACGCGTCTGCGGTGGCTGTCACGGCGCATCTCGATACGGTGCTCGCGCCTCGCACACCCGAGGATATCAAGGTGATGGGCGACGGCCGGATGCTCGGCCCGGGCGTTTCCGATAACGGTGCGGGTCTCGCGGCATTGCTCGCGCTCGCGGCCGTCTGGCGCGCGACATCTTCTTTGGCAACATCTCCCCTGGAGGACTCGCCTCTGGTGCCGGTTCTGGTCGCTAACGTCGGCGAGGAGGGTGAGGGAAATTTGAGTGGCATGCGCCACTTATGCCGCCCCGCCAATGGCGTGCGGTTCCGCTCCTTCCTGGTGCTCGATGGACCCAGCACCCATCACATTACCTGCCAGGCCCTCGCCAGCCGCCGCTTCGACGTCACGATCACCGGACCTGGCGGACATAGCTGGAGCGATTACGGGATTGGCAATCCGGTCCACGCCTTGAGCCGTGCGGTCACCTTGTTTACTGATCAAGCGCCGAACGGCGACGGGCCGCGATCGTCTTACAACTTCGGATTGATCGAAGGCGGATCGAGCATCAACTCCATTCCCAGCGAAGCCCACGCAAAAGTCGACTTCCGGTCCGAAAGCCCGGACCGGCTGGAACGGATGGCGGCGTTGCTCGCTTCCTCGGTCGAGCGCGCCCTCGAAGCCGAAAACGGGCGTAGCGCGGGCGGGCGTGTGTCCGGACGTGTGAAGGAAATCGGCGCGCGGCCGGGAGGCGCTCTGCTTCCAGACGCCCCCATTCTCGAATGCCTGCGCGCGGTGGACGCTCATCTGGGCATCCGGAGCCATCTGGATTGCTCCTCCACGGACGCCAACATCCCTCTATCGCTCGGAATGGCCGCGGTTTCGATCGGAGCCGGGGGACAGGGCGGCGGCGCGCACACCGCGTCCGAGTGGTTCCAGCCCGAAACCCGGGAGTTGGGCTTGAGGCGGATACTACTGACTCTCTGCCTATTACTTTCCGGGGAGTAAAGCGCCGGGGAGTAAAGCGATGGTGAGACTCAGCCGATTGCAACTCTCTGTAACCCGCAGACATCTATTGAATGAGCCGTCCTATAATACAGATGGTGGGAGTCCTATAGCGCTCGCACGAGGCACCGGAAAACTATGAAGCTTTACGAGAAGATGCGCCAGCAGAAACTTCTGTCGACTACGCTGTTGTTGGTAACGTTGTCCGTTGGCATTGTCATCGGGACATTGCTGAATTCGGGCGTTCACGCCGCCCATGGCCAAAGTGTTGCTCCTGATGCGACTCCGTTGGTGGTGCCCCACTCGATGGAGGCCGGCAACGAATTTACCAAGCTTGCGAAGAAACTCGAGCCAAGCGTGGTGAACATCACGGCGGAATTCACTCCGAAGCCTGAGCCGACCGCTGGCCGCCGCCGCGGCAAACAGGCGGACCCTGATGAGGACGACGACAACGA
>JBEKBK010000041.1:0-27490 GCA_050015435.1 Bryobacteraceae bacterium
TTTGCGAAGCGCTATCTTCGCTACTCCAACCTGTTTTACCGCAGGATTCTCAGAGTCCCCAAACGGTTGACCGCTTTCACCTTGTAGTCAACCCATCAAGATCCTGTGCATAGGGCCGGTAATAATGTGCTGTCCGAGCATTATCGCGCAGCCTCCCGGCACGCTCCCTTGCCGCAAGAAAGTTTTGACCCGCCGGAACAGGGTCCCGACCCTGAGGCGGAGTTTGTGAACCAGGAACGAAAACGCAACGTGCGCGAAATTCTTGACAAGCTCCCCGGGAAGGATCGCCAGATTCTTCATCTCATCTTTCTCGAAGAACGGGAGAAGGACGAAGTCTGCCGCATCTGCCATGTGGACCGCAATTATCTTCGGGTTCTGCTTCACCGCGCGAAGAACCGTTTTCGGGAAGGCCTCCCCAAGGCTCCGGCCGTCTCCAGAACCGCGGCTCTGGCATAAGCCGGCGTCTCTCTGTAACGATAGGAACGTGAAAGTCAGCATTCCCTTAACACAGGGATGACCGTGGACCATCAGTCTGCCTTGAATCGAAGCTTAACCGAACGCTATGTTCTCGGAGAGCTTGACGCGACCGAAGCAGCGGAATTCGAAGCGCACTTCTTCGACTGCCCGATGTGTGCGGAGGATGTCCGCCGCGCCAGTCTGCTGGTGGCGAACGTCAAGGCCGTCCTTCGCGAAGAAGACGACCTCCTTTGAGCGTCACGAGTCCGTCATTTTAAAAATATCTCGCCACGCCTGAAACGCTCTTTCGTCGGCGTTCACTATCCCCTGAGCCAGCTGTGAGTACAACGGCTGGCCGACAGCAAAGGAGGAGAAAACAATGCCAGCGACCACCAGCAGTGTACAGATCCCAATCGGAGGAAAATCCGCCAGACTGACACTGTCTCTTGAAAAGCAGAACCTTGAGACGATCAACAGAATTGTCGCCAGTATTATCGGCAAATCGGGCTGCAATACCTGCGGCAGGTTATTGAACCTGGACTTTCAATTCCAGGGCGACCCCGGACCGGATCTTGCGGGTGTCGTCTCAGCGGAAACGGAGGGATTCTGATCGAAGAATCCCATCCGGCGCTCGGTGTTGGGTTCCCTTACATCGCGGAGCTGCCGGCGGAGCTGTATCAGTCGGGCCTGATCGACTTTGTCGAGGTCACGCCCGAGATGCTCTGCCGGCAGCGCGCGGTCGGAACCGCTGGAAGGAACAAGGTCGCGATCCAGATCGTGCCGGACCTGATCGAACGGGCGCGCGAAACTTGCGCCGCGCTGCCCATGGTGGTCCATGGCGTAGAGCTTTCCATCGGCTCCGCGCATGGCTGGAACTACGCTTATCTCGAAATGCTGGACGCCTTCCAGGTCCGGTGGCCTTTTGTCTGGCATAGCGAGCATTTGGGATTTCAGACCATTCCGGGCGAGAACGGCGCATCCGTCGAAGTGGGTGTTCCGCTTCCGCTGCCTCCGACCAGGGAAGCGGTCGAGATCGTTGCGAAACGTTCCGCCGCAATCGGCAAGCGCTACGGAGTACTGTTCCTCCTGGAGAATCCCGCATATTACATCGCGGATCTGCCGGCGGATCCGGAGATCGGCGACGACATCGGCCTGATCAACGCAATCATGGAACGCTGCAACTGCGGCCTGTTGCTCGATCTGCACAACGTCCACTGCAATGCGACGAATCATCGCTTCGATCCGTTCGCACTGCTCGACCGGGTGCCGATGGATCGGGTGGCCGAAATCCACGTGGCGGGCGGCTCGGAACGCGACGGCGTTTGGATGGACGCTCATAACGGGCGCGTGCCGGAACGCGTGTGGGAATTGCTGGAGTACACTCTGCCCCGCGCCCACAACGTAGCGGGCGTGGTTTTCGAAATGCTCGACGAGTTCGCGCTACGCCTCGGGGTGGACGCAATCGGAGAAGAACTCGGACGGGTTCGGAAAATCTGGAATCGTCACCGGGTTGGGTAATTCGCTATGGGACTGCTTGACATCCAGACCGCGCTCGGCCGATTGGTCCGAGCCCCGGACGGCCGTGATCCTTTCCGCTCGCTGCATCTCGACGCGAGCGAACGAGCAGCCCTCGGCGCTCTTACACGCAGTCCCGGGTTTCAGTTCACCGTTGGAGTACAGCGGTCCTGGTGCGTGGCACGCACGATGAATGGAGGCTCCCTGACTCTCTCGATCCTTCCTGAAGATTTGCGCCGCACGCTACTCGATGAGTGGACGAACGCGGGCGGCGGAACTTCGTCGTTCTTTGCGGCCGAAGCCGACCGCCTTCTCGATTTCATAGCTCGCCGCCTGCCCTATCCCTCGCACGAACTGACCGCGTGCCGCCTCGAACAGGCCACGCTACGGGCAAACGATGCGGCAGCCTTATTCACTCCGCCCGGCTCGGCCCGGTTGAATGCGGCAAGATGCGTGCTACGCCGGGGGCGTCACGCCGGAATAGTCTTCTTTCATGGCGAGCCGGAGCAGATTCTGGATGCCCTCCTGGAACATAACCCGCTTCCTCCGGTATCGCCCCACGCGACGCCAATTCTGTTTGGTCCGGGATTGGATCGGTTGTGCCGGCCGGCGGAACTCAGCGAAGTGGAGTTATGGGAGGAGCTGACCGCGCCGGTCGCATTCGTAGAACTCTTAACGAACCATTTTCGGCGCGACGCGGTCGAGGCGATGCTCCGCGCCGGCGCAATTGAATACGTTGAACCGTCTTCTAAAGAGCTCGCGCAACACGGCATGCGGCGCGACCAGTTCGTTGTCCAGCCTGAAGGTGCCTGCCGCACTTTTTACGCTTCGGAGGAAAATTCATGAGTCCGGATCCCAAGGTCATCGCAGATTCGCTTACCCAACTCACGTCCGGCTGGAGTCCCGGACCAGGCGTAAATCCGCAAGCTCTCACCGCGGCGCGCGAGGCGCTGGCGTCGAGCCTGATCGCCGGCAAGAGTCTGGCCGAGATTCATGCCGCGCAGCCCCAGGTGAACGCGCAGCCTCTTAGCGATCCCCAACTGACCGCCGATCTCTTGCAGCTTGCGTCCAGCGTGGCGGCGGCGCAACCGCCGGCGACCATTGCGATGATTCGCAGCGCTTACGCCGCCACGTTCGCCAATCCTTCCGGAGCGCCGGCCTGGGCCCGCGGCGCGCAAATCGTACAAAGTTTCGGACCCTTCCTGGATCTCAACGGGATCCCGCATTGGGTGGATTTAGCGCTGTTCACGGTCTCCACCCAGTTCGCATTCGCATCCGCATCCACGCCGTTCGGCGTGTTCCCGATTGTTCATTTCCTGATCCCTCCCGCTTCGGCCACGGAATTCAACCTGGGTTCCGGTAGCTTGTGGTTCCTTGCGAGCTGGCTGCAATCAGCCCTTCCCTCCGGCGCTTTCACGGGATTTTCCATCACCGGCGGAACGCTGACTTCTTCAGCCACGATGACCAACGAGAGCGGCGTCTACGTCGTGCCCGCCACCGCTACACTGACTGTCACGCTAACCCTTGCCCCCACGCCGTCGCCAACTGCCACCGGTGATCCCGGCGCGGACGCGGCAGCTGCGGTCTTCACGCCGCCGCCTTCCGTCACGCTGATCTTCAAGCAGTCGAGCGTCGTGATCCAATCCGTCGCCGCCGGCAGCGCTACGGCTTATGGATCTTCCGTAACGCTCCAGTGGAATGAAGGTGAGATCGTAGCCTCGGCGGAGCTGCCGGAAATCGTGGTCCCGTGCAATCCGTCTCCTGCAAGCTTCGTCTTCAAGAACGCCGCTTCGCAGATCTTCACGCCCTCGGGCGGCGCGCCGATCGTCAAAGCGGGCTGGGCTCTTCCGCTCGCTACTACGAGCATCACGACCCTCCCCGCAGTGGCCGGACCTGGCGCGGCCGTCCTTGAGCTATCTGCCGGAGCCTCGCTCCAGACTTCTCTCCAACCCGTCACCCCTATCACAGGCTGGCTGGTCGAGATCGGAACCGGTGGGCTGTACATCCTCGCCAAAGGCCGCGCCGCGGCCTCGGACACGACCTTTCAACTTTGGCCGGAGCCCGCCCCCTCGAAGCTCAATGCGACCGTCGACTTCTTCACGAATCCGTTGTTCGAGTACGCCTATCTCTCATCCTCCACGGACGAGGTTCTCTTCACCCTGGGTCGCGTGCAGGCCCATCTCGATCGTCCGCGGACCGCAACTGGCGCGCGCTTCCCGTACCTTTCTGACGCGAGCCTGCTGCTCAATCAGACCCATACCGGAACCGGGCTCTTTATCGTGGGCGCGCGGGCGGACGAGCGCAAGCTGATTGTTCCGGTGGCTCTGGAGAACGCCCTGATCGGAGTGGACGCTCCGGAGGCGTTTACGTTAGTCGGCGCGCTGCAAGGCACGCAAGTGGGCAAATGCGTTGCCGGCTTTACCTTCGATCTGCGCTGGCTGCTGCCCACGCTGCCGGATCCTTACGCCGCCAATTTCGATCTTTCGTTGGTGCGCGCGGAGTCCGATTCGGCCAGCGTGGGCACCGTGCTTGCGGAAACCTCGTGGGCCGGGCAGAATACCAATCCTCAATTGGGCTTCGTGCTGTTGCCGCCGGTGGACTCGGCGGGGAATTCGACCACCACCCCATTGCCTCCGGTCCTCACGCCCTCGAGCAATGCGGTCGTGGTCGGGCGGCAGCCGCAGGTGATGGACGTCGCCTTGCTGGACCTCTCCACGCGAGTCGATTTGTTCGGAGTCGCGGTGGCTCCTCAGATCGGCGCGTTGGTGGGTCAAGGCGCGGGGAACATTACCAGCGTGGGTTTACCGGCACCCGCGCCCGGTGGTTCCACGACCCCGGCGCCGGCCGTTGCGTTCTCCGGCATGTGGCTCACGCTGAATGGCGCGGCGGTGGCGACATTCGCGTTGCCCCAGTTCTCTTGGGAACCGATGGAATCGACGGCTGTGGATCAGAGTGGGCCCATCGTGTGCGATCCCGCCTACGACGGATTCCCGCTGCTGGTTGCAGCGCCGAATAACCAGCAGCTCATTCCCTTCGCTCCCGCCCCGGTCCTGCTTAATAACGTCGAGAATGTCGCCGCGGGCACTCCTTTCGCCGCGTTGTTCAGCCTGCCGTTCGGCCTGGATGCCGTGATCATCCAGGACAATGAGCCATCGAAGAAGAAGCCGGGAATTCATTCGACCTTCCTGCTCGAAGGCGGCCGGTTCGGTACGAACATTCCCCGCTTCCCCAATTCCCTTCCGCCCAGCCCTCCCCTCGCCGCGGCCCCGCCCAAGCCGGGTTCGCCGCCATCCCCGCCCAAGGTTCTTACCGGAGCTCTGACACTTTCGCTTATGCCGGAAAATCCCGGCGTCTCCAACGCGACCTTCCCGGGGTTCACCAACATTGACACGACCGGCGCAGCCCCCGGCTATGGCACGATTGTCCTGGGATTCGACAAAACCACGCACGCGTCCGACGTGGCGGATATTTTCCGCGGCGAATTTTCAGACTCCGCGCCCACTCGCGCCGTCCCGCTGCGCCGCATCGACTTCTCCGGCTACGGCGCGAGCACCTTCAGCGAATGGATCGATTCGAACGCGAGTGGTCCAGCGGTGACCAAGGTCCAATTCGAGGCAAGTATCGGCCGCACCGCGCTCGAAGTGATCCAGGTGGTGAGCGTCATTTATCCGTACTGCATCCAGGTGGTGCGCACCATCACCATGCAGCGGCAGAACGCGGGATGGGTGAAGCGAACCGATAGCGGCTGGCAGGCCGCGTCAGCCGGCACATTTGCGTTCCCGGCCGACGTCGCGACCCAGTACACGGGCCGCGTGCACCCAGGTGCGTTGAACGGAGTATATGGAGTATATAACGTCCGGAATATTCGGGACGAGTCGCAAACCATTTCCGTTAAAGCTCCCTTTAATCCAGGAGACCCGGGGTCCGGAAAGATATTTGAATTCCGCGAAGTCCTGTTCGACGCCGACCTGGTAGTGGATAAGAGCCTCAGCGTCACCAGCGGGGGATTCCCCGCCGAGAATTCCGGCGGACCAAGCGGATACTCGGCGGTCGCCTCACGAAACGTGGTCGGTTACCTGCAACTCAGTCCGGACTTGCTTTCTCCCTTTCCCGATACGCTGGCATTGCTGTTCGATCAGTCCGGGCCCCTCAATCCCGCGATCTCCTGCACGGTGGAGGCAGGCCATTTCAATAACACCGCGGGCACGGTGTTGCGCTGCTCCGCGTTTGAAGTGGACATGATCAGTCAAGCCGCCAGCAGCTCCACGCCGACTCCCGCCGTCGGCGTGGCTTTGCGCGGAGCGCCGCAGATCCCGCGGGCCGGGGGCTGGAGCATGGGGCAGCGCCCTTACACTGACCCGGCGCCTTCGGCGCTTCCCAACGACTATCCCGTTCCCCTGGTGCGTCCGGCCACCAGCAACGATTATTGGTACATCGCGAATGTCACCGACGTTCTGCAACTGGCCCAGCCCGGCAACTACTACAGCCTTCTCCATTCCACTGGCACACAGAAGGTTCTGTTCGAATCACCGCAAATTCCAACTTCGGCAAGTATTTCCCCGCCTCCGCCCGCCCCCGGATTGCAGTTCCCGAAACCGGGCCCTCCTAAATCCGGGGGCGCGCCAGGAAACCCTGGATCGCCGAATTTGGGCGACCTTGCGGCGATTCTCAACTCCACCGGTTTGTTCCCGGATCTCTCCTCCGCTCTTTCCTTGATGGAGGCGGCAGTCGAGCAGATCGACACCATCGGCCAGGGCTTCAAGTATTCCAAGACCTACACCTTCCCAGCCGGCCAGAAGGCGACCATCGTTGACCTGGATGTCATGAGTGTCGTGCTCCTATATGAGGACACTCCGCAGCAAACGAATCCATCGCAGTCCTCTTCGCCGACCAAACTCACCTATACCGTCGACTCTTCGGTCTCGCCGAGCTGGACTTTGTCGATCGGAAAATTCTCCCTTCAGGTGTTTGTGCCTATCTTCGGCAGCTCCCCGCTGCTGACCATCGTCGGCGGGTTCTACGGCGACGAGCACACGACCCCTGGCGTCAGCGGTCTCAACGTGCAGTTCGGCGGCGCGCTCAGTATCGTCCAGAACGTATTCAGCGCTCTGCAAACGCTCGCGCAGTTCCTTCCTGGGGGCGGCACCGCCAGTCTCGATGTCGCTCTCTCGGACGGAACGCTCACCGTCTCCGATACATTCACCATTGCCGACATGCCGCTTGGTCTGGGCAACCTGACCGACATCAGCCTCGACATCGGCCTCAACGTACAACTGCAACCGCTGAGCGTGAACTTCAGCGTAGGGATCGGATCTCCGGACAATCCTTTTAACTGGATTGCTACGCCTCTGGCCGGCAACGGCATGATCACTCTCGGCGTGCAGAACAGCGCGCCAGCCCTGACCATCCAGGCCGGCATCGGACTGGGCATCGCGATCGATCTCGGAATCGCCTCGGGCTCGGCCTCGATCACTCTCGCCTTCCAGCTCAATATCGATGGCAACTCCGTCACGCTGATGGTCATTCTGACCGGGCAGGCGTCGGTGGACGTACTCGACGGCCTGGCCAGCGCTTCGCTGACGCTCTCGGCCGCGCTCGGACTATCGCTCAATCCCGCCATTCCGATTCCGCAGCTTCTCCCCGGGCCAGAGCTCGAGATCCCGTCGGTCGAGATCACGCTGCTTGCCGCGGTCTCGGTCGGCATTCACATCACGGTCTGCTGGGTCATCAGCGTAAGCTGGGACGGCTCCTGGCAGTTCTCGCAGTCGATAAGTACGCCGGCACTCACAGTGAACGTTTGAAGGACCAGAACACGATATGGCACTCAATGATCTTGAACTCAGTCTGATGGCTTTCCCGCAGAGATGGGACGGCGGGTCCAACTTGCTCTCTGTGAACCTGCTGCTGCTCCCCGTCGGCGACCCGACAGCTCCGCTCGGCACAGGTCCACAATTCGCGGGCACATCCGTGCACCTCAATGCGAACATCGTGGCCGGCCTGGCCAGTCTGCCGAGCAGTTCGACCACGCCTTCGCAAGTGACGCCGTTCTTCGCTCAGCCTGCGGCCGTGGCACCGACGCTATACACGACGCTCTACAACCAGCTCGTTGCCAAGGGCCTCACCGTCTCCGGCGCGAAGCTCGCCACGCCGCCGCCGGCCGGCGCGCGCATTCTGAAATCGCTGCCGCCCAGCTATACGCTGGCCTTTCCGTTTGAAGCGCCGCGATCGAGCGACATTCAAGTCGGCGACGGCTACTGCTGTGCCCTCCGCAATCAGGCGCCTCCGCTCAACGCGACCCCGGTCGGTCCGGACACCAGCATCGCCTGGGGACAGGTTCTCTCTTACGCCATGCGCCAGCCCGTGCTCGCGTCGGCCATGGGGCTGATCTACAACGTGCAGCTCAACATCCCAGCTGGCCTTTTGATGAACGGCGGATTTCTTTATTTCACGCTCGATGCGTCGATCCCCGGCAATCCCTGGGTAGCGGATTGGCAGGCGAACCCAGACAAAGTTAAGAGTTACGCGGCCCGCATACCCGCGTTGGCATCTTCCGCGAGCCGTCAATTATTCGCCGCGACGCTGATGCCGATCGTGGCGACGCCTCCCAGCGACCTTACCGAAGCGCAGCTCGAAGCCGAGGAGTACGACGACGGCTTCGCGCAAATCGTCCACTCGAATCAGCCCACCACCATCGATGCCGCGACCCTTGCGACCGATCAGATCGCTCCGGGCACCGACGCCGGCATCCAGATCGGATGGGATGACGAGCAGATAACCGTGTGGCTCAACAATCAAGTAGACCTGTTGCGCTACCGGCTGGCGTCTACGCCTCCGCCAACCCCTCCGGCGGAGGCGCCGCTAGGCGTGTTGGGTTATCGCGTCGACGTGCGCCTCAAGGGCGCCGCGAACTGGCAATCGCTGTGTGAGGTTAACGGAACCCTTCCGTTCAATCAGACCAGTTACGGCGGATCGGCATCCACCTCCATCAGCGGAAACGAATTCTGGGTGGCGCCTGCGCCCATCCGTCCGAGCACCTCCGACAACACGACGAATGATCAGCCGGCGTGGCTCCCGCTCTATTTCGCGCAATGGGCTGGATCGAGCCTGGTGCTGCCCGATCCAGTAGTGCAGCTCCTGGCGTTCGCGGTTTCGAACGTTAATGGGACACTTCCGCCACCGACTTTGCCCAATCCGAATCCGGATCTCACATCGGTTCCAACTTTACTCTACGGCAACAATTACGAATTTCGCGTGCGTCTGGTGGATCTCACTGGCGGAGGTCCCCTTCCCAGCGACGTCGCGATCCATCCGGGACCAGCGCCGCAATCCCTGATCAGCTTCCTGCGGTATGTCCCGCCCAAGGCGCTCGAAGTCGTCGCCTCGCCCGCGATTCCCGGTTACCCGGCCAACCCTCCCTCCGTCCGCACCATCCAGACGCTCGACGTGAATCGTCCGCGGACGGGTTATCCCGAAGCGATCTTCGCCGGTGTCGATCCCTCCACTTTCTCCCCGAGCAACCTGGCGACTCTCATTCAGAACGCTTGGTCGACCGGCCGCGCCATTAGCGTACCCGATCCCGACGTCGACAGCTTCGACGTGCGCGTCGAAGCCCGCATACCGGCCCACGATACCGGAACACCAGGCACCGATCCCGGCGATCTGGACGGCGTCTTTCGCGTGATCTATACGGTCAATGTTCCGTTCCCCACCGATGAAGGCACGGACCCGACCGTCACGCTGACGCTGAACTACACCGACGGCATCGATGACATTTCCACTCTGACCGCGCCCCCGACTGGAACGACCACTCTGACGATCCCCACTTCGCGCGACATCCGCGTGCGCCTCTACCCCCGTTGCGTAGCCAAGTCGAATTACTACGGCACGGATCAGCCGCCGATTGGCCTGTCGTCAGACTATATTGTTCGTCAGGAAGCCTCCACCGAAGACGCGCTTTTCCCGAACACGCCTGAGACGCAATTGCAGGCCTTCTATTTCCAGCCCGGCTCCAATCTGCCGCAGTTGTTGGCCCAGCAGATGGGATTGAATCAGCAGGCGCTGACGCTTTCCGGAGCTTCGGGGCTGCGTACCGTCTTCGGCGCGGCCGGCACGTTGCGCCACAACATCTCCGGCGATGCCAGCTCGCTTACCTTTTCTAATCAAACCGAGTTATTAGGACAGTGGGTGGTCGCGCTAGTGCTCGATATCGAACGCGACTGGACGTGGGACGGCTTGGCGCATCCTTCCTCCGGAGGCCAGTCCAGCCAGCCGCAAATCACGTTCACGCGTGGCGGGGAAAACGTCGGTATCGTGTCGGTTCCGCGCGTGGTCGCCTCGTCCGCGCTGGGAAATCCCGGTCAAACTCCGGATCGGTCGCGCACGCGCGTCATCTTTTTCGACTCGATCGACCCCAACCCCGCGCCCGGCAAATTCCCGGACGTGCTCAGCCCGGTCTACACCGTAACCACCAACTTCACCGCGGCGGCGCAACAGCAGATCAGCCTCCCGATCACTTTACCCATCACCACCGCGCCGACCCAGACCCCGAAGATCGTTTCCACCGGAATTGCGGAGTCGCCCTACATGCCCTCCGCGGATTACTCGCAAACCGCGCCGCGCGATCGCTACCTGTGGATCGAATTCGATCAGCCGATTGCGGACCCCGAAAACAACTATTTTGGACGTGTATTGGCGTATGGTCCAGATCCTCTGCTGGCGGCCGACCTGCTGCCTCAACCGCTCGCCTCTGAGATGCTCCCGGAATCCACAGAGCCCACGCTACCCATCGATCCAGAGCCCATCCGCGTGATCTTCTCTGGTCAATCGGCGGACTACTCAGGCCTCGACGCAATGACACAAATGGTTCCGGCGACCCCAACAGGCGTAGGCAAGTCGGGCACGTTCTTCCTGTTGCCTCTGCCATCCGGCATGACTTCGGAGAGTTTGGAACTATTCGGTTTCTGGACTTACGAGTTCCGCGTCGGACATGTGCAGAAGTGGTCCACGGCACAGGGCCGCTATGGCCGCCCGCTCCGCGTCACCGGCCTCCAGCATCCTTCGCCGCATCTGATTTGCACGGCGAATCGCAACGCCGGCGGAATTCAAGTGACCGCCCCGTACGCCAACACGGTGTATAACGGCAAGCGCGTTTATGATTTCCTTGACGGCGATCCGCAGACGCGCATTTGGTTCATGCTGTATGCTCAGGTGCTACAGGCGGACGGCGCGTCCTATCGCAACGTACTCCTGAATCACAGCCTGGGCATCACCATCCCGAATCCGCCTAAATTCGGATCGAATCCCCAGCAATCTTTCAATCGCGACCCGCGCGCGGGCTTCATCTTCCCGCAGGCAGCCGTCGATGGTTGGTTGAAGCTGCTCGGCCTTCCCGCGACCACGCCACTCAGCGTGCTGGCCGTGGAAATCCTGCCGGGACCGTTGAGCGTTCCTGCAAGCAGTTCCGGCCCCGCTCCTCAGGAACGCGCCGTCGGTGGTGGAACCGCCACAGCGGTGGCCGTCGCCGAAGTGGAGGACCCCCTCGGCGCGGATCTCGGCCTCCGCCGCATTCTGCGAACCTCACCGCTGCTTGCCGCGCCGTCCATTTGTTGAAACTCACGGCTTCTCGCCCGCATGTTCGGCACGAAACGGGACCCGTATCCGCGGTACACGCTCGCGGTCCCGTTCCTCTGAAAGGTGTCGCACCCGTCCCCGCAGTAAGTCCTCGAGAGATACGATCCCCGCCAACTGTCTGTCCCGGGATCGATCGAGCACGGGCATTCGCGTGAAACCGCTCGACGCCATTCGGTAGACCACCACCCGGAGTGGTTCATCCGTATAGGCAACCACGGGATGGCGGCGCACGAAATCGCCGATTCGGCGGCCGCGATGCTCCGCCGCGGCTAATCTCCGCAGATCTTTGCGCGTGATCACGCCGTCGAGGCGGCCCTCATGATCCAGCACCGGATAGAGATATTGACCCCGTCGCAAACGGCCGGGCCGCAGGTGAATCGCGGCGTCCTCGATGGATGCGGAGGACGCAAAAGCCGCCACGTGAGTCCGCATGACCTCACGGGTAAATAGGATTTCCAACGGATCCACGGAATACTCACGGCTCAAGTGATAACCACGCCGGCTGACCTTCTCGGTCAAAATAGACCGTTTCAGTACCAGAACGCTGACGGTGTAGGCCACCACGGTTGCCACCAGCAGCGGCAGCAGAATGTTGAAGTCATGCGTCAGCTCCATCGCAAAAACGATCCCGGTAAATGGAGATCGCATCGTTCCGCCCAGCACGGCTCCCATGCTGATCAACGGCCAAAATCCAGGCCCTTGGTGCGGAAGAAAGGCTCCTTCCATGCCTCCCAGCGCTCCGCCGATCATCAATAGCGGCGCCAGCACTCCGCCCGATGTGCCGGACCCAAGCGCCACGGCCCAAATGATCGACTTAATGATCAAAATGCCGGCGATGGTGGAGCGGGGAACGTCGCCCTGGATGAGTGCGCCGATCGTTTCGTAACCCACGCCCAACGCCTGTGGGAAGATTAGCCCCCCGATTCCGATGGCTAATCCACCAAGCGCCGGCCACCACATCCAATGAATCGGCAGCCGTTGAAAGGCATCCTCGGACAGATAGACCGCGGAAGTCAGCAACGCGGACAACAATCCACCCAGCAACCCCGCCAATACGCAGCCGCCCAGCGCCGCTGGACCAATCCATGCCGAATGCGCCGGAACCGGAAACAAGGGGCCCATTCCAAGGAGGTATCTGCGCGCCATGGCGGCGGTTGCACTGGCCACGGCCACGGGAATCAGACTGCGCGGTTTCCACTCGAACAACAATAACTCCACCGCGAGCAGCAGAGCGGACAAGGGGGCGGCGAAGGTGGCCGACATTCCTGCTGCGGCTCCGGCCACTAGCAGAGTCTTCCGTTCGGCGCTGGTCAAGTGGAACAACTGCGCGATCATTGAGCCGAACGCTCCGCCGGTCATGATGATCGGTCCTTCCGCTCCGAAGGGGCCGCCGGAACCAATGGAGATCGCCGAGGATATGGGTTTCAGCACAGCGAGCCGCGGCTGCACACGGCTGCCGTGAATGAGAATCGATTCCAATGCCTCCGGGATTCCATGACCACGAATACGTTCGGACCCATACCGTGCCATCAACCCAATGAGGATTGCCCCAATTACCGGGACCAGGACCGCCCAAGCGCCCAACGAGTTGCCGGCGGGCGAAACCATCGCCGTGCTCCATCTCTGGAAGTAGAAGAGGTTCGTGAACAGCCCAATCAGCCGAAGCAGGCCGAGCGCGACAAAGGCGCTGACCACGCCGATTGCAATCGCCAAGACCGCGAGCAGCAGCACACGCGGCGTGACCGTGAAATCGCCGAGCGCCGCTCCGTCCGCCGCGCCGCCAGAGTGATGATGAACGGAATTCGCGGTCATCATGCTGCGTGAGGACCCCTGTTCTCCCGGAGGATGGCCCGCAGGGACCGAGCCAATTCCGGGCCCTTCACGCGCAGTTCATCCTGATGGGCTCTCGCTAAAGAGCCGAGCTTTCTAGCCCCCTTGGGAGTGAGGTGAAGCAGTATCGAACGTCTGTCCGCCGGATCCGAACCTCGCCGCGCCAGTCCGGCGGACTCGAGGCGGTTGACCAGCTCGACGGTGGTATGGTGGCGCAGCAGGAGGCGCGCTGCGAGTTCCCCAATCGTCGGCCGTATGCCGCTGGGCAATCCCTTCAGCGCGAGCAAAGCCTGGTGCTGCTGCGGCTCGATCGCGTGCTCTCGAGCTTGCTCTTCACTGAAATGAAGAAACAGCCGCAAGTGGCGCCGGAACTCGGCCAGCGCCTGGAACTCACGTAAGGAAAGATTCGTGTGCCGATCCACATAAATATCGTATCACGATATAAACAAGCGCAGCGCCGCGGCGCGGGCGAACGGCGATAATGGGATCATGACCGGCGTGAGAATGGACAAGTGGCTCTGGGCCGCTCGCTTCTTCAAGACCCGCTCACTCGCCGGGCGAGCGTGTGAGCTGGGGCGAATTCAATCCAACGGACAGCCGGCCAAGCCTTCGCGTGAGGTCCGGGCCGGCGACCTCTTGCAAGTGAAAAACGACAGCGGCGAATTTCAAGTCGAGGTTCTGATTCTCAGCGAAAGTCGCGGCCCCGCGCCGGTCGCCCAAACGCTCTACCGCGAGACCGACGCGAGCCGTGAGCTGCGCCTGAAGCTCGCGGAAGAGCGTAAGGCGATGCCGAATTTTGAAGCCATGCGGGAAGGCAAACCCTCCAAGCGCGATCGCCGTGAAATCGGGCGACTTCGCGGAAGAGTTTGACCCCCACCACCTAATGAATGATCGTGGTGGAGTCCGTAGCGGTCTTCCCGGTGTCATCGGTTACCGTAAGTACGAACACGTAGGTCCCCTTTTGGCCAAATTGCACTGTCGGAGTAGCCGTATTCGCATTGACGATTACAGCCGGCAAGCTGGTGGGCGCAAGCGACCATGCAAACACAAGCGGCTTGCCGTCGGCACTGGTTGAAGCCGTGCCATCCAGTTGGAATATCGCCTGCGGAACGCTGACGTTCTTTGGATTCGCAACGGCGACGGTCTTGCCCGTAACGGGTGGCGTTGTTACTGGTGTGCAGTTGTTGTACAGGGGGTTAGTCGGGTCCGTAGATCCTGTGAGGCAAGGGATGGCGGTCAGATAGGCGTAGATGGCCTGGAGGTAATGGGCGCTCATGTTCTGAAATGTTGGCCACGGCATGACCTGGAGAAGATTACCGTTCACCGTATTGCCGGGTGAAGAGGGAATGCAATTGGCGGGTTGCGGCGTCGGTGTGATTGCCGTGCAGGTAGGATGGAGGTTATCGAAATCTATGCCCGTCGTCATGATCTGCATAAAATCTGAGAGCGTGTGGCCTCCCTCCGGCAGCCCAGTGTTGTCCGGTGTCAAGTTACGGGCGATGATGTCTGGACCTGTGTACCCGTTGGGCCCGACCGGGCCCGAGACTGGACCGAAATCCATGCCACCACTTAGGTAAACGGTCGGATCGACCTTCTTTGGCTGGCCAAAGTAGGGGTTTCCGCCTGCGGCGTAATTCAAGTTTGGAGGTTGGCCGGCGGTGTGGCAACCATTGCAGTCTCCAATTGCGTTGACCAAAAAGCTTCCTAGTCCCACTAAATTCGGATCCAATCCGGCCAGATTCAGCGGGACAGGCGCGATCTGATAGCCCTGCTGGATGAGTAACATCTCGCTGGGGTCCTGCGCCAATAGGCGCGGCGAGCTGCTCACCACGCCCAGAACAATCGCAGTCAGCGTTGCGACGGCTCCCATGCTCTTGAGAGATTGTGTTGCTTTCATGTTACAGCCTCCTTTTGTCTTAACTACCGGCCTCGTATCATACTCCATATGAGATAGGCGCAAGATGTCCCCGGAACCTATCACGCCGGCACGGTTTATTTCGAGGCGACGCGGCGCGGCGGTATAATGCAGCAAATGCGGGATTTGAGAAGGGTGAGACGGATGTGGACGATGTAACCGAACTGCTTCGCGCCTGGAGCGACGGGGACCAGACCGCACTCGAAAGGTTGACTCCGTTCGTCTATGACGAACTCCACCGCTTGGCCCGCCACTACATGAAGGGCGAGCATTCCGGCCATAGTCTCCAGGCAACGGCGCTAGTTCACGAGGCCTACCTTCGGCTGGTCGATTATGAACGCATGCAGTGGCAGAGTCGCGCTCATTTTTTTGCCGTTTCGGCTCAGTTGATGCGGCGCATTCTAGTGGAACATGCGCGGCGTCACAATCTGAAACGTGGAGGCGGCATACAGCACGTCCCTTTGGAAGAGGCGGCCGTAATCGGCGGCGATCGGCCCACGGACCTAGTGGCGCTGGATGACGCGATGAACGCGCTGGCGCGACTCGATCCCCGCAAAGTGCAGGTTGTCGAAATGCGCTTCTTTGGCGGACTCAGCGTGGAAGAAACCGCCGAGGTGCTCAAAGTATCGTCGGTCACCGTGATGCGCGATTGGAGCACCGCCAAGGCCTGGCTATATCGCGAATTGACCGGCGGCCGCCAATTGACTCGCGGTGCCAGCGATGGATTCTGAAGGCTGGAAACAAGTTTATAACCTGTTTCAGGCCGTGTTGGAGCAGCTTGGATCTCTCCAAAAACCGGGAAGTGGAGTTTGGCGCTGCCTTTGCATTCGCCCTCTCGAAGGACTTTTCCAAGGCTCAAACGCTCGCGGATGATCTCGAAAAGCGTTTCGGGGATGATACTTCTGTCCGATTCAATTACCTTCCATCACTCCGCCCACTGTTCGCACTGAACCGTAACGAAGCTTCCAAGGCGATCGAAACAATTACAAGTCGCCGTTCCCTACGAACTGGGTACGCCGCGCAGCGGCATCCATGGTTTCTTCGGGGCTCTGTATCCGATCTATGTGCGTGGCGAGGCCTATCTGGCCGCGCATCAAGGCCCCGAACCCGCCGCTGAATTCCAGAAGATTATCGATCACCGCGGCATCGTTCTCAGCGATCCCATCGGCGCACTCGCGCATTTGCAACTCGGTCGAGCGTTAGCCTATCGGGAGATAAGGCCAAGGCAAAAACTGCCTACCAGGATTTCTTCACGCTCTGGAAAGACGCCGACCCGGCATCCCAATCCTCCAGCAGGCCAAGACGGAATACGCCAGGTTATGAGCCTTCGGGCGTCTACTGGCCCACGGACGCACCGTGGTCAACCTCGAGCTTGATTGACGCCGGCTTAGCTCCGGAATTTTCGCCGTCCGCGATCCGGCGAGGGTCGAAATGTGAGCCTTCAATCCAATCGAGCGCCAGAACTCCGCCGAAGTAAGGATGCAGCGCCGCCACGGAAATGAGGGGGATTGCATACCGCTTTGACTTGACCAGGGACTCCAGCACGCCGCGGACCGCGCTGCTGCGAGGAATCGTGCCGGCAACCTGCGGAATGACAATAGTCGACAGCGGCAAATCCTGATGGTGTTTGCTGTATTTCACGAGGCTCTGCGCCGCCTGCTTCGGCGTCATGATCCCCGCGTCGGCGATCAGGCTCCGATGGATCGCGTGCGGATAATAGAAATCGATCGCTTGCCGAACGAAATCAGCGCAGTTGTGAAACAAGATATTAAAGTGACGCTCGTTCGGGCGAGAGTTGAATTCTTCGATAAACTCGTCATCTTGCTCTCGCGTCGTTTCGATTCCGAAA
Organism: Bryobacteraceae bacterium; assembly: GCA_050015435.1. Classification (GTDB taxonomy): domain Bacteria; phylum Acidobacteriota; class Terriglobia; order Bryobacterales; family Bryobacteraceae; genus Palsa-187. Next base: position 17,196 of record JBEKBK010000041.1, read on the forward strand.
GCATAAATCGTCCGGTCGTAGGCCGAGCCCACCAGTTGCGTCCAATCTCCGGGAGGCATGCTGCCGTCCTCTGCATCCGGTATGATCTCTGAAAGGTTCGCTCGCCGGTAGTCGTCCCGCAGGCTGGCAACGTCGCTGGCGGTCACGCTCAACGGAACCTGATCCGGCCGGTCTACGGCGTACAAATACGGCAGCAACGGAATCGCCAGCCAATCGTATCCTGCGACGCGGTTATAACGGCTGATCACGACTCCGTCCTCCCCGGGCTCGCATCGCCGTAGCGAGACTGGAGAGGCCGCACAAACCCGCGACAGATAAACCGCGGCGTGCCCCGTTGGATTCATTCCCCCGAACGTGCCGTACGGCTCTTCGAGGAATAAAGTCACGCTGGCGCGGGCCATGCCGGCAATCAAAAGCCATAATCCTATCAGCACTAGCTTTCGGTTCGGCATGTCCACAAGGCTGTCAAAGCAAACCGGTAGCCATTGATGGAATTGATTGATGCGCCGGGGGAAAAGACTCTTAATGGGCGGGCTGGCTCGGCAATTTCGACCGGATGAGCGACTCGACTTGCCCCCAAACGCGCGGATCAGATTCGATTTCGATGTGGGGCTTCATGAAGATTTGAGCGTACCAGGGGTAGCCGTTACAATTAACCGGGTTGTTTTTATAATCGAATCGAAAATTCCCCAGAATCTGCGTGCGCAACGGATCCATCGCGAGGATCTGCCGGCGGCCGTGCAAGAGCCCATCCAGTTGGTAAAAATTGATGGCTTGAGCGACGTTCGCCGGTATAAATCTGTCATCGTTACCCTTCGAAACGCTATCCACTTGAATCGTCAATAACACCGGCACGCCATCTTTCCCCAATGTGCGGGCGATGGCGACCGCCTCTGAAGCGCCCCAGCTATGTCCATACAGAATGATGCGGGCATTCAGCTTCTCCGCTGCGGACAAGGTGCCACTGTGGTCCGTGTCCAACAATCGTAGAATCTCCTGATAGGCCTGCCGGCCCAGGTGATTCTCGAATATTCTTACTTCCGTGCCGTTGGGATAGTCTCTACTCAGGTTAGCAGCGAGTTGCACTTCCTGATGGATCGCATTCGTGTGCTGCACGAATCCGCCGACGAATCCCATGACGATGACCGCCGGGCTTGCCGCGGAGAAATACCGATAAATCATGAACAGCGTTCTTCGAGGGACAAGCGCTAAACAATTCTAGCATCGACTCCAGGTGGACCGGTTTTCATGCCTGTTTGTTTCTATGTAGACGGGCTCTTTTGCGGTTGCGACTCCGGTTTCCGCTCCAGGTCGGGCGGAATCTTACCGTGGATGAGGAAATCATTCAGCCGGCCGAACGCAGCGGTTGCTTCCGCCTGCGTCCGGCCGTATTCACTGGCTACGTGGCGAATACGCTCTGAGCCGTCGGGGTGGGGGATGCCACTCGGAACCTCGCGAATCATCTCGTCAAAGCGCTCGGAAGCCTCGTCCCGCCGGTGTTGAGCCGCGGCCAACTCCGCTCGAAGCATGCGCAGAATGCGTTCGCGTTCCATGGAATTCATTCTAGACCGTACCTTCGACGAACCTGCGTGTCAAGGTACTCCTCAGTGATGATCGTGGCGCCAGCGCCAATACGCCTGTTGGTCCGCCTTGTGGAGATGGCCGTATTCGACGTGCGGGTGGCCGGTCTCAACAGTCCACTGGTTGTAGAACGGTACTTCGGCGGCGCCCCACACGTGGTAGTCGTGATAATACGGATCGTACGTTCTATAGGTAACGCTGCCCGCGCAACCCGTAATTGCTACAGTCGCTGAACATGCAACGCCCATTACCGCCGAGCGCGCCCACCTCGTGATCGAAGCCATTTGCTTCCTCCGCCAGCTATTAAGCAATTATAGTGCCGCCTCGTCGACGAAATTCAAGTAAAGAAAAAGACCGTCATCTCGTCTACACATTCAGGAGGCATACTACAAAAATGGACGACCAGGAAACAAAAGAGAAATGCGCGCATCCTAGCTGCGGATGCTATGCCCGGCCGGGCAGCAAGTATTGCAGCACGTATTGCGAGGGCGAGGCCGAAACTGCGGACATTGTTTGTAGCTGCGGTCATCCCAGTTGCGCGACAGCTTAGCGGAGCCCTTACCGCGAATCCTGCTGAACCAGCGTCGGCGCATCAGGTTCGACGCTGGGCCGGGAAACCCCGAAATTTGCCAGCCACGCGATTGCTGCGGCAAGGCTCGTGACCACTGCGTCCGGCCGGGACGGTTGGAAACGCTGAACCGCGCGCGTAGTATCGCCCGAAAATCCCCATATCCCAACCACCAGCTTGGTCTTGGGGAATCGCCGCTGGAGGTGGCTGCAGACGGCCCTGGTCCGCATGAACGCGAAAGGCGGCAGAGCGGATATAAAGAACACATCGCTTTCCGTGGGCCCAACCAGGTGGATCATGCGTTGCAGTTTGGAGTCGGTAGGGAACGAGAGCACGATACCGCCTGCCGACTCCAGTAATTGAGCCAACATTGCCGCGGTGATTTCATCGGATTCGTCCTTGGATGGGATGCAGAGGACGCGGCCGGCGCCCAGCGAACCATCCCCAACCTGATCCAGATTGGAAGCCCTGTGATTGCGTTCGGCGATCTCGCCCAGCATCTCCCGTATGCTCAGGAAGATAAATTCCTCTCGCTCGGGATCCAGCGTGCCCTTGCGCCGGTCCCGCTCCACGATCGACAGCGTGGGAATAATCACCGAATCGTACAGTTGCAGCAACGGGTTATCGATCAGATATTTGTCGATTACGACGCGAGCCCCCCGATCATCCATCGCCAGTAAGCGCTGGTACAGTTGCGCCTCAGACGACAGAGCCTGCTCATCGCCCAGCAAAACGTGCAAGAAGGAAAACTGCGGGACATGGCGGCCGAGGACGACCAGGCATACCGTCAACGGCGTCGCCAAGATCAGGCCCGCGGGCCCCCACAGTGCCGCCCAAAAGACGGTCGTCAGCAGGAGAGCCAGCGATGAAATCCCGGTGTGGGTCCCATATAACCACGGCTCGAGGAGGTTCGCTGTCACCAGTTCGAGCGTGATGAACAGCAGGAACACCAGCAACGGCGGCATCCACTTATCAAATACCGCCAGAGACAGCAAAAGCGGTAGCAGGCCGGCGATGGGCGACCCTACATAGGGTACGATGCGTAGAATCGCAGCGACCGTTCCCCACAAAGCGGCGTATGGAATGCCAATCAGATACAATCCGATTCCAGACAAGATCCCGAAACATGCGTTCACCAGGAATTGCAGCATGAGATATCGGCTCACCCGCCGCGTTGCATCTTCCAGGGCCTGCGTCATTATGTTAAGCCGATTCAACCCCGCGAGGTGGAATAGTCGATTGCGCAAATCATCTTGTTCGATGAGCAGAAATAGAGTAAAAATCAGGACAATTCCCAGTGTGGCGAGAGGCGCAAGAAATGGCTGGGTCAATTCGCGAAGATACTGAAACTCGGTTACCGGCTCGGGGACGACCTGCACAGCCAGAGGGCCGCTTGGCTCAGGCTGTGGTTTGCGCCGGCCTGCAGCATCCTTCGCGCCGGGCTCTACCGTGGGGATCTCCGCATTCGACAGCTCTTTCCCGAGTTCTCTGACGTTCTCGGTCGCCCGTCCCAACGCACCCTTGGATGGCGCTCGTATCGCCTGGAGTTTGTTATGAATATTGTCCTGATAAACCGGCAATTCGTTGACGATCTGAATCAGTTGATTGAAGATCACCAGGCCAATCCCGCCGGCCGCCAGAACTGAGATGACCACGACGGCCAGAGCCGCGATAGCCCGGCCGAAATGCATCTTCGTCAGCCATGTCACTGCGGGCGAGAGAATGAATGTGAGGGTTATCGCAAACGCCAGCGGAATCAGAATCTCTCGAGCCAGGTACAGAATCGCCGTTACAGCAACTAGTATTCCGAGGGTTCGGAGGCTCGACGATTCGGATGGCGATTGAGGCCTAATCATGATCGGACATCTCGCCCCCACCTTGCCGGCCGCGGCAAACGTCGAAGCGAGCAGTTAGATTATAACCTCTGCCCCGGTTATTGTGGCGCGCTGGCTATGGAAAAAACCCCAATAGGTATGCGACCAGAAGGATCAGCAGGATCGTCCCAAGCCCCACGCCTGCCCCTCCGCCGTATCCCCATCGACCGTACCCGTAATACCCTCCGCCACCACCGAGAAGCAGCAGCAACACCATCAGTAATATCAGCATATTGTTTCCTTTGAGCGAAGATCGCTAGCTTACGGTCGCGGCTCGGTAAAGTTAGCCCGAGCCGCACCCTCGATTTACTACCGGTTCAAAACTTTCTCGACCTGACCGATCTTCTTCTGGACCGTTCCCGCCACCTTCTCGTCCTGGCCTTCCGCTTCGAGGTCAGGATCGTTGGTAACTTGGCCGGTCTTTTTCTTGGCCTTTCCCTTAAGCTCGTGGAACTTGCCCGTCACTTGGTCTTTCGTGCTGTCTTTCATTTGTGTTCTCCTTAATTACCGGCGGGACGCGACGTTCGTTGCGGGATAATCGGCGCTGGCCTCGCCAGTCGACGAGATGTCTTGAGCGCCGGTCTGTTTCAGCAGATCCTTTGCTCTGGTGATCTACTCCGACGTATCGCGGTGAACGGAGAGTAAAACGCCGCCCTCTTTGATTCGTCCTTCGTACCGCTTCGCTTCGTATTCGGGAATCCCCATGCCGACTAAGGCGCCGATCAGACCGCCGACCGCACCGCCAACGCCAACGCCGGCCAGCGCGGCCATGATCGGACCAGCCGCGATAAACGGACCAACGCCGGGAATTGCAAGCGCGCCGATGCCGGCCAGCAACCCGAGAGTCCCACCGACCACTCCGCCCGCCCTCGCTCCGGTCGTGGTGCCTTCCGGCGCCTTGGTATTTTTCTCGTGGGCAAAGTCTTTGGAGCCCTGATTGTCCGGCAGCAAAACCGAGATATCGTCGTTGGAGAAACCCACCGCTAAGAGGCGGTCAACGCTCTGTTCTGCTTGATTTACTGTCGGTAAATACCGAAAACTCTTTATTTTTTCCTGCCATAAGACTGATTCTCCTTTCAAATTGATTAACTGGCTGCTCTACTTCGACGAAGGCTGTACCGACAATTGGTTAACAACTTTGTCGGCGCTGCCGGTGACGTCTGTAGCCTTGGCTACAGCTGATTTCACTTCCTCGTCGGACCGCACCGGGCACTTGAGCGTGACCGTGCCGTCTTGACTGATAATTTTGATGTTATGCGCATACGTGGAGAGTGATTTGTCGGCCATGATCGATCGGCGGATTTTGGGCGTGATCTGACGGTCGGCCGGATTCATCTTTTGCTGATCTGCGGTTACCTGATCGGGATTTTGATCCCGCTTATTTACCGCTGAGTTATCAGGTTGGGTCTGGGCATTGGCAAGGCCCATCCAGGATGGTCCCGCCAACAGAGCTAGTGTGATTAGGCTGCGTTTCGTGATGCTAAAAATACTCATACGTTCCGGATTGATGCATGTCGAGGCCCAATCTATAGGTTGATGGGAAAACCCGATGCAGATCGGGCAGCCATGCAAGATCTGCGTAACCGGACTTGACGAAGCGGTGTATTTACTCGGTGGCCGCGGCCCTAGCTCCCTTTTGCGCGAATTCCCGTATCCGGTTGTGGAGTGTGCGCAGACTGATCCCTAGAATTTGCGCCGCCCGCGTCCGGTTGTTGGCCGTGTGTTTTAGGACGAGTTCGATGTAACTCTGTTCTACTTCGCTCAACTGTGGACCGCATCGAATGCGAATAGAATCTTCCTGCTCGGGTGCGGGCGTCGCAGCCAGCGGTGCGTTGGATTGCGCCCTGGATTGGGATGGCAGATGCTTCGGCAAAATGGTGCCTTCACCCGCAACGATCACGGCCCGTTCGAGGACATTCCGAAGCTGGCGGACATTGCCCGGCCAGGGCGCCTTCAGAAAGTCGTCCAGCACGTCGGGATGAATGTTCGCCACCCGGCACTCGTGCTTCTTATTGAGATTGGAGAGAATCGCTTCGCAGATGGCCGGAATATCCTCGGTCCGTTCCCGCAACGGCGGAAGCTTGATGTGAAAAACATTCAGACGATAAAACAGATCCTCGCGTAGATGTTTGTCGCGAATGGCGGTCTCAGGCGCACGATTGGTCGCCGCGATGATCCGCACCTGTACCGGGATGTCGCTGTTCCCTCCCAGCCGCCGCACCTTGCCTTCCTCCAGCACGCGCAGCAGCTTGGCTTGCGTTCCGATCGGCATGTCGGCGATTTCATCCAGTAGCACGGTTCCGTTTTTCGCCTGTTCGAAACATCCCGGGTGCCGCTCCACCGCGCCCGTGAATGCACCCTTCTCGTGTCCGAACAACTCGCTTTCCATCAGCGTTTCCGGCAACGCCGCACAGTTTATCGCGATGAAAGGGCCACCCGCCCGCGGACTCAGCCGATGCAGAGCGCGCGCCACCAGTTCCTTCCCAGTGCCGCTTTCGCCCGTGATCAGAACCGAGGCCGAAGTGGGCGCCACTTGGGTGATCAACGAATACACCTGGCGCATCACGGCGGAACTGCCAACCATGTCTCCCAGGACGCCCTGGTGACTCAACTGGCGGCTGAGCAGCGCCGTCTCATCGATCATCTGCTTCTGCGCGGCGGCCCGGTCGAGAAGCGCGCCGAGAATATCGGATTGGACCGGCTTTTCGAGGAACCAGAAAGCGCGCAGATCGTGAACCACGGAAATGGCCTTTTGGATGCTGCCAAAGCCGGTGAGCACAATCGTGGGAGTGCGGTCCCCCAGCGCGTCCAGCCGCTTGAGCAGCTCGAATCCGTCCATTCGGGGCATCATCAGGTCGGTCACGATGACGGCTGCGGGCTGTGCCGCGTGGGATCTCAAAGCTTCCTCGCCATCGCCCGCCGGAACGGCTGTAAAGCCCAGGGCTGCAACCATTTGCGCCATGAGCATGCGCTCCCGTTCATCATCATCTACGACCAGCACTCGGATCGGGCAATTGCGAGACACCATTGTGATTGTAGCTAACGTGAGTGAGATCCAGCGGACCTGAAAAAGTTGCGCATTTTTTGCACAGGATTATCCAGGACTGACTATGTCTTTGATCGCCCAAAGGAAAACGAGTGGCCACAGGCCTGCTGGAAGGCGGCCTGAAGGAGTGATGCAAATGTTGAATTGGGCGTTGACGTTTTTTGCTAGTGGCGTTACTTGCGGCGGTTCTGGGGTTCACCGGCGTCGCGGTAGCCGCGGCCGGCATCGCAAAGATATTCTTCTTCTTGTTTCTCGTGCTCTTCATTGTGTCCTTAATTGGGTAACAATATAGTTGACAACTCACCAGCCGAAGGGTACTCTAGGTACTAGACGTGACAGGGTCGGCGGGCTAGATCTTCTTGGCCCGCTTCTTTCGTTCCTTGGCTCGCTGTTCGCGGGCTTCAGCCTTCAGTAAGTCCTTCTTGGACACCGTTAAAACGGCTTTCAGCGCGTTGCTCATGCGTTCGGCGTCTGTATCTCCAGGTACGTGCGGAGCTGGTAGGGGCTTCATTCTGCCCCCATATTACCCCAAAAACCGTGTTTTTGGCCGCCGAATCGCAGCAATCCTGTGGTATCTTGATTACGTAGATCTTTGAAAAGTGAACCGCCGCGCGGGAGCGCGGCGGGGTTAGAGGATATTTCGACCATCACCAGAATATGGTGGCTGGCCGGGATGTGCAACACAAGGACGGTATGATTTCGCATCAGACCTTCTCCTTGGTGGATTGGGCCGCCGCTGCTCAGGGTTCTTTAGAGGAGATCATGAGCGGACGGCGGCCTTTTCCGTCCCCGTAGGAACGGAAAACTCGTTAGCTACCGCGCATACCAGTTACCATCGCGGTTTTCAAAAAGCTTTGTCTCGGAGAACAGGTAGCTGCCCACCGTTCCCGCCGGGATGCCGGTTCCGGCGACGATGTGCCTCCGTGCGGAACCGGGGTGTTTCTTTAACCACGTATGCATTTGCTCCTTCCGGTTTCCTGTCGGTTGCGGTTTGCGCCCGCGCTTGCGTGCGGGGGCGGAGCCGTTAGAAGGCGGCTCTCCGAAATCCTCGGAGGCCGTGAAGTCCCGCAGCTCTTGCAGTTTTGCAATCCGAAAATCCAGCGCGTCAAGTATCTGCTGTTTCATGGCCTGCATATCTTCTCCCACGGTTCCAATCCTAGCACATTGGCATCCGGGCAATATCTTGTCCTATCGTTTCCCGCTAGCCAATCCATAACATAAACGCCAAAGAACATATCACTACAGCTATGTTTTATCCTCAGGGCGGCATGGTTTTCCTCAGGAAAATCAACAGATCTATGCCGGTGGTCATTGTGCTATGTTTAACTCCAACACATGAACCGCCTCTACTACGGCGACAATCTGAAGGTGCTACGAGGGACGCTCGATCCGATCGCCGATGAGAGCGTAGACCTCATCTATCTTGATCCGCCTTTCAATAGCCAAGCGAATTACAACGTTCTTTTCAAGGGTCCGACGGGTGAACAGTCCCATGCTCAAATCGAGGCGTTCGAGGACACGTGGCATTGGGCAGATGAGGCGGAGCGCGCATTCGATGAGGTGATCCGAAGTCGTAATACCGATGCGTCTGAACTGCTCCGGGCGTTGCGAGTGTTTCTGCATGAAAACGACATGATGGCCTATCTCTGTATGATGGCCATCCGGCTCATAGAACTTCACCGCGTGCTCAAAGCCACTGGCAGTCTGTATCTCCACTGCGATCCTACAGCCAGTCATTATTTGAAGCTAGTGCTAGATTCCATTTTCGGTAAAGAGCGATTCAGGAATGAAATCATCTGGCTCAGATCGCCTCCGCGTGGCCACGCCTTCACAAGATTTCCATCAAGTCACGATGTTCTCCTTTCGTATTCTCGAAGCGAAGAGTTTACATGGAACAGCGGTACAGTGTTTCACGAATATGACCTCGACAACCTGGATGAAAAAACGGCCTCCAAATACACGCTCACGGATGAGAGCGGTCGTCTCTATCAACTGACGAGCTTGCTAAACCCAAACCCGAATAGGCCCCACCTCACCTATGAGTTTCTCGGCGTAACAAGGGTATGGCGTTGGACCAAGGAACGCATGGAGACGGCCTACGATGCTGGGTTGATAATCCAGCCAAGCCCAGGCTCTGTCCCTAGATTCAAACGTTATCTCGACGAGCAGAAAGGAAAGCCCATCGGGGATGTGTGGGTGGATATACCGCCTATCAATTCTCAGGCGCAAGAGCGACTCGGCTATCCCACGCAAAAACCTATAGCGTTGCTTGAGCGGATAGTCAATGCTAGCTCGAACGAGGGGGATGTGATATTAGATCCGTTTTGTGGTTGCGGAACCGCAATACATGCGGCACAAAAACTCAAACGCGCATGGATCGGTATCGACATCACCCATCTAGCTATTTCGCTCATCGAAAAACGTTTGAACGACGCCTTTCCGGGTGTCAAAGGAACCTATGAAGTACACGGCACTCCCAAGGATATTGAGGGGGCTAGAGCGCTTGCTGCGCGAGACAAGTATCAATTTCAGTGGTGGGCTGTCTCACTAGTCAATGCGGTTCCCTTCGGAGGAAAGAAGAAAGGTGCGGATTCCGGCATTGATGGTTTGATCTACTTCAAGCCGGAAGGCAAGGCAACTGAGAAAGCCGTCGTCTCCGTCAAGGGTGGCGACAACGTGAACGTCGCGATGGTCCGTGATCTCGCACATGTAGTGGATCGCGAGAAAGCAAAGATCGGAGTGTTCATCACACTCGCCGAGTCAACCGGCCCGATGCGGACGGAAGCGGTGAAGGCTGGTTATTATGAAACGATCTATGGAAAGTATCCCAAGATTCAGATCATGACGATTGAAGATCTCTTCAGTGGGAAGCAACCAAACATCCCGCTAGTGGACTCCGCGAGTTTCAAGAAGGCAGCGAAAGAGATTGAAGGCGGAGAACAGGACAAGCTACCGTTTTGAAAGGCTTGCTTTTTAAGAGGTTTTGAGGCACACTATTCCCTGAACACGGAAGGCTCTCGAATCGCCGTCTGCCGCCAAGCATTTAAGCGGCGGTTTCGCCGAACCCGTCCCGTGGAAATTGGTGCGACTCCTGTCAGAAGGAGTGTACCACCTGAATTATGCGCAGAACGATCCTCGAAGCGCGTGGTTCGTATGATCTGAGCGTGCGGCGAGCGCGATCGATGTCTCGTTTTGATTCTTTCTGTATCTGACCCGGTTTCCTCCA
>JBEKBK010000042.1:0-27433 GCA_050015435.1 Bryobacteraceae bacterium
ATCGCGCGCGCGATCAGCCGGGATCGACGCAGGAACTCGCAGCCATGGAAATTCAACGCGCGGAGTGGCAGCTTTTGTTCGACTATTGCGCGAGGCCGCGGTGAAATTTCTCTGGTGGCTGGTGCCGATCGCCGGCGTAGGCGCAGTCGTGTGGGGCTTGCAGTTCTGGAAAAACCAGCCGCCCGAGGTCCGATTCACTAAGGTCACCCGCGAGACGATCACCAGCAACGTGCCCACGAACGGAAAGGTCGAGCCGATCGGATCGGCCGTGGCGCGCGCGGAACGCTCTGGCGCGGTCCAGAAGATCCTGATCCAGCGCGGCCAGAATGTCGCGAAGGACGCCCCCCTGGTCGAGCTGGATTCCACTGAGGCGCGCGCGGATCTGGCGGCCGCGCAAGCCCGCATCGCCCAGATCCAGGCGGAGCTCGAAGTAATGAATCATGGCGGGCGCGCCACCGATCTGGTTGAAATCGCCAACCAACTAGATCGCGCGCGAGCCGACCAGCAACAGGCTCAAAAAGAATATGACGCATTGCGCAGGCTTGAGGAGAAACAGGCCGCGACGCCTTTCGAAGTAGCCAAAGCGAAGGAGCGCGTGGATGCCGCACAACTCCAGATCCAGTATCTGGAAAAGCGGCGAACCGTGCTGGTGGCTGCCCCGGACCGCAGTGCCGCGCAAGCTCGTTTGCAAGAGGCGCAAGCTTCGGCAACGCTGGCCGAACAGCGAATTCGAACCAGCACCGTCAGCGCCCCGGTCGATGGCACAGTCTATCAGTTCGATCTCAAGCCAGGGGCTTACCTGAACGCGGGCGATGCTGTCGCATACATCGGACGCCTGGATCGAGTGCGGGTCACCGTCTACGTGGACGAACCCGACTTGGGCAGCGTCGCCAAAGGAATGCCCGTGCTCATCACCTGGGAGGCGCAGCGGGGCCGTGAATGGAAAGGCGAAGTGGACCAGATTCCGACTCAGATCGTAGCGCTGGGATCGCGGCAGGTGGGGGAGGTTGTGTGCTTGATCGCTAATCCGGATCGCGACCTTCTACCCGGTACGAATGTGGACGTCAAGATTATTTCCCAAACCGTCCCGAAAGCCCTGACCATTCCGAAGGAAGCAGTGCGCACGCAAGGCGGCCAAACCGGCGTGTTTGTGCTGGCTCAAAACCGTCTGGTTTGGAAGAAGGTCACCTCTGGAGTTGCCAACACAACGCGTATTCAGGTGGACGGACTCAACGAGGGCGACGCCGTTGCGCTCTCTTCCGAGAAGCCCCTTCAGGACGGCATGTTGGTGAGTCCGGCGCTGGAATAGCTTATTCGCGTTCATTCGCGTTTATCAGCGGCTGGCAATTTTTTGTTTAGGCAAGGATGAACGCGAATAAACGCAGATCGCCCGATTACAGCTTTTCGTTGGCATAGACCTGCATCAGCCTTTCGATATGCTTGGCCAGAACGTCAACTTCCACGTTGACTTTAATACCCGTCTGCGAGGACCCGAGCGTCGTGTGTGCGTAGGTATGCGGAATGATCGTCATTCCAACGACTGGACCCGGGTCCAACGAAGCGATGGTCAGGCTGATGCCGTCAATCGCGATCGATCCTTTGGATACCAGGTAACGATCGAGCTCCTGTGGAACCCGTACCTTCAGCCACCAGTTATCTTCGCCCAGCGGATCGAGCGACAGGATTTCGCCTGTCGCATCCACATGACCTTGGACGATGTGACCCGATAGACGCGTCGACGGTGTCACCGGACGCTCCAGATTGACGCGCGCACCGGAAACCAATTGACCGAGGTTGCCGCGCACGAGCGTCTCGGGCGAGAGATCCGCGGCGAACGAGCCCGGCTGGACGTCAATCGCCGTCAGGCATAATCCGTTCACCGCAATGCTTCCGCCCTCGCGCAGGTCTTCGAGTACGGCCGCACACCCGATGATCAGCCGCGCTCCGGTCGCCCCATGGTCGAGCGCGATTACGGTTCCTAGCTCTTCAATGATTCCGGTGAACATTGTTCTGTCCTAAGAAGGGTCTTGTTCGAGACGAGGCTACAGCAACATTCAACTCTCAATTTCCGAAAAATCCAAGGCTCCAAGCGCAAATGAGCAAACAAACAGCGGATAAGGCCATAAGCACGCGGAGCCTCACGAGAAGTTGCCCGTCCGGATGCAGCCGTCGGTACTCGCGATGGAGTCGCTGGGTCTTTGAAAAATGCCAACCCAGTGCTCCAAATCGTTCCACCTCGGGGAGCCTATCGTTCACCATGTCTACCATCTTGAGGCTTACAAGAGTCGACATTAGGCCACAGATCGAAACACACGCCAACGCGGCAATTCCGATCATGGCGCGAACCGACATTGATCTTTATTCTAGCGAGCCTCTTTGCGACCGGTCCTTTGTGGGACCCAGTGGTTAGAGAGGCGGCAAAATGTCTGCGCTACCCGGGTGTCCTTCATAAATCGCGAGGCCCATCACAGGATCGTCGCGGCCCCACAGGATCATGCCAACCGCGAGACCCGCAGGCGTTCCCCCGACGATCTTCCTCTAAGGCCGTTCCCTTGTAGCTATTCATTTTTCAACCCACGCCTCGACCGCAAACTCTGTGGCCGTGATGGGGTGCACTCTCACATCCCGAAACCGGATCGCATCCGCCCGGCGACGGCGTCCCGCGCCTCCGGCCACCGGCAGCGATTGCATCCCGCCCAGAATCTTCGGTGCGTAGTAGAAGAAAATCTTGTCCGCCACGCCGGATTCGAGGGCCGTCCAGTTTACCCGGCTCCCCGCCTCGATCATCAAGGAAAGATACCGCTCGCGCGCCAGCAGATCGACAGCGCCGCTCAAGCTCGCGCGGCCGTCCGCATCTTCGAGCACCTCGACGCGCAGGCCTTTGGCTTCCAGACGTCGGCGGCGCTCAGGCGAGGCTGCTGACGTGGTCACCACCAGCACGTCATTCTGGCAGGACGCCGCGAGACGCGATTCGGGCGGCAGACGAAGCTGCGAATCGAGTACGATGCGGAGCAGAGGACGGCTGCGTTCATCCGCGGTCCGGTCCGTCAGCAGGCAATCGTCCGCGAGCACCGTACCGATCCCGGTGAGGATCGCATCGGAACGATGGCGCAACGTCTGGACATGCGCCCTCGCGGTTTCGCTAGTGATCCAGCCTTCGTTGTCTTCCGGCGCCGCGATTTTTCCGTCCAGGGTGACCGCGGCTTTCAATGTCACCAGCGGGCGCCCGGTACGCATGAAGTGCACGAACGCCTGATTGATTTCCGTCGCACGGTGCGCGTAGGCCGCGTTGATTTCCACCTCCACTCCCGCCTCGCGCAATTGGGTGAAGCCTCGGCCACGCACTCCAGGATGAGGGTCCTCAATCGGGGCGATCACTTTGCGGATTCCCGCGGCCAGGATCGCATCGACGCAGGGAGGCGTGCGTCCGTAGATGGAGCATGGTTCGAGCGAGACATACAACGTGGCTCCCCGGGCCTGATTCTGAGCTTCTTCGAGCGCGAGCACCTCGGCGTGCTTCATTCCCGCCCAGGTGAAGAACCCCCGGCCGACTACGGCGTTATCGCGCACCACCACCGCGCCCACCGCGGGATTTGGCGAAGTGCGGCCCACGCCGCGCGCGGCCAGCTCGAGCGCCTCATCCATATAACGATTCATCTAGACAAAGGGGAGCGGCGGTGGACCATCAGGCGCATGTTCGACTCGCTCGACCAGCTCCTGCAAAGTCGCGGCGAGCGCTTTGGCCGCTTCCACATTGAGATCCGCGTAGACTTGGAACGCCCCGCTGAGCTTACCGGCCTCCTCCACGCGAAAACTGAGCCGCATGCGCCGCCCGAATACCGAGCGGGAACAACTGCCGTCAATCGACGAGAGTATCAGGCTGCGGCCGCAGCCCGGGAGCTCAGGTCCGGGGATCGCGTCGCGCAACGTATGAGGGAAGACCATGGAATTCGGCACCGACAACCCGCGCCTGCGAGCGATGGGATGCTTGACGGGAACGACAGCCTTCTTGCTGGATCTCATAAGGGAAACTATATCAGTCAAATATCGATGCGACGAAGGCTTCCGGATCGAACGGGAGCAAATCGTCCAGCTGCTCGCCCACGCCCACGTAGCGGATCGGTAAGTTCAATTCGCGGGAAATCGCGACGACCACGCCTCCTTTGGCGGTGCCGTCGAGTTTCGTCAGGATGATGCCTGTCACCTCGCTCGATTCGGTGAACTTGCGCGCCTGTTCGAGACCGTTCTGTCCGGTGGTAGCTTCGATCACCAGGAGCACTTCGTGCGGAGCAGTTGGGATCACACGCGCCGCCGTCCGTCGCATTTTCTTGAGCTCCTCCATCAGATTGGTTTTCGTGTGGAGACGGCCGGCGGTGTCGACGATCACGCAATCTACCTTGCGAGCGCGAGCCGCCTGCAGCGCATCGAACAGCACCGCGCTCGGATCGGACCCCGGCTGCTGGCGGATAAGATCAGCTCCAGTTCGTTGCGCCCAGATCTCGAGCTGCTCAATCGCCGCAGCGCGAAATGTGTCGGCCGCGCAAAGCATCACGCTGCGGCCCTCGGATTGGAGCAGACGCGTGAGTTTCCCGATCGACGTGGTCTTGCCAGCCCCGTTGACGCCCACCACCATGATTACGGCAGGAGGCTCCGCAATTTGCGGGAGCGGCCGCTCAGTCGCCTGCAGAATCTCCAGCAGATGTTCCCGGATCAGGTTCTTGAGCTCCGCGATGTCACCCAACAGGTGCCGGTCGACGCGCTGGCGGATGCGCTCCAGAATTTCCGCGGTGGTGTTCGCGCCGATATCCGCTGTAATCAGCGCATATTCCAGCTCATCCAGAACTTCGGCATCGATCTCCTTACGGCCGCTGACCGCGTCCTCGAGCTTCTCCATCAGCCCGGTACGGGTCTTCTGAATACCGGCCTTCAGGCGGTCGAGGAGACTGGGTTCGCTCGGAGAGGAGGAGCCAAAGAGGGATTTAATCATGCGGCGCTGGAACCCCTAGTTTACCAGTGGGCCTAACAAGGGTTTGACAGCGCCGCCGGGAGTGCTCTCGCTCGCTAGACCAGTTTCGGGGATAATGTACACCATCTCAGGAAGCCGTACGAAACTGGTCGACGCAAAATCAAGAAATGGTCTAAGCTCTTAGGGCAGCCGGAAGTCGACCCGCCGATCGCGGTTGAGCTGCTGGCTGAAATTGCGATCGACGCTCGAGAGCGGCGCTGATCGGTCTAGATGGTCACGCGTGGTCCAATGGATCTGGTCCCCTTCCACGCGGAACGAGAGCGCCGCCTGGATGGTGTGATCGTTAAACGCGATCAAATAGTAGTCTGCCGGACGGTAGTAAGAGTCGCCCGCGCCTGTGTTTGCCTGTGCGGGCGGCGGATTGTAATTCTGAACCACCACCGGCGGAGCAGACTGGTAGCTAGGCGCCGACGTGTACCCATAGTAGTTGTAGCCAGGGTCGGCATAGTAGCCGGGATCGTAGTAGTCGTCGTAATAAGGGTACCCGTAACCATATCCGTAGTAAGGATATCCGTATCCATATCCCCAATACGGCCAGCCCAGGCCAATTCCGAAGCCCCACCCGTAACCATAGCCGCGATAACCGCCGTAATATCCGCCGCGGTAGCCACCATACCCGCCGCGGAATCCGCCGCCACCGAACGTTCCTCCGCGAAAGCCGCCACCGACCGAGCCGCCGCCACGAAAACCACCGCCGCCCCCACCTACGGAGCCGCCATGAAAGCCGCCGCCACCACCGCCGCCATGGCCGCCTCCACCGCGTTGGGCAAAGCTGAAAGCCGGGATCAATGCGAAGAGAAGACCAACACGCAGGAGTCTCATACAACTCCCTCCTAATTGCAGCTTACTCCCGATTGGGAATTCCTGCTACCTATTTGACGTTTACACGTCTACAGGGGTTGCAATACGTGAGGCTACATAGCCCGAAAGGGCCGATCGCGGCCTTCAATCCCCGGAAGCAATCGCTCGGGGGTAGTCTCCCGCGATCCAGGCTCCGTCTTGCGGGCGATTAGTTAGGAGCTCCTTCGTCCGCGGACGGGCCATAAAGCGAAGGTACCGGTACGTCGTTCAGACGCAGATACACGCCGAGCTGAGCCCGGTGATGAATGATGTGGTTCATCACAAAGGTTCGAATCACCGCGATCCGAGGCATGGTGAAGATCGTTTTGCCGGCTCCCTTCAGCGTCCATCCTTTCAGCAGGTGCAAGTCGCTCGCGCCCGCGATGGCTGCCCGCGCTTCCGCCACGAATTTGTCGAACTCGTCGAGCAGTTGTTTTCGTGAAGTGGGAATCAGGGGCTGAAACGCGGGTCCGCCTTCGGGCATGAAGTCCATCTCGTCCAGATTGATCGTTGGGATGGTCCAACCCACCATTTGGGCGATGTGTCCGGACAGCCGGTCCATCGCCATCGATTTTTCGTGCGGCTTCCATCCAAACTTATCTTCCGGAACTCGCTCCAGCGTTTTCCGCGTGTTGGCCATCTCTTGGTCGAATTCGGGCAACAGGCCTTGGACGATCATGCTGCTCATAATGAGTTGCGTCTCCAGGTGGAATTTGCTTGCGCAGTGCGATAATAGCATTAGCGTGCAACAGATCGGGCGTTACCAAATCCTCGGGGAGCTGGGACGCGGCGCGATGGGCATCGTCTACAAGGCTCAGGACCCGACGATCGGACGCACGATCGCGATTAAGAGCATCCGCCTTAAAGATCTGACGGATGACGCCGAGCGTGACCGCTTGCGCGACCGCCTGATTCGGGAAGCACAGTCCGCCGGCATTCTGTCGCATCCCGGGATCGTCACCATCTACGATGTCGCCGAAGAAGCCGGAATGGCGTACATCTTCATGGAGTTCGTGAACGGTCCGCCCCTTGAAAAACTCCTCGTACGCGACCGCACTCCCGATAAGACGACGCTTCTCAGCATCCTGCACCAGACCGCCGCGGCGCTCGACTACGCGCATCGCAAAGGAATTGTCCACCGCGACGTCAAACCGGCCAACATCATGATTCACGAGGACGGCGTCGCGAAGGTGACGGACTTCGGTGTCGCCAAAATCGTTTCGCAGCAAATGACCCAGTCGGGAACTATGATGGGCACGCCCAGCTACATGTCTCCCGAGCAGGTCCAGGGAAGCGAAATTACCGGACGCGTGGACCAGTTCTCGCTGGCGGTGATCGCATACGAAGTTCTGACCGGGGAAAAACCCTTCGCGGCTGAGTACCTGCCAACTCTGCTGTACAAGATTGTTCGTGAAGACCCGATCCCCCCGCAGCGGCTGAACTCCACGCTCGGAAAGCAGATTGAGTCCGTGCTGCGTAAGGCCTTGGCGAAGAATCCGGCCGATCGCTACGACAACTGTTCCGCGTTCGTAAACGCGCTTGCGAACGCGTGCAATGAAATTCAGGGTTGGATGCCGCTTCCGCGCGGCGCCAGCCAGAATCTGCCGACTTCTTCGGGATCGGACGCGCTGCCAGCGCCGGCGTTCACCGACACAGCCGGGGAAACGCTGGCCGATACGGGAGGCTACGTCAGCGCCGCGCCGCTGGCGCCCCCTAAGCCTGCGGTTCCCCCGGCGATTCCATCACCGGCTCCAAAGCTGGAGCTGCTGATCGATCCGCAAGCGGGCCGTCCCCGCCTGCCTCCGCCTAAGAGTCACGCAATCCGGAATACGTTGCTTGCGACCGCCGGATTTGCGGTGTTGTGCGTGGCCCTTTTTGTCGCGGCCCAGAAGCTTGGACAAAGATCCGCCGAGCAGAGTCTTGCTTCTCAAGCCCCCGTCTCGGCGGCTCCGACTCCAGCTCCAGTCCCCGCCCCGGCAGTAGTGGAGCCGCCACCTCCAGTCGAAACTCCAGAACCCCCGAAGGACACGCCTAAGGAAGAAGAGCCCGCACGGCCCTACGTAACGCCGCCTGCGTCAGTTGAGGATGCGACCTTCCAGCTCACCACCACTCCGCCGGGCGCCGAAGCCGTATTCGACCGGAATCCGGCGCGCAAGTGTACGTCGCCCTGCACGGTCACGCTATCCGCCGGCCGCCACACTTTCGTCGTTCGCCATGGAGGTTATCGGGAAGCCCAGCGGATTATCGAGATTCCGCGCGACTCGGGCGAGATCGTCGACCTCGTAAAGACGAGCGGGACGCTCACGGTTGTCACGAATCCTCCCGGCCTCACGGTGGTGATCGACGGGCAGGCCCAAGCGCAGAAGACGCCCGCGACTATCCCTCTGCCCGTGGGTCAGCATCACGTTCAGGTATTCAAGGGCAATGACAAGCAGGAGTTCAACGTGGACATTGCGGACGGATTACTGAGCTCAAAGTTCATCGAGTGGTCGCAGTAATTGCCCGCCAGGTGCTAGCGGCGCCGCGGAGCCTTGCTCTGCATTAACTGGCGCAGGAACGTGTTGATCCGAGTCTGGTATCCTTCACCACTGCCCTTGAGCCAGCTCAGGACATCAGCGTCAATTCGGATGGTGATGCTCTTCTTCCGCGGGCGGTAGAACTTCCCAATCACAGCATCCGACGGCAACCCCCGCACCTCCGGGATGTCGGATAGGTCAATCTGGCTGTCTGGGAGCTTGGCTAGCTTAATCAATCCGGCGCGCTTCTTAGCGGTCAGTTTTGGCATACATGTTCCTTTCGTGAGACGTCGCGCGGCGCGCTGAAATGAGTCGGATCACTTCATCTGAACCCTCTACGCGGTAACCATGAACGACGGTGATCGTGATAATATCCTCGATCATTCCGATTGCGTGCCACCGCTCCTCGCCGCCTTCAATGCTGTCGATGAACGCAACGTGCAGCGGGTCATCGAACACGAGCCGAGCTGTCTCAAAGTCGATCCCGTGTTTTTTCGCATTGCTCGCGTTTTTCGCCGGGTCCCATTCGAATCTCACCCGTGTGTACATACAGTGTAGTATGGACTGAGTGAATAGGGCAAGCGGTACTCGGCTCTTGCGCGGAACAGAATGGAGCCGCAGAAGGAGCGACCATCCCCGCCTCAGTTAATCGTGCAGCGTGGTGTCGAGGAACGCGCGCAGGCGGTGGCTCCGGCTCGGATGACGAAGCTTGCGCAGCGCCTTGGCTTCGATTTGGCGGATTCTCTCGCGGGTCACCGCAAAATGCTGGCCGACCTCTTCGAGCGTATGTTCGCTGCCGTCCTGCAAACCGAAGCGCATCTTGATGATCTTCTCTTCGCGCGGGCTCAGCGTTTTTAACACTTCGGCCGTTTGCTCACGCAAATTGAGATTGATCACCGCCTCCGATGGCGAAACCACACGCCGGTCGATGATGAAATCGCCTAGGTGCGATTCCTCCTCTTCACCCACTGGCGTTTCAAGCGAAATCGGCTCCTGCGCGATCCGCAGAACTTTGCGAACCTTTCCAACCGGAAGCTCCATCTTGACCGAAAGCTCTTCGGTGGTTGGCTCTCGGCCCAAGTCCTGCTGAAGCTGCCGCTGCATGCGCACCAGCTTGTTGATCGTCTCGATCATGTGCACCGGAATGCGAATGGTGCGAGCCTGATCCGCAATCGCGCGAGTGATCGCCTGGCGAACCCACCAGGTGGCGTAGGTCGAAAACTTATAGCCGCGCTGGTAATCGAACTTGTCCACCGCTTTCATCAGGCCGATGTTCCCTTCCTGGATCAGATCCAGGAATTGCAGGCCGCGGTTGGTGTAGCGTTTGGCGATGGAAACCACCAGGCGCAGGTTGGCCTCGATCAGCGCCTTCTTGGCGATTTCCGCTTCGAGTTCCCCGCGTTCGACGATGTGCAGCGTGCGCCGCAGCTCGGTCGAACTGGCGCCGGATTCTTCTTCAAGCGTCTGGATGCGCTGGCTGTGCGTGCGCATCTCCTTGCGCATGACGCTCGCGCCGCCATGGGTTCCGTTCGTCGGGCTCTCGAGCTTGCGCTGGATGCGGGCGATTTCGCGCTCGATGGGCCGCAGGTCTTCCACCGCGGTCCGCAAACGGCCGGCCA
Organism: Bryobacteraceae bacterium; assembly: GCA_050015435.1. Taxonomy (GTDB): domain Bacteria; phylum Acidobacteriota; class Terriglobia; order Bryobacterales; family Bryobacteraceae; genus Palsa-187. The sequence continues at coordinate 10,002 of JBEKBK010000042.1, forward strand.
GCGCGCGCCGCGTCATCGAACTGAAATGAATCCCTCGGATCAGCCGCGAAATGTTCACCATGGTCCGCGCCAGGCTCCAGCGAATGGAGCGGTGCATCTTCGGTTTCATTCCGCGCGAGATAGCCTGCAATTTCTGGCGAAATTGTTGCGCTTTCTTGTAATGTTTCTCGATTTCCGCGACGGTCGCGATCAGCTCGCTGGCCTGCTCGACAATGTTTTCGTCGGTGACCACCAGGTCCGGCATCACCAGCAGATCGCGAACGCAGGTCGGATCCCGGCGCAGGGTCTCGTCCATCCCGAGGATCTCGCGAATCACCAGGGGCGAGCGCGACAACGCCTTGCGGACGGCCGATTGCCCCCGCTCAATCCGTTTCGCCAGCTCGATTTCACCTTCGCGGGTGAGCAGTGGAACCGTGCCCATCTCGCGCAGATACATCCGCACCGGATCGTTGGTTTTGTCGCTGAAATCCTGGGCGAGTTCCAGGTCGACGACATCCTCGCCGTCTTCGACTTTCTTGTCGAATTCGATCTTCGGCTCTTCGAGGATTTCGACGCCGGCGCTGTCCAGTTCCGAGAGCAGATCGTCCAGCTCGCGGCCACCGGGATAATCTTCGGTTAAAAGCTCATTGACCTCGTCGTAAAGGACGTACCCCTTCTCTTTACCGTTGTCCATGAGCTGTTTCAGTCGGCCGAATTTTTCTTCAATTGCCACGCTACCCCAATCACTTTGCGCCGCTCACATCCGCGGAACCGGTTCGGCGCGACCTGACCAATTGCAACCAGTGTACAACACAGCTAATACAACTCAGTAACAGGCTCAACCGCTGCCCGCGCTCCGCGCTTCCCGTTCCAAGCGGCTCAATTCCGCCATCCACCCCAGCGCGTCTTGGATTCGCCCCTCACGCTCGGCGGTTTTCACCTGAGCGCGTAGCTGGTCCACCTGCCGCTTCTTGAAATCCAGTTCCAAGCGTTTGAGGCAAGCTTGAGCATGTTGAAGTGGGAGCTCACCGTCAACCCACTCATCGGCAGTTGCGATTTCATACAATAGGTCCCGCGAGGGTTCTGTGAGGCGTCCCTCCAGCGAAGAAAACTTGATTTTAGAATCACTTAGGGCCAGATTCCGAAGAACGTCGAGAATTTCCCCCGACGCGAGGCCTGCCGTCAGCGCAGGAGTAAGGCGCGGGAACACCGCGCAGCGGGCCTCTTCGCTCGAAATCAGCGCGTTTACAAGGATGCGTTCCAGCGCCGGAACAGAGGTCTGCGGAGGTGTGGACGCAGCCGGGTTTCGCCGCTCGTTGGCGCTCTTCTTGAATCGCTCCCGAACCATGGCCGGGTCGACCCCCAGATAACCGGCCACATCATTTGCCACAGCGGCCCGCTCGAGTTCATCCGGAATTTTTTGAACGGCGGGAAGCAGAAACTTGAACGCGTCCATCCGCCCGTCGGCCGAACGCATGTCAAACTTCGCGCGCGCACGATCCGCCAGCCAGTGGAAGTAACCGCTGGCGGAATCCAACTTGGCCTGATACGTCTCGGCGCCTTTCTGCTTCACGTATTCGTCCGGATCGAGGCCATCTTCAAGCGCGAGGACACGCACATGCAGGCCCTCATCAAGGAAGAGCTGGATCGCACGCTCCGCGGCATTCGCGCCGGCGGTATCGGGATCGAAATTCACAACGACTGTGTCCGAATGACGATGGATCGCCCGAACCTGAGGGTTGGTGAGCGCCGTTCCGCAACTCGCCACTACTTCCTTCACACCCGCCGCGTACACTCCGATCACGTCCATGTAGCCTTCCACCAGCACCACGCGGTTTGACCGGCGCATTCCATCCCGCGCGCGATGTAGGTTGTACAAGACAGATGTTTTCCGGTAGATCGGTGTTTCAGGCGAATTCAAATACTTGGGCTGATCTTCATCCCGCATGCTCCGCCCGCCAAATGCGATCACTTTACCGGACTCATTGTGAATCGGAAACATGAGCCGGCCGCGAAACGAGTCGAAATAGCCGGAGCCATTGTCGCGCTTGCGCACCAGGCCGGACGCCTCGAGTTGATCAGCAGTGAAGCTCTCCTTTGCTAGGCGCCGGACTAGCGTCTGGCCGCCCGATTCGGCGTAGCCCAACCCGAAGGTTTCGATCATTTCCTGGCTAACGCCGCGCCGATTCAGATAGGCGCGCGCTTCCTCGCCCTGTTGCGCGCGCAGACTGGCCCGGAACACACCTGCGGCGATCTCGTGTATGTCCAGCAACGCCGACCTCAGCTTCGACTCGGCGTCCGCATATTCGGTGCGCTTCGGCATGGCAATGCCGTTGCGATCCGCCAGCAGCTTCAGGGTCTCTGGAAAGGTGAGACCATCGATCTCCATGACGAACTTGAGCACATCGCCGGCTACTCCGCATCCAAAGCACTTGTAGAACTGGCGCGTCTGGTTCACCGAAAACGAGGGCGTCTTTTCTGAATGGAAAGGACACAGTCCCGTATAACGGCCCGTGCTCCCAACTTTACGCAAGCGCACGTATTCGCCGATGACCTTGACAATGTCAACGGACGTTTTGAGCTGCTCTACGAAATCCATCTCCGATCTCTACATGCTAGCGCTTTAACGCCAGACTGAAACCGTCGCCAAGTGGGATCATGCTGAGGGCAATACGCGAATCGGCGTGCAGCTTGCGGTTGAAGGCCCGCAGCGCCAGCGTATCCGGCTCCTGATTCGTGGGATCGGCTACCCGGCCGGACCACAGAACGTTGTCCGCCATGATGAGGCCGCCGGGACGGATCAATCGCAAGGCGGCCTCATAATAGCCTTCGTAGTTGCGTTTGTCCGCATCGATGAAAGCGAAATCGAACGAGTCCTGTTCGCCCGCCGCGATCAGTTCGTGCAGCGTTTCGAGCGCCGGTTTCAGCCGAAGGTCGATCAGGTGGTCGACTCCGGCCTCTTTCCAATACCGCCGCGCCACGTTCGTGTACTCTTCGCTGATGTCGCAGGCGACTAGACGTCCATCGGAAGGCAGCGCCAGAGCCACCGCCAGCGCACTGTAGCCGGTGAAAACTCCCACCTCCAGCGTCCGGCGCGCGCAGAGCAACTGCACCAGCAGCGTCATGAACTGCCCTTGCTCCGGCGCGATCTGAATGCTGCCATTTGGAAGTTGGGCGGTTTCCTCCCGCAGCCGCTGGAGAATCTCGGGCTCGCGAAGCGAAACGGAACTCAGATATTGAGAAAGCTCTTCTGGGAATAATGGTTTACCGGCCATGAGGTATGATTATGCCACGCCGGTCTCGTCCCGCTAATTCTCCGATGGCTTTTCCACCCCGTCGATAACCACAATCTCGACGGGCCCTCTCTGCGACTCCAGGCGCAACCCGAGTTGCTCCTGTAGGGCAGTGAAGATCGAAGGTCCGTCTGGAGCAGGAAGCGGACGATGATCTTGGGGAGGAAGCCCGAGGGATTCGTTGCCGCCTTGGCCCGGTTCTGGAGCCCATGTCAACGTGTAGTCGTACGCTTCCTTCAGGTCCGTTTTGTCGATCACGACGCGAAATAGCTGGCGTTGAAGTTCGTTTACGAGAAGCGCGACGCCGCCCTGCTTGACGCTGAAGGACCCAGTGCCGTGGTTCGCGGTCGAGGGGACCGGGTCACCCGTGTGAGGCCTCAGTTTTGATCCCCCTTTTGCTACGACCAGGGCAAAGACCGGCATTTCTTTCGTTTCACGGTGCACCTTCGGTTGGAACCGATCCTCCAGCAACGCCCGCACCATCGCGTCCAAATGGTCTTTCGGAAGCCGCCTCTGCACACCCTCGACCCTCGCTTCCATATCCCATAGTGTGGTGCCCACCCAACCTGGTCCACCCGAGACCTGGAAGGCTTTTACGCCATAAGCTTCCATAACGAGCATCTTTACAGTTACGGCCATGCAAGAAAGGCTTCCGCCTGGCAGATTGCGGACCGCAAAATTGCCATTGGTGACGGCGCTCGGCTTGATACTGACCACGTCGTAGTGCGCCGGCAGTTCCTGCGACTGCGCAACCCCGAGTGCGGCAGCCGCGACCATCCACAGAGTGCGCCCGATCCTCACAACTGAATGACGCCCTGGTACGGATTTCGTGGAGTCAAATCTGGAGCCCGCAACAATTTAGTGATAAAATGATTTGGTGGACTCAATCACTGAGGATAAAGTTCAGGAGTTCAAGGAGTGGACCGCGCGCAGAGTTCAGGACGTGCGGTGCCCGGATCATCATCAGCCGCCTAGGCTGCGTTTCCACGGCTCTTCTTTGCGCGACGTCTCCATTCAGATGAGCGGGTGTTGCGAAAAGCTGATCGCCTTGGCGAATCAGAAGATCGCCGGTCGATGATTGGGCAAATCGCCTATCTGATCGCGGCTCATCACCAGCCCGATCACCTCGCGAAACTGATCCGGCTTTTGGACAGCCCGGAGTGCGCATTCTTCATTCACATTGACGCCAAGGTAGATGAATCGATCTTCCGCGAATCCCTCCAGGAAAGAAGCAACGTCGTTTTCATAAGGCCTCGGTATGAGGTGAGCTGGGGAGGCTTCAGCGTGGTTCGGGCAACGCTTTCCCTTTTGTCCGCGGCGCGAGAAGCCAATCCGTTCTTTCAGCGGTTCTGCTTGCTGAGTGGATCCGATTTCCCCATCAAGCGCAATAGCCATATGCTCTTGGAGCTCGGCTCGGCCAAAGAATTCATGCGTGTCGATAGAAAGCTCGACCCTCATCAGCCCAACTCACACACCAGGAACGTCGGCTTTTACTGGTTCATGGACCACCCGGCCCCCGAATTGAGGGCCCTTTCGGGGAAGATAACGCGTCAGCCCTACGAGCGGGTCGTCTTGTACCACGGATCCGCATGGTGGGTGTTAACGCGAGACTGCGTCGAATATATCCTGGGCTTCCTCGCGTCGAATAGTGGGTTCTGTTCGTTCTTCGAGCACACCTTTTGCCCGGATGAAATAATGTTTCATTCCATCGTGAAACAATCGCCGTTTGCTTTGCGTCTCACGCACGATTTTGAAGCGGCGCCTGATCAGTCCGAATACTTCGTATCCAATGAGCATGGATGCCACTACATCGACTGGAACACTCCTTCTCCCACGATTCCCAAAGTCCTCGACCTTGAAAATCTCGATAAACTCCTGCATTCCAGATGCTTGTTCGCACGAAAAGTCAATGAACCGCAATCCGCTGAACTGATCGCGCGGTTGGAGAACATACTTGCCGCCGATTAAAATAGGTTTGGTTATTTACGTTTATACACGTTCATGCACGGCGAATTTGGGGCCGTGAATGAACGTGTATGAAACGTGAATAAACTGCTTCAAAGCCCGTCTAGTCCGCCGCCGGCAATCCAGTCATCCACTGCCCCGATTCGTTCCGAAAACGGCTGATCGCCCTCCCAGGCGGGGCATACAGCGCGCAGACCCGCCCGCGCTTGCTCGATCGGGCCGCTGGATTTGAGCGGCTCCAGTAGATCCAACGCGCGCGCCGCCGTCAGAGTCTCAATCGCCAACACCGCGCGTGTATTACTCACCACCTGTTGCAGCTTCAGAGCTGCAGTCATGCCCATGCTGACGAAATCTTCTTTATTGCCGCTGGTGGTTATGGAACCCGTCGATGCCGGAGACGCCAGCACACGGTTTTCGGCCACCAGCGCCGCCGCCGTAACCTGCACCATCATGAAGCCGGATTCGAGCCCCGCGTTCGACGCCAGAAACGGCGGCAGATCCTCATTCAGCGCCGGATTCACCAGACGATCGATGCGACGCTCGGAGATTCCGGCTAGCGCTGTCAGGGCGATCGCCAGTTGATCCAGCGCCAGGGCCAAAGGCTCACCGTGGAAATTCCCGCCGGATATGATCTCGTCCCCGATCACCATTGGATTGTCCGTGACCGAGTTTAATTCGATCTCGAAGACGCGTCGCGCTTCCGCCAGTGTGTCGCGAACCGCACCGTGCACCTGCGGAGCGCAGCGCAGAGAGTACGCGTCCTGCACGCGGCGGCAGGTGACGTGCGATTTCCGGATCTCGCTGCCTTCGAGCAACCGCTCCAGATTCGCGGCGCTTGTGCGCTGGCCGGGATGCGGGCGAAGCGCGTGAATCCGGGCGTCAAACGCTCGCGGCGTGCCCTTCAATCCGTCGAGCGTCATCGCGCAGATCAAGTCCGCTGCGCGCGCCATGCGTTCGCATTGTTCGAGCTCCAGGCAGCCGATCGCCAGCATTGCCTGGGTGCCGTTGAGGAGCGAGATTCCTTCCTTTAAGTGGAGACTGAGCGGCGCAATCCCGGCACGCCGCAGAGCTTCGCCGCCCGCCATTCTGGTGCCCTGAAACTCAGCCCGACCTTCGCCGATCAGCACCAGCGCGACGTGAGCCAGCGGCGCGAGATCGCCGCTCGCGCCCACGCTTCCTCGCGATGGAACGATGGGTGTAACACCTCTGTTCAGAACTTTGCATAAGCGTTCGGCCACCAGTGGGCGGATTCCTGAATAGCCCTTCGCCAGAACGTTGGCTCGAATCAGCATCATGGCCCGTGTTTCCGCCACACCTAAGGGATCGCCCACGCCCACGCAATGCGAGCGAACCACGTTACGCTGCAATGCTTCGAGATCCGCTTGCGGAACTTGAACGTCGGCGAGCAACCCCACGCCCGTGTTCACGGCATAAACCGGCGCGCCACTGGCCGCCTGCGTCTCCACCACGGCTCTCGATTTCTGCATCTTCTCAACAGCCGCCGCTAGGATGGCGACTTGTTCGCCGCCATGAGCCACGGCGCTCACCTGTTCAATCGTCAGCGCTTCGCCATCCAACACGACCATAAACTCTACTGTGTCATATGCGACGATAGCGCTATGAGTCCGGCGCGTGGTTTGCTATTCGCGCTCGTTTTCCCGGCACTCCCTGCCGTCGCGCAGCACACTATGTTCCCGCCCGTTCTCGGTACCAGGGAAATGGTCGGAGCCGCCAACAACCTCGAAGTAGAAGCCGGATTTCGCATCCTCGAGCAAGGCGGTAACGCCGTGGATGCGGGCGTGGCCGCGACGCTCGCCGCCGCAGTCACCGAGCAGAGCCGGTTCGGGCTCGGCGGAGAAATGCCGTTGCTGGTGAAGATGGCCGGAAAACCCGTCGTCGCCGTCAGTGGTATCGGCGTCGCTCCCGCGAAGGCCACCGTCGACTTCTATTCGCACCGGAGCGCGGAGCCTTGGGAACTGCCCGGACGACTGCCGCCGATTCCCGCTCAGGGCATTCGTTCCGCCATCACGCCCGGCGTGCTCGACGGATTGCTGTTGGCGCTCGAGAAATACGGGACCATATCATTTGCGCAGGTGGTTCAGCCGGCGATCGAGTGCGCCGACGGATTCCCCATCGAGGATGAATTCGCGGAGCTGCTCGGCACCTTCGTATCCACCATCAGAGACTGGCCGGACGCGTACCGGTTTTTCTATCCCACCGGCAAGCCTCCCCGGCGGCACGAATTGGTGCGGATGCCCGAGCTGGCCCGAACCCTGCGGGAGCTGGCGGGCGCGGAGGGCAAGGCGCGAGGCGATCGCGCTGCAAAAATTCAGGCGGTGCGGGACCTCTTCTATCGGGGCTCGATTGCAAAGCGCATTGCGGCATTCTCAGACGCCAATGGCGGCCTGATCGCCTACGAAGATCTTGCCCGGTTCAGCGCCGACGTCAACGAGCCGAAGTCCGCCACGTATCGCGGCTATACGGTTTACAAGCCTGGTTTTTGGACTCAAGGACCGGTGATGCTCGAGACTCTGAATCTGCTCGAAGGCTTCGACCTGAAGAAAATGGGTCACAACAGCCCCGAGTATCTGCACACTCTGGTCGAGGCCGTGAAGCTCTCTTTCGCGGACCGGGATCGTTTCTATGGAGATCCTAAGTTCAGTGCCATCCCTGAGGAGGTTCTGCTCTCGAAGAGTTACGCGGCGGAGCGGCGGAAGCTGATCGACCCGGCGCATGCTTCCATGCAAAGCCGCCCCGGGGACTTGAATGCATCAGCTCCGATGGCCGGCGGAAACGGCAAATCATCGGATCACGATACCACCTGCGTTAATGTGATCGATCGTAGCGGGAACGCGTTTTCGGCGACGCCGAGCGGCGCATGGCTGCCTTCCGTGATCGCCGGCGATACGGGCATTCCCTTGTCGACGCGCTTGCAGTCCTTCGTGGTGACGCCCGGCCACGCGAACCAGCTCGCCCCCGGGAAGCGCCCGCGAGTGACACTCAGTCCCACGGTCGTATCCAAGGACGGCCAGCTGGATTTCATCATGTCTACGCCCGGCGGAGACAATCAGGATCAGGCGCTGCTTCAGGTATTTTTGAACATGGTCGAGTTCGGGATGAATCCGCAGGAAGCGGTCGAGTCGCCTCGCTTCCAAAGTGAGCATTTCTACAATTCCTTCGCGTATCACGAGTTCACGCCCGGCGTGTTGAGCCTGGAAGCACGCATGCCGCGGTCGGTGGGGGAAAAACTCGGAGCGCTCGGTCATCGCGTCCAGATCGCCGGCGATTGGAGCAATGGCTCCGCTCCCACGGTGATCCAGGTACGCGACAAAGTCCTCGAAGGGGGCGCCGATCCGCGGCGCGCCCGATTCATTTTTGGAAAGTAAACGCGAGCACGATCCACGCGGCAATAAAAGATAGACCGCCCAGCGGCGTGATCGCTCCAAGAATCCCCACGCCGGTGACGGCCAGTAAATAGAGACTGCCTGAAAAGAGCAGGATTCCGGCCACCAGCAGCCAGCACACCCACGAGCCTGCTGAAGCCGTCAGCGCGCCCATTCTCGTCAGGATCGAGACGATCAGCAGCCCGAGAGCGTGAAAGAAATGATACATCACCGCCGTCTCGTAGATGCTCATGGAAGAAGCGTCCAGCCGGCCCCTGAGTCCGTGAGCCCCAAAGGCGCCCAGCATAACGGCAAGGCAGAGCAATACAGCGGCGATCGCGCTCCAGTTCATGGATTGTGACTCATTCTAACCGATTTTGTTACATTGGGCTTAGTTGAGTACACCGATTTTGAGCAGCCCCGGCAAGTTAGGTCTTGGTCTTTTTTTTGCCACCACGTTACTTGCCCTGGATCCTCACAAAGCGCTGACGCAGTACACGCGCGCCGTGTGGACCCAAGCCGAAGGATTGCCTCAGGACACGATTCGGGCAATTACCCAGACTTCGGACGGGTATCTTTGGGTCGGAACGGACGAAGGCCTGGCCCGCTTCGATGGATACGATTTCGTAACTTTTACCAAAGATGATGGCTCGCTTCCCAGCACAACGATTACAGCGCTCGCCGCGGATAAGGACGGGGCTCTCTGGATCGGCACGCCTAACGGGTTGTCGCGCTACGCCAATCTGCGGTTCACCACCTTCAAGGTCGCCGACGGCCTTCCCGATAACGCCATCAACTCTCTGCTGGTCGATCACACTGGCACCCTTTGGATCGTCGCAGGCATTTCCCTGAGCAGCTATCGGGATGGAAAATTCTTCGAGTATCCAGCCGCCCGGCTTTCGCCCGTCAAGGCCGCGCGCGTAATTTACGAAGACCAGCAAGAGACTCTATGGATCGGCGGACTGGGCGGCTTGGTTAAACGCGTGGAAGGGACCTTTGTTTCGGTCCTCGAGTCCAAAGACGTCGATGGTGAGTTCGTCAACGCGCTGATTAAAGCACGCAACGGCGATCTGTGGGTTGGCGGGAGCAAAGGACTGATGCTCATCACCCCCTCCGGCAAGCGGAAGAGGTATGACACGCGGGACGGCCTTCCGGATGACTTGGTTCGCGCTTTGTGGGAAGACCGCGGAGGGAATCTCTGGGTGGGTACGGATGAAGGCCTCAGCCGCCTGGAGGACGGCCGCTTCGCCGCATCGGCGCTCGATGGAGGAGTGGACCGGGACTGGGTGCGTTGTCTCTTCGAAGATCGCGAGGGCAACTTATGGGTCGGCAGGAACAGTGGCCTGACCCGTTTCCGGGATGACCGCTTCACCATCTACGGCCGCGCGGAGGGTTTGCCGAGCGACGAGCCGATCGCGGTCCACCAGGATCGCCACGGCGTCATCTGGATCGGGTATCACGATGACGGTCTCGTGGCGTTTCACGATGGGAAGTTCAAGGTCTATACCAGCCGGGATGGTTTGTCGAGTGACGAAATCTTTTCCATCCGGGAGAGCCGGAATGGCGATCTGCTGATTTCGACCGAGGCGGGCCTCAGCCGGATGCACGACGGTCGCTTTTCAAAGTATGTCGTTCCCGATCCGCTGGGCCGCGAACCGGTATTCGATGCACTGGAGGACCGCCACGGCCAGCTCTGGGTGGGCGGCAGCGCCGGAGTGTTCCAGATGACGGCACAAGGCTTTCGAAACATCATTCCCAGTGCGCCCGTAAGGGACGGCAATGCACTTGTGCTGAGCGAATCGCCGGACGGCGCCATCTGGGCTGGAACGTACGCCAACGGCCTCTGGCAGATTAAGGATGGCAAGACCCGCCGCTTCGATACATCGGATGGTTTGGGCAGCAATCAAATTCATTCGCTGTATCAGGATCCGGACGGCGCCTTGTGGATCGGCACATTCGGCGCTGGGCTGAACGAGTACCGGAATGGCGTGTTCACCACGTATGCCGCCAAAGATGGGCTGCTCAGCGATAATGTCTCGCACATTGACGACGATGGCCAGGGCTCGCTTTGGTTGAGCACTACCCGCGGCATCAGTCGCGTCTCCAAACAACAACTTCGGGACTTCGCGGCCGGGCGGATTCGTCTGCTGACGCCCGCGAATTACGGCCTCGACGATGGTCTTCGCAGCACCCAGTGTGCTCCCGGCTATCCAGCGGGTGGCGGCGGAACTCGAACCGCCGACGGCCGCCTCTGGTTCCCCACCTCACGTGGACTCGCTGTGATCAATCCCGGAGCGGTTCAGGCCACCACGCCGGTTGCGCCACTCGCGCAGATCCTTGAGATGAACCTGGATGGCCAGGATATCGACCTCCACCGGCCGGCCGTCCTCGAACCTGGCCCGGGACATATCCAATTCCGTTATACCGGTATTCTTTTAAGCGCCCCCGAGCGCGTCCGGTACTCATATAAGCTCGATGGATTCGACCGCGATTGGATTCCCGGATCAACCCGGCGAGTGATCAACTATAACAGCCTGCGTCACGGAAAATATCGCTTCCAGGTCCGCGCGTCGGTACCGGGGCAGGCTTCCAGCGAGGCGTCGCTGGGCATCGAGGTGCTGCCGCATCTCTACGAAACCCAATCCTTTCGCTGGATTTTCGGATTGTCGTGCCTAGCCTGCATGTATGGTCTTTATCAGCTCCGCCTCCGGCAAATTCGCGGCCGTTTCTCACTTGTGCTGGAGGAACGCGCCCGTATGGCCAGAGAGATTCACGATACTCTGGCCCAGGGGTTCGTCGGCATTTCCTCGCAGCTCGATGCGCTAGCCATCAAGATGAACGGAAAAGATGGGATCGCGCGAGGTCACCTCGATCTGGCGCGAAAAATGGCCCGGCACAGTCTCACGGAAGCCAGGCGGACGGTGATGGACCTGCGTGACTCAGCACTCGAGGATCACAATCTGGCCTCAGCCCTCTCTTCAGCGGCGCGCCAGTGGACCGCCGGCAGCATGATCCCGGTCGACATCGAAGTCACCGGACCGCACGAAGGCCTGCCTGAAGACGTGGAGCAACATGTGCTCCGGATCGCGCAGGAGGCGGTGACTAACGTAGTGAAGCACGCGGGCGCAAAACGCATCGCGATCCGCCTGGAGGTTAGGGCGCGAGAGCTCGCGTTGTCCGTAAGCGATGACGGTTGCGGGTTCGAACCCTCGGACGTATTCTTGAGCGCCGGCGGACACTTCGGATTGCTCGGCATGCGTGAGCGAGCCGAGCGTTTGGGCGGGGAATTGCAACTATCCAGCCAGCCGGGCGCAGGTACGCAAGTCAAAATTACGGTGCCCCTTGCATCGGACACCGCATATCAGCCACTTTGGAAAAGGCGCATTCTTCCTAATGGAAACCCATTCCATCCGCATACTCATCGCTGAAGACCACCTGATCGCGCGGGTCGGGCTCGCCGCCATCGTGAACGCGCAGCCGGATATGACGGTAATCGCCGAGGCCACCAACGGCTTGCAGGCGCTGGCGCTTTACCGGGAACACCGGCCAGACGTGGTGCTGATGGACATGCGTATGCCCGTGATGAGCGGATTCGACGCGGTCTCGTCGATCCGTGCCGAAGCTCCGAACGCGCGGGTGGTGGCTCTCAGCACCTACGGCGGGGACGAGGACATTCACCGCGCGTTCCTGGCTGGAGTTCAATCCTATCTCACCAAGGATGTGCTGCACGATGAGCTGATCCAGGCCATCCGGGCGGTCCACACCGGTCAGAAGTATCTTCCCGCGCCCATCGCGGCGGCCCTGGCGGCGCAATTGCCCCGGCCGGACCTGAGTGCGCGAGAACTGGAAGTGCTCAACCTAATCGTGCAGGGCTTCAGTAATAAGCATCTCGCCCACACGCTGGGCATCGCCGAGCATACGGTCAAGAATCACGTGAAGAGCATTCTGAGCAAGCTCGACGTCGACGATCGTACCCAAGCCGCGACCGCCGCCATCCAACGCGGGATTATCCACTTAAGCGCCTGATTCTTGCATCAAAAGTCCCAAACCGTCTAGCGCGAAGTGGGGCGGACCCCCTGGTCCGCGGCCGACGCCCACGTCGGCCTTCTGATGGACCCGAAAAGCCGGACTAATGTGCGGCCGTTGTAGCGGCAGGCGCGGCGCCCCAAGCTACCTCATGCGCCTCGTACTTGCCATCCTTATTCTTCATCGCGTGGATCACCACACGGTCGCCAACTTTCAAATCGGTGATCTTCGCCGCGACTTTGCTCTTGGTCACTTCCATCTTGGGCGTAAACAGGACCATTACGGTTTCGTGTTTCAGCGTCTCGACCGTCACACTGTCGGCGGCGATTGCCTTGACAACGCCGGTGATGTGCTCTTCTCCCCCGTGGGCGAACAAAGTGGCGGCAACGGCCAGCGCCAGCAAAGCCGTAATCAAACGATGAGTCATTTTCATATTTCCTCTTTTGGTTAGTGGTGGTGGTGTTCGGTCTGTTCCGGCGGTGGTGCGCCGCCGTTCAAATATTGTTCTTCCTGCCGTTCCTCTTCCAGATCCTCCGGCGTCTTCGGATTCATTTTCTTCATCTCCTGCTCTTCTTGGGCAGTAAGGTGGGGCAGGCGCCGGATGAAGCATACCAGCTTCCAGCTATCGGCGTCTTCGTCCCCAGGCTCGCCAAACGCGGGCATTCCGCTGAGCTGAACTCCGTTCTTGATAGTGTAATAAAGTTCGCCGTCGGATTCGTGCTGCGTCTCCGCGCTCCGCATGTCCGGCGGCCTCGGATACATCCCGCGCCCCAGCATGGAATCTCCGTTCCCGTTGTTCGCGTGACAGGTCGCGCAATGATCGGCCCAATGCTCTTGAGCTTGCTTGAACACCTCTTCCGAGCACGCCACCGGATTCTGCATCCGCTCGTACTTGGCGGGTATTGACCAGTCGCGCAGATGTCCTGCGATGACGGACTCAACTCGGCCAGGCTCGGTGCGGGTGCTGAATCCTCGCCGGACAGACGCATAGACGCCGATGGCTACGGCAGCCACAATCAGGAGCGCCACCAGGATCTTCCTCATACGCGGACCGAAAGCTCGTTACTTCTTTGATTTCGAATCACCCTTCGGCATCACTTGCACTTTGTGAAGGGAATAATCGCCGGCGTAAACGGTAGCCGAGATCTGATCCCCGACCTTTACCTTCTTGAGAACCGACGGGTCGTCCACTTTGTAATCCATCTTCATGGCTTCCATCCAGCCGGGGACATTTTCGCCGTCTATATTGAGGCTTCCAGCTTTTTCGTCAACACCCAATACCTTCCCGTGAAAGGTGAATGACTTCTTGCTGGAATCCTGCGCCAGGCCGAACGCGGCGAGTAACAGCGCCGCCAAGGATACTGCAATCCATCGTTGCATTCGCTTCATGAGCTATACCTCGTTCTCGTTGAAAAATTGAAAAGCATTGCAGGTCTCTATCGCGGAGACGTCCGCGTCGAGAGTAGCCTGAAGGCCCCGCTTCTGACGCGTGCGGCTGAAAGATACCGGGCTCGCGCCGGTTGCACCCTTAGATTTTACTCCCGATGCTAGATGACGGCAATACAGGCGATCCAGGTTTGAATATAATGATCCCCATGCCCGATATCCGCCACTCCATCACGATTAGTGCTCCAGCGGAGGCTGTGTACCAACTGGTCTCTCAGGCCAACGGTCTCGATCGGTGGTGGGCTAGCGATGTCATGCCGGCGAATGCCGGCGAGGCAGTCGAGTTGAGCTTTTTTAATCGCTCGACCGTGTATCGGCTCAAGCCGCTTGCGATGGAGCGTCCCCACCGGGCTGAATGGTTGTGCGAAACCGGCAATGAATGGGCGGGCACCCGTCTACGGCTTTACATCGCCGAAAAGGACGGCCGCAGTGTCGTCCGTTTCACTCACGCGGACTGGGCTCAAGACACCCCTTACTTCGTTGATTGCACGACTGTTTGGGGTCATCTGATGTTCCGATTGAAAGCAGCCGCGGAAGGAAAAGCCGATGGGCCGCTGTTCACGACGGCCGGCATGGCTGATTGAAACCATTAGCGTAGTAGCCCAAAAGAGCTAGTCGCATCTGGAATGGTCCTCCGTAATCTTCCAAAACCCCCGTTGGTTATAGGAAAATAGAAGTTCACGGTTGTCTTTCCGGTCTCCGGTAGAAAGCTACACAAATGTGGATAGTTAGACTTGCGCTCCGCCGCCCTTATACGTTCGTAGTGATGTCCATTCTGATCGCCCTGCTCGGTGGCGCCGCCATCGTCACCATGCCGGTCGACATCTTCCCGTACATCGATATTCCCGTCGTCAGCGTCATCTGGCAATACAGCGGTCTGTCTCCCGAGGAAATGGAAAAGCGCATCGTTACGGTGTTTGAGCGCACCCTCACCACCACCGTCAACGATATCGAGCATATGGAATCCACTTCCTATAGCGGTGCTTCCGTGACGCGCGTCTATTTCCAGCCGAACGTCAGCATCGACATGGCGGTGGCTCAGGTAACCGCCGTATCGCAATCCATCCTGCGCGCCTTTCCGCCAGGAATTTTCCCGCCCAACATCCTTAAATACGATGCTTCCAGCGTCCCCATTATCCAGCTGGGGCTATCCAGTAAAACGCTCAGTGAGCAGGAGCTCTTCGACCTCGGACAAAATTTCATCCGGACCCAGCTCGCCACCGTGCAAGGCGCCTCCGTGCCTTCACCTTACGGCGGCCGGTTCCCGCAGGTCATGGTGGATTTGAATCTGGACGAACTGTACTCGAAGCAGCTATCGCCCATCGACGTCTCGAACGCCTTGGGTCTGCAGAACCTGATCTACCCCGCCGGCACTGCAAAATTCGGTGACACCGAATATCAGATCAAGATGAACAGCAGCCCGGTCATTCTGGAAGAGTTGAACAACCTCCCGATTCGATCCGTGAACGGCGCAACCGTGTACCTCAAGGATGTAGCGCAGGTTCGCAACGGATATCAGATTCAAACCAGCGTCGTTCGAACCGACGGCACGCGAGGCGCTCTGCTCACTGTGCTCCGGAGCGGCAAGGCATCCACCTTGGCGGTAGTCGACAGGGTCAAGCAAGTGCTGCCGGGAATCCTGGCCGGGCTGACCTCGGAGCTGACAGTGACTCGGCTGTTCGATCAATCGTTGTTTGTCCGGGCCGCCATCCAGGGCGTGGTGCGTGAGGCGGCGATCGCCGCGGCTCTGACCGGCATCATGATCCTTCTTTTCCTGGGAAGCTGGCGCAGTACCCTGATCGTTTCCATTTCGATTCCACTCTCGATGCTGACCTCGCTCATCATTCTGAACCTGATGGGCCAAACGATCAACGTGATGACGCTCGGCGGGTTGTCCCTGGCCGTCGGCATTCTGGTGGACGACGCGACGGTCGAGATCGAAAATGTCCACCGGAACATGGGCATGCGTAAGCCGCTGGTTCGCGCCGTGCTCGACGGAGCGCATCAGATCGCGGTTCCGGCGTTTGTATCCACCTTGGCGATCTGCATCGTGTTTGTGCCGGTGTTACTGCTCACGGGAGCGGCGCGATTCCTCTTCACGCCTCTGGCAATGGCCGTTGTTTTCGCGATGCTCACCTCGTATCTCCTTTCGCGAACGCTGATTCCCACCATGGTGCATTACCTGCTCAAAGGGGAGGTCGCCTTGTATCAGAAGGGCGAGCACGGCCATTCGACCGGCGGCACGGGCATCTTCTGGAAAGTTCACTACATGTTCAACCGGCAATTCGAAAAACTTCGATACCGGTATACGGGCCTGCTGGATTGGTCGCTCGACCATCGCTGGCTCGTGTTCGGAGGGTTCACTCTCTTCTCCGTTGCGTCGCTGGGCCTCGCGTTCCTGATCGGACGGGACTTCTTCCCCACGGTCGATTCCGGTCAATTGAGGCTGCATGCGCGTCCTCCGGCGGGTACGCGCCTGGAGCAAGCCGAAGTAAGATTCGCGGCCATCGAACGGGAAATTCGAGACGTGATCCCCGCCGATGAGATCGACACGCTGATCGACAACATCGGCATCCCGAACGGAGGCTTCAATCTCGCCTTCGGCGATACCGCCACCATCACCAGCGGAGACGGTGACATCCTGATTTCGTTGAAACAAGAGAAGCATGGGCCGACCGCCGAATACACGCAACTGCTCCGCAAGCGTCTAAACGAGAAATTCCCGGATACGGTCTTCTTTTTCGAAGCCGCGAATATTACCAATCAGATTCTGAATTTCGGGTTGCCGGCGCCCATCGATCTGCAAGTGGTGGGTCGCGACGCGGTCAACAACTACAAGATCGCCCAAAGGATCGCGGAAAAGGTGTCGCACATCCCTGGCGCGGCGGATGTTCACATTCACCAGGTGGTGGATTATCCCGAAATTCGTCTCGATGTCGATCGTAGTAAAGCGGTGGGCATGGGCTTGACGCAACATGACGTTGCTACCAACATGTTGATCTCGCTCAGCGGCATTGGACAGATCGCTCCTACCCAGTGGTTGAATTGGGCCAATGGTGTGAATTATCAGGTGGGCATGCAGACTCCGCAATACCGCGTCGACTCGCTGGACGCCCTGCTGCGCACGCCCATCTCCTTGGCCACCAATGCGGTTACCACTAACACGCCCAATTCCATCGCCGGCACTGCGAATGAGACCAACTCCTCGGTGGGCGCTTCACCCGCCGGAGCCTCGCAAGCCTACGGCAATCCGGGTGCGAGTCCAGGAACCACGCAGCTTCTTTCCAACCTGGTGACCACGCATCGGGGCTACGCGCCAGCGGTGGTGAGTCACTACAAC
>JBEKBK010000043.1:0-27215 GCA_050015435.1 Bryobacteraceae bacterium
TTCTTCTTCTACACCGTTCAGCCCCGCGATTTGTGGGACTTTTTAAAGAATGCTAACACGGCCAGTGCTGACTACAAAATCAATCGAGCCGTGCCGCTGCTCTTTGGACTGATCGCGATCAGCCTGGGCGCGACAGCCGTGATCCTGCTGCTGCCGTGGGCTCTGCTCCGCAGCCGTCTGCCGAAACAGAAACACGTTCTTGCGTTCTTGTGGTATTTCCTCTGCCTGGGCGCGGGATACATCCTGATCCAGGTCGCGCTGATCCAGAAATTCGTTCTGCTGCTGGGGCATCCGACCTACGCCTTGACGGTGATCATCTTTTCCATGCTGGTGGCGAGCGGCGCGGGAAGCTATTTCAGTGGCAGCCTGGTGGCGGGGGAGGATGCGAACCTGATGCGCGTGTTGGTTGCGATCGCCGTCGTCGTCGGCGCGCTCGCGTTCGGAGCTTCACCACTCACCACGACTGCGGCCACCTGGCCCTTGCTGGCCAAGATGGCGATCACCGCAATCGCCATCGCTCCAGCAGCATTCCTGATGGGTATGCCGTTTCCGAGCGGTCTGCGGCGCTTGGAAAGTCTGCATCCGCCCTCGGTCCGTTGGGCGTGGTCTCTCAATGCCGCGGCGAGCGTCCTCGGCTCGGCCGGGGCTATCTTCCTCGCAATTTACATCGGACTGCGCGCGACGTTGTTAATTGGCGGAGCTTTGTATTTATGCGCGACGGGAGTGATTCTGTTGACGCGCACCACGACCGCCCGAAGTTAACTGGTGGTGGGTGGGGCGGACGCCTAGGCGGACGCCCTCGTCCGCGCCGGACCCCCTGGTCCGGCTTTTTTTGCTACGCGCTGAAACGGTACCCCACCCCGCGAACCGTATGTATGTATTTCGGAGTTTGCGGATTCTCTTCCAGCTTCTGCCGCAGCCATGCAATATGGACGTCGATGGTCCGGGAAGAAACCTCGCTCTGATATTCCCAGACGTGCTGTAGCAGATCCTCTCGCGTCACCACTGTCCCGCGCCGGTCCACCAGATACCGCAGCAATTGAAGTTCTTTGGCGGCCATCGACACCACCTCACCATTCTTTCGCACTTGACCGCTCTCGAAATCCGCCTCCACGTTGTTAAAGTCGAACCGCGCAACCGGGGCCTGCCCTTTCTTCTTGACTCGGCGCAACAACGCTTCCACGCGAGCCAGCAATTCCGCCGGATCAAATGGTTTCGCCAGAAAATCATCCGCTCCCAGCTTCAGCCCGACCACGCGGTCCGTCACCTGAGTCTTCGCCGTCAGCATGAGAATCGCGGTATCGCATCCCTGCTGCCGGAGTTCACGGCAAATCTGCAGCCCGTTCTTGCCGGGCAGCATGACATCCAGAATGATCAGGTCCAGCGCGCGATTAACTGCCTTCTTCAAACCGGTAGGGCCATCCATGGCCGTGTCCACCTGGTATCCTTCCGCGGCGAGAAGGTCCGAAACAGTCAGACTCAACCCGGGTTCGTCTTCAACCAAGAGAATTTGAAAGCTCAACCTTATTCTCCGTGGGAATCGCTGGAATGCTTACGACGAAAGTCGTGCCCGATCCCGGATCGCTCTCCACCTCCACCGCTCCGCCATGCGCCTCTACTATTTTCTTCACCAGATTCAATCCTAATCCCGTGCCGTGCTTCTGATCCAGTACAGCCCTGCGGCCCCGGAAAAACGCGTCGAACACGTGAGCGCGTTCGTCAGCGGGTATACCGGGTCCGTGATCGGCAACCCGAATCTCCACCTTGAGCCCCTCTGAAATCGAGACAGCGCGCGCAAAAATTCCGATCCACCGGACGCCTCCCATTCCGTACTTGACGGCGTTGCCGATGAGATTCTGAAGCGCGTGACGCAGCGCCATCGAATCGGCCAGGATCAACGGCAGACCCGGCTCGATCTTTTTCTCTACCTCGCAGACTGCTTCTTCCAGAACCCCTCTGCTTGATTGGAGCGTGTCCTCGATCAGCCCCTCCACCGAAACCGGCTTGCGGTCCTGGATCGCGCGCCCCGCCTTGGCTCGAGCAAACTGCAGGACCTGCTCGACAATGGCCGCCAGCTTTTCGCTCTCTTGCTGGATGAGCGCTCCGTAGCGTTCCACCTGGCTCGGATTGTTGGCAAGCTTCCCGCGCAGATTGAAGGCCGCGGTTCGAATCACCGTCAGCGGCGTCCGCAGTTCATGGGACACGCCCGTCACGAATTCCATCTGCATTTCGGCCAGTCTCTGCGCTTGCTGCGAGAAACGGACCAATCCGGCGCCCGTCCCCAGCATCAACAGTAGAACCGCGCCGGAGATCGCGAGATTGCGGTGGCGCGCCTGGGCAACCACTGTTGCGAGCGATCCCGCATTGAAGCGCAACGCCAATTCCCAACGGCCGCGGCCCGAGTCCTCGGGCGGATCAGGCCCTCGTCCACGTACACGTCCCCGGCCCTCCGGTCCTCGCATCGGAGGCCCCACATCGAAAATGGGAACCGCGGCATCCGGACGGGAAGTGAAATCCGCGCGTCCGTTTCCGGTTTGATAAAACGTCACGGCGCGATTCCCTCGTTCGAAAACTTCGATTTGATAATCCCTTTGGTAGTTCTCGCCCAAGTGGCGGGACAGGAGCTGCGGCAGAATCTCGTTGGCGGCGAAATGAGCGTCCAAGTCGGCCACCAACCAGTCTTGTTCCCCAAACGGCTCCGGCTCACCGCGGGGTAAGACGATGACACTCGCTTCGGCGGGGTCGGGCGGACCAGGCGGGTCAGGCTGCGGAGGTGGCCGGAAATCACCTGGCCCGTGGATCCGTTCCGACAACCGCTCCCGCGCTCTATTCCACTCCGGCGGCCAGGTGGCCTCGACGAATACGCCGCGGTTTGGATCGAGCATCCGCAGCGTGAGCTTGTCACCGGACTGCAACACAATCGCGACTCGCCGGAACAATCCGGGAAAGCTCGTCGAATTCTTCCATTGTGAATACCGGCGATCGTAGGCATGTACCCGGCCAAGCTCCTCTGCTTCATCCATCCGCGGCATCAGCGCTTGGCAGGCGGCGGACAGTTCGGAGTTGAAATCCCGGCTCACCTCGTTCAAGCTGGAGCGCAGAGAATCCTGAAGCTTCTTCTGCTCTCCTTCGCTGATCTCGCCAATCCAGCGATATTGAAGAATCCCAAGGACACAAACCAGGCCGGCCAAAACCCCCAGAGAGAGCCACAGCAGCAGGGGCCGATAGCCGATCCTTTCCGAGTTCACTTGTACTTCTTACAATACCCGCTTTAAGCGGAAGGGCGTGCTAAGACTGGGTAAAGCTATGTTAAGAACGTTAAGGCTTCAGTTAGTCACCGTGAGATTTACCGTCGCGCTTGAAACCCCGCCGACACTTACCGCCACGGGCTGGACCCCGGTCGATATCCCGGTGGGAACAGTGTAGTTGATCTGAAGGACTCCGACCAAGCCTGGAGTATCGCCCACGAAATCTAGCATAGCCGTGACGCCTGCCACCGTCACAGTTGTGCCCCCGACCGGCACGGGTAAAGCAGAGAGCGCCGTTCCGGAGGCGGGAGCGCCGCCCGTCGGAACCGCGGGCGTCAACAGGCCCGCGCCGGTAATGTACAGCGTGATAATCTGTCCTCGACTTGCACTTTCGTTCGGAACCGGCGCACCAGTGGTCGAATCGAAAAATATCCCCGGCGCAACCGACCCAACGATAAATGATAGAGAAGCGACCTGCCCGTTGTTGTTGACAGCCAGCGTCGCCTGCGAGTTCACTGGGATTTCGTACGGAATCTGAATATTCAACAGACCGGGTGAGACGTAAAGTAACGGAGCGACCACGTTGTTGATGGTCACCGCGACACCGGCCATGGAACTCGGCAGCGGTACGCTGCTCGCCTGCACCGTCGAGGGCGCAAGTTGCGAACCGAACACGGAGAGTAGCATTCCGGGCGCGTATACCTGTTTGAAGGAAGCCGCGTTGGTCAGCCCCCCGATCACCGGTGTTCCATTGGAAACCGATCCCGTCGATTGAACCTTGAGCGTAACGGACGCGCTTACTTCCTCGTACACCGCCGTAATCGTGCCAGACCCGGCCGGCAATTGCGAGCCGCTCACCGCGAGCGTCGCCGTGGCAGTCCCCGCGGAACCAATCAGCGTCGCCGAACCCAACGACGTAGCGCCATCCAAAAATTGCACGCTACCCGTCGGCGTGGCGCCGTCCGCACCCGTTGCGGTGGCGATCAAAAACGTGATATCTCCTTCGCCGAGCTGATTCAGGTTGCTCAGTAGCGTCATGCTGACTTTGGGTGTAACCGGAATTGAGCTTCCACCGCTCCATCCCGAAACCAGCTTATAGCCGTCCACCGATCCGAGACCGGTCGCCTGATCGTAGCCCACGCCCGCGCTATAGCCCACCGGCGCTGAAACGCACGTCCTGCTGCGAGCCGGACATGGTACCGTCACAATGTTGTTGCCGGTCGTGACGTCGTGAAAGATACCCGACGTGGTCTGCGCCAGGGAATAGAGCTTGGGATTGATATTCCCAACGCCCGACGATGCCTGTGCGCCGCTCGACACCAGATACTGACTCAACAGCGAAATCAGTCCGGCAAATGAAGGCGTAGGACACGACGTGCCGCCGAAGACCTGCAGACTGCCCGCCGTGTATACGAGGTACCCGTCATGATAATTCGAGGCCGCTAAGGCCACATCCGGAACGTCCCGCGCATTGTCCAACGGCACGCCCGGGCCCGTTTGCCAGGAGGGCTTAGTAAAGTAGATGCTGGACCCGCCACCACCCGCGTCGGGTCCGGCGTTCGCTGCGCTATCATTCCATGTCGTTTCGGGGATGAAGCTGAGAGCGGAGCCGGCATTTGAGGTATTCGTGGCGCTCCAGTAGGTTCCGCTCCCCTCTTGAAATTCAGTGCCGCCCACGGCGGTAACCTCCGGAACACTCGCCGGGGTATCTACGGACAATCCCGGATTCTGCGCATCGTCGCAGTCGGCCGCGCCCGTGTCTCCGGATGCGTTGAGCCAGGTGATGCCCATCGAATTCCCATACTGGGCCCAGGATCGGAAGGTCGACGCGTCGGAGCTTGGCGTCTCGAGTTCGCAAGATCCGTAGCTGACGCTCATCACCGGCGCCAGATCATTGTCGATCGCGTACTGGACCGAGGTCATCACGTCGGATGAGTAAACGTAGATAATGTTGGCGTTTCTAGCAACTGCCGACGACCATTCCAGATCCAGGTCCGCTTCGGACAGATCGCTCGAGCTGATTCCCGGGTTTTTCGATCCGGGAACCAGGATCTGTTGCGGATTCTGCCCTGGCAAGTTGTAAGTGGTATGAAACGTCTCAATATCCGAAAGATTGATCGCCGTCTGTCCGGCGACGACGAGGCTCTGCCCTGCTCCGTTGATCCCAGAGGTATAAAGCGGAGAAATATCATAGATCGTCGCGAAATCGTCCGGCGCCAGGTAGTGGGTTCCTCTGCCGGTCGTGTAGTCCGGCTTAACCGCTTCTCCAGTTGGGGAGTGGGGCGCGCGGTACGCTGGTTTCATCCGAAAATCATGAAGCCCTCGAATCGCTTTCACCACGCCTCCCAATGCGTTGGGAACGGAGGGCTCGGTCGAATTCGCAAAATGATTCTCGCCGTTGACCAGATAAGAATGGATCTCGGTTTGAAAGGCTCCCTCAACCTGGACAGCCGTGCCATTGACCGCAATCCAGTTTCGCCCTCGCGCGGTCGCGGCGATCGAAAGTCCGTGCCCTTGGAGCCAGGACGCAATCGCGTTCACATCGTCCGCGCTGGCGCCAAACCGCTCCGCGTACTGTTCGGGCGTGAGCCATCGGTGATAATTCGGCGAAGCCGGATCTTGTTGCTGGGCCAGCAGGGTTTGAAGATCCGCTTGCTGGCTTGCCGACGGCGCCAGTTCCACCGTCACGTACGACAACTCCATCGACGGAGAAACCCGTCCCAGATCATTCTCAGGACGGGCTTTCGGGTGTACGTGACCGGTCAGAGTGAGCCGTTGGCCCTCATTGATCTCGGCTGTGATGCGGCTTTGCTGGGCGTTCGCGCTGCTGGCCGCCATGCCGGCTGCCATCAGTAAAATTGAAAATCGCGTCAGAGAGAGTTTCTTAGGCACAGTGAAGGACTTCCAAACCACCCGCTCTCATCTCTTATTATGACGATGCGGGACACGATAGTTCTGACGTGCCCCGCAGGGCTCGGTTGCATTCGTGAAACATTAAAGACGCATAACCCTGAGCGGCTGTGTAAGGCATTGCCCCGAAGGGTCATTCAGATAGAGAACTAAGGTCTTCCCCCAAGTCCGCCTGGTCCGCCGGGTCCCGGGCCGAAGCCCGGTCCGCCTGCGCCGCCGGAAGAGTTCAGTGTAGTCTGCTGGGCCGAAGTGAGAATCGCATAGAACGCGGCGTCGGCCTTGTTTTGAATATCGGTGATTTGGCCGGTGAGGCTCCCGATGCTTGCGGACAGAGAATCAATGGTCGCAGTCGAGTTACTTTGAACTGCTGCCTGCATGGCGGTCCAATTGGTGTTCAGGCTCGTCTGTAACGGCGTGACGGCGGTCGATGCATTCGTGAAAATCGTGGTCGCCTCGCTCGCCTGCGTAGTCGTCAGGCTCAGCAGCGTGGTCAGGCGCGCCACCTGATTCGCCACCATCGTTGCCGGATCCGGCGGAGTGCTCGAAGTCATCACCCCGAACGGTCTTTGCGCCACCGCGGCGGCGGCCGCGAGCAGAATACCGGTAGTCATTATCTTGAGAGTTGTTTTCATTGGTTTAAATTTTCCTTAAATGTTGGAGTTTGAATAAAATGCGGCCAGCCGCATGAACGGACGGCCCACAGAAGCAGGCTGCCGCCGTGGACTTGGATGTCTGTGGCCGATGCGCGACACCATCATCACGAGAAGAAGGCCTGCCAGCAGCCACAGTGCGTTTGAAATTCGTTTCATCGCTTGACAACTTCATCCTAAGCGAAGAGTGCCGAATTGAAGCCGTTTGGAGGGAAGGTTTAACCTTCTTGACGCGCTTTTATCCGCGCCTTAACACTTAAGCCCACATTCCCACTCGCTTACGCCACTACAGCTTTTGGATGAATCACTTCGATGCCGGTGTAGCGTGTGAAGTCGTCCACGTCGAATGTAAGAAGGCTGCGCACTCCGTGAGTTTTCATTGTAGCGACGAGCCGGGCATCGTGCACTTTCACGCCCGAAACGCCGAGTTCTACAATGATCCGTTTCCATTCAGCATAAACCGCAGGTGTGTCGCGGAGGAGGGTCAGTAGGCCCTCGATCTTCTCCACCTCACCAAGGGTAGAGGTAATCGAAAGACCGAGACCGTTGCTCTCGCTCGGACGCGTCGCCACGTTCCAAAATTCCGCGATGTTCTGAAGGGTAAAGTAAACGGGCGTGCCTTCGGCAAGAAGCTGGTAGACCG
The DNA here is from genome assembly GCA_050015435.1 of Bryobacteraceae bacterium. Lineage (GTDB taxonomy): Bacteria > Acidobacteriota > Terriglobia > Bryobacterales > Bryobacteraceae > Palsa-187. Next base: position 7,452 of record JBEKBK010000043.1, read on the forward strand.
CCCCTACGGCTATGGCGTGTTGAGGGTGCGGCGGTTCAATGCTGCGCAACAGAATGTTGGTGTCTACGAGAACGCTCATCCAGCTTAGCTATGCTAGCCGCGATCCGAATAAATCGTCTCACGGCTGATCGCGTCGTCGGATAAAACAGGCGTGTTACGAGGGTGGCTTTCGGCCCAAGCCCGGAAGGCGGCGGCACGTTCAGCGGGAGACAGCGTCGGTCCGCAAGGTCCAGAGGGGACAATAGAATGGAGAGCTTCGTCCAACGCCTGCTCGACAGATTGGAAGCGCCCTTGGCGAAGGGCCTCCTGCAGGATGCGTTCCTGTTCCGGCTTCAGCTCGATTGTCATTTCGGTAATTTACCCAATCCACCTACGAGCTCAATCGTGAAGAATTGAGAAACAGCGCCTGACTATCCATCGCCGGCTCGATCGTTCGCTCCCACTCGAACACCCCGTCGGGATGCATCACGCGCGCGTTGCGATTATCGGCCAGGTAGGTCGCAAGCACGTCCACCCGCAAACGCGTCAGGAGCCGCTTGTTGGTCACTGGGAACAGTAACTCCACTCGGTGGTTCAAGTTTCGGCCCATCATGTCCGCGCTTCCCAGGTACATCTCTTCATGCCCGCCATTGCGGAAGTAATAGATCCGGCTATGTTCCAGAAACCGGCCCACCACGCTGATCACCCAGATGTTCTCGCTGACGCCCGCGACGCCGGGCCGGAGACAGCAGATACCTCGCACCAGCAAATCCACCTGGACCCCCGCCTGCGAAGCCTGGTACAACAACCGGATCATCCCCAAATCCTCAAGCGCATTCATCTTGAAGATCAGGTGGCCGCCCTGGCCGCGCCCGGCGAGATCGATCTCGCGCCGGATCAGTTCTTCGAGTCTGCGCCGCATATTGATCGGCGCCACCAGCAGCTTGCGGAAATCGTTCTTGGCGGAGTACCCGGTCAGATAGTTGAACAGATCCGTGACGTCCGCGCCGATCTGCTCGTCGGCGGTGAATAAGCTCAAGTCTGTGTACAAACGCGCGGTGACGGGATTGTAATTGCCGGTACCCAGATGGACGTAGCGTCGAATGGCCTCACCTTCACGGCGCACCACCAACGCCACCTTGGAGTGTACCTTCAAACCCAGCAATCCATATACGACATGCACGCCCTCCGCTTCCAGTGCTCTCGCCCACTCGATGTTGCTCTCCTCATCGAAGCGGGCTTTCAATTCCACGATTACGGCCACCTGTTTGCCATTTTCGACGGCATTCACCAGGCTCTCGACGATCGGCGAGTTCCGCCCCACTCGATAGAGCGTCATCTTGATCGCCAATACGTTCGGATCCGAACCGGCCCGCCGCAGGAACTCGATCACCGGCTGGAAGGAGTCGAAGGGGTGATGGAGCAGTACGTCCTGACGGCGCAGCAGCGCGAAGATGTCCTCTTCCGCCTTCTTATGCAATTCCGGAGGCGTATATGGAATGAATGGCGGGTCCTTGAGGTCCGGCCGGTCGAGCGACAGCAATTGACGTAGACGTCCCAGATCGATCGGTCCGTCCACCGGATAAACGTCGCGCCGGTCCAATTCCAGGTTCTTGATCAGGATTTCGAGAATGTGCTCCGGAATGTCGCGCGAGATCTGGAGGCGCACCACCGCGCGAAACCTGCGCTGCCAGACCGCTTCCTCGATCGTTTCGAGCAGATCATCGCTTTCGAGTTCCTGGATCTCGACCTCGGCGTCGCGCGTGACTCGGAACGGGTAAGCTTCAATAATTTCGAGACCGGGAAACAGCGCCTGGAGATTCTCGATGATCAGTTGCTCCAACCAGATCATCACCGGACGGCCGGCGCTTTGATCCGGCACCGGCACGGGGACCAGCTGCGGCAGCGTGTCCGGAACTTTAACGCGAGCGAACCGCTCGACACCCTTGGCGTCGCGCACCGCCACGGCCAAGTTGAGGCTGAGGTTCGAGATCAGCGGAAACGGACGGCCGGGATCGAAGGCCAGCGGCGTCAGCACCGGATACACCACCTGACAAAAATACGTCTCCATGGCGCTGCGTTCGCGGTGGGTAAGATCCGAATACTCGCGCAGCTCGATTCCAGCCTGTGCCAGCGCGAATTCAAGCTCACGCCAGGTGTCATAAGCATTGGACGTCAACTGTTTGACTTCGGCGCGAATTCGGTCCAGTTGCTCGGAGACCGGCCCGTCGGGCACATTCGGCAGGACTTTCTGCTTCAGCACCGCGACTCGAACCATGAAAAATTCGTCGATGTTCGAGAATAGGATCGACAGGAACTTCACTCGCTCGAGCAGGGGATTTGCAGGGTCTCGGGCTTCTTCGAGCACACGTTGCTGGAAAGCCAACAGGCTCAGTTCGCGGTCCAGGTACAGGCTCGGATCCGTTAGCGCGGGGGTGGGGTCGAGAACCTGGGTTCTCAAGCTTAGGCTAGACATGTGGCCGTCGCTAATAGTTTAGCGAACGCCCACGTCCCCTTGCAGCATGACGAACGTGTAACAGGTTCTAGAACCCCAGCCGCAAGTTGATCTCCATGCGTCGGTTAGCGGATTGGGTCGCGCCCTGTCCGAAGGTGGCTAGCTGTAGCGTTTCCCCGAACCGGGGGGACAAGAGGTCGCCTTCCGGCAAGCCTTGATTAAAGGTATTGAAGATATTTCGCACGTACAGGCCGAGCGTAACGGTGTATTTTTTTCCGCTGGCGTCGCCGCCGCCGAAAAATCCGCCGCCAGGGGGTGGTCCGCCTCCGCCCGGTCCGCGGCCACCGCCGCCACCAGGACCGCGGCCGCCACCACCGCCGCCACCGCCGCCCCGGCGCCCCTGATTCGGATTTACCGTCACGGCCTCGCCGAATCCCCAGGTCCGGCTGATCCGCATATTGACATTGATCTGAGCGAACCCATTGCCGTAATTCACGGGAATGGGTTTCAAGTTGCTATTCGCGGGTGGATTCACCACATAGTTGCCGTACTTGGTCATAAAGACCACGCACGCGCCGGCATTGGCCGACGCGCCAACGTTGCCCGGCGAAGAGCTGGAAGAACTGGCGATGCATCCTGCCGGCACGCTCGAACCCTCCGGCAACAGTGCCGGACGGGTGTTGAATTGGAAATCCCCAAACTCATCCACGCCGGATGTGATGTTGAACGGGGGACCCGAATTCGCGCTGATGTTGGGCGACAGGCGCAAGCCGAAAGGCAGGATCAGGCTGCCGTTGATATTCACGCGGTGCCGGATGTCGTAAGATGATCGTCCCCAGTCCGCCGCGAAATCGTATGGATTCGAGGGCTGGCCCACAACATCCGTGTGCGCGTGGCTGAATGCATAATACCCGAACAATGTAAACCTCGAACTCAGGCGCGAGTTCACATTGAAAATCAATTGATTCTGCTTGAACATGCCGCTCGATTCGAAGAGATCAAGCACGCCGCTTCCGGCCGTCTGGTTGGTTCCAGCGATCGGTTGATTGTAATAAGGGTAAGCGAGAGAACTGGGATTCGGACTTACCGGGGAATAAGTGCCGAGCGCGGGCGTATTGACATCCACGATGCGAAGCTGATGAATTCCCCGGGAATTAATGTAGTTGACGGAGAGGGTGGTGTTCTTAGGAAGCTGGCGATCGAAACCGATCGCGCTCTGCATGAGCAAACCCGCGCGTAAATTCGAGTCGACTGCGTAGGTGTTGGGCGAAGTGGCACTGATGCTCGAACCCGAGCAACTGGAGAGAGCCTGGACGAGCTGCTGGACCGGAAGGACCATGGAAGGCTCCAGTGTCGGCTCGAAACACGGATTCTTAAGGTTATATTGCAGTTGGTTGACCCCGTTGTACCGTTCGGACTGCAGGGTATCGGCAATCGGAAAGCGCGTATAAAACCACCCGTAGCCTGCGCGGAGCACGGTCTTTGGTTGGCGTAAACGGCCCTGTCCGGGTCCGACACCCCATGCCAGACCGATTCGCGGAGCCCAGTCGCCGTAATCGCTGATGTTCTGCTGGATCTCATAGCGCGCGCCCAGGCTGAGGGTCAGGCTGGGCTTCACTTTCCAATCATCCTGAAAGAACAGACCCGCGTCGAACTGTTTCACGTTTTGCAGCGGATTTCCCGCCGCCACGGTGTACTGAGTCGGTAAGCCCAGCGCGTAATCGGCAAGCGACGCAAAGGTGTATTGGCCGGTGAAGTTGGTGGTGTAATAGCTTGCTTCCGTTCCTTCCCGAAGCCGCGTCCCGAACTTGATGAATTGCGATCCGTGGGTAATCGACGTGTAGTTTTGCAATTCGTAATTGTCCTGGTTCGTGTACTGGAGGGGAAAATTGCTTCCAATGGCGAACGCATCATTCACCTGAACGTTTGGTATCGAATTGTCTCCCGTCTGATTCTGCCGCTGACGGAAATACTGGAAGCGGGTCTCGTTGATGGTTTTGGTGTTGATGACCTCCGTCTCGGTCAATTGCATCGTCTGGTTGGTGCTGCTCTGCGAGTAGGCGGTACTGGTGTTGGGCGGCACATACCCGCCGGGCGGAAGCGGGGCGTCCTGGGCCAGATTGAATCCGCCGATACCCTGGTTGGAAAGATTCTGCTGGACCCACGAATAGCGGCCCTGCAGCGTGATGCTTGGCGTCAATTGATAATCGATGCGCGGGCTGATATTGGTGCGCTGGCTGGGCGCGATCACGCTTTCGGCAAAGTTCGAGGAAGGTACGATTTGAGCGTTAATCAGGTCCGAATCCTTCATGTCGCGGCGGGCGAAATCGACGAAGAAGGACATTTTGCTCTTGATAATCGGCCCGCTCAGGTTCGCGTTCAAGTTTCTGGTGTCGTAGAATGGCTTGTTCGGCGCGTACGGATTGCGGGCGTTCCAAATAGAATCGCCATAATTGAGCTGAACCATTCCCCGGAACCGGTCCGATCCAGGTTTGGTCAGAATCTCGATGCGCCCGTATCCCGGCGCGTCAAACTCCGATGAAAAAGGATTGGAGTTGATGCGGATCTCCCGGATCGACTCCTTCGGCGGAAGCTGCCCGTTGCTGAAGCCATCGATGTATAACTGCCCGCCATTGGGACCCGCGGCCGGACCCGCCAGCGCGAGCAAATCGGCCTGAAGATCATCCGGATCGTCCGGGAGCATGTCGAGATCGGCTTCTTTCAACACCAGTGCGCCGGCGTTCTTGGCCGGATCAAGTTCCACCTGCTGGGTGTCGGCGACCGTGACTTCCTGTTTCTCCGCGGCTACCGATAGATGAGCGTCGAAGGTCAGAGGACGCCCGCTCGGTATCTCGACGTCACTTTTCTCGAGCAACCCAAAACCGGTGGCGACAATGCGCGCCGTGTACGTGCCGGGCGGCAAGCCGGCAATAGCGTAAACGCCGGCCGCGTCGGTCTGCGCGACTTTGACGACTTTATTCGGACCGCTCACCGTCACGGTCGCCTTGGGCACTGCCGCGCCGGACGGGTCCAGAACCTGGCCCCGCAAACTGCCAGGGGTCTGTGCCGCGAGCGTCATGCAAAGAAGCAGCGCCAATGAACACAAAACGACTAACCGTACTGAAAAGATCATTCCGAATTCCTTACAACCAAAGATTTCAGCTAAAGATTGCAGCTAAGGCGCGCCGCCTGAATCCACTCCCAGGCTCCATTCGCCGAGCGCCATATCCTTCCGGCCCGGAGCCGTGAGGATCGGCTCGACGCCGGCGACCAGCGTAATCGCCGTCAACTGATCCGGCGTCGCGCCCACCGTGCTCAATACGATAATCGCGTCGCCTGCCTTCAAGTCGGCGAGTGTAATCTTAGGGGAGCGATCGACCACTTGCTGAAGATCGCCGCCTCGTCCTCCGGCACGTCCACCAGCATCACCGGGGCCGCCCCGTCCTCCCGGACCGCCGGACCCGCGGCCTCCCGCGCCATCCTCAGGCGGACGATTCCGTGCGGCCAGCGCCTGAGCCATCTGCGGCGGTAATTTGCGCATCAGGGAGTCGCCGTTGATCTTCACCGTCACGGGCTTTTTTCCCTCCAGGTTCATCACCCGCATTTGATTCCCCGCGGTGTCGACCGAACTTACCGTGGCCGCGATCGTGCGGAACGAACCGGAGACAATTTCCTGCGCTGTCAGCTTGGCGCCATCTTCGCTTTTATCGCCGAGCGCGCGCACCTGATCTCCCACCTTGATCTCGGCAATCGTGGACGGCTTCGCGTCCACGAACTTCACGGAATCGGGCGCGTAGCGCCGCACCACGGCGTCCTTGCCCGGCATGATGATCAGCGGCTTCACTCCGCCCGGCCCGCGCACGTTGATCGTGACTTGTTCGGAGCCCGCCGCAGTCACGATTCCGGTCACACCACGCTTATCCCAATCGGCGCGTTCAGTGGCCTGCCGGTTCGCCAGATCGCTCTTCGACATGACGATAATCAGCGTCGCCGCCACCGATTTCTGATCCTCGGATGGTCTCCCGCGCGCCAACACACGATCGCCCGCGCTGATGTCGGTAAGCGCAATTGCCGAAGCGTTAGCTAAGTTGGTTTCCCCAGGGGCCACCCGGCGGAAACTTGCGGTCGGCTGCAAGTTGACTGTGACTTCCGCCCCGGCGTCCGTCTTGATCACGATTTGCCGCGCGGCCGCATCGACATTCGTCACCACCCCTAGGGTATTCGCGGCCGGCGCTTGCGCCAGCAGGGACAGGTTGCACAGCGCCACTGTGGCTAATAAGGCGTAAAGCATGGAAGCAAATAGTAAGACCGCATTTGAGCGCTCATGGTTACAGGTCGCTGAACTTGTTGATTCTTTGGTAGCTTACTGGGTCGAACGAAGCCCGATGGCAGGCAGATATTCGCCTAACAATCGCCGCTGCCACCACGCTCCGGTAGCTCGCCGCGTCGCCCAGTCCGTGAAAGTATATTCGTACACCCTCGCCCGGACATAGCGTGGAGGGAAATCCGGAAATGGATTCCTTTCCAACAGCGCCAGCGCTGGCGGCGAATTCTGCAACAAGCGAAGCGCGAATCCCGTGAACCAGGGGCTCGACCGGTAATTCCCTAAAGCGGCGAACCACATCTGCCAGTCCAGCCGGGGCTGATGCGGGGCAACCCATCGCGGCGCGCGATCCAGGTCGCCCGGCTTGTAGCGAAATTCGTAAGCTTCCCAGTTCTGGCCGTCATTCGATCCCTCGACTATAATTTCCGGACGCGTGGTGGTCATCACGGCGAACAGTCCGTAGGAATTCACGATCTCAAATGGGGCGGTCGCGCGCGTGAGCCAAGGCAGCGGTTCCGGCAACGTAACGTTGTAGGTCTCGAACATATGCACCAGGCCGAGCGACACAATGATCGCGGCCAGAATCGCGGGTCCGATGCGGGCTGGGCGTGGGGATCTCACGAACGGCCTTCGCCAGGCCTGATCGTCAAACAGAAACAAGCAGAGCGCGATCGTCAACAGATTGAAGAACGCGTAATTGCCAGTCAGCAAAATCAGGATTTGTACGCCGATCATCAGGCTCGCCCCAAATATGCGTATCCGCCGGGGCGCAAAAATCAGAAAGGGCGCACCCAGTTCAATCGCCAGCGTGAGAAACGTCAAGCCGTGCAAGACCGGCTCCGGGAGTTTGTCCGCGTACCAGGCGAGCCGCACCGGCAGCGGCTGCGTGTGGAAGTGATAATTCAGCGCGGTCAGGTTTCGCCAGGTCGGATCCCCGCTCAGCAGCTTCACCGCGCCGGAAAGAAAGTATAGCCGGAAGACGAGCCAGCGGAAGAGCCAGATGACCACCGGCGTGCGCCCTAAAAAGATCGCCAGAAATCCCGCTTCGAGCAGCAAGGCGTCCCACTGGAACGAGAGGAAATCCTGACCCGTGGAGCTGAATGAGAGATACAGCACAAACAGCAGGATCAGCCAGAGGCGCGAGAACCGACCGGTAAACACCAGGGCAGCCAGCACCACACCCGCCCAGCATGCGCCGTGCAACACCGGATCCGTCGCACTGATCCAGAAGATCGTAGGGACCTCGAGGAAACGCGACCTGCCCACGGACTCGGCCGCCGCACTCAGATATTCGTGGATCGGAAGGATCCCGTCCGCGCCCATCAATCCGATGACTTGCACGGCGAGGGACGCGAATGCAATCCCATACACGATCGCCAGCAGCCGCAGAAAAATCCATTGCGTCCACTCGTACCGTGCCGGCTCGATGTGCGTGCCGAAGGTAAACCGGGTCGCCTGATAAAAGAAGTTGCGGTGGCGCGCCACGAATCCGTAAACCGCTTCGCTCAACCCCGCGAGCAGGCGCGAGGCCTCGTACGTCTTCTCCATTCCAAGCGTTTCGTAGACCGCGCGCGCGCCGCTCACATAGGAGCCATCCGGGCGAACCAATTGCACGGCTTCGGAGAAGGCGCTGGCCGGGATCTGCGGATACTGGGCGGCCACTTCCTGCGACGGCGCGTAGTCCACGCGGTCCCCGGTGCGAAGCTTCCAATAATTGATCCAGATCTTACAGAATCCGCACCGCCCGTCGTAAATCAGGATCGGGTTCATAATTGGCCGTGCATGAATGTGTATAAACCACACATGGCCGGCAGACCGGCCACCCTGGAACATGAAAACAGCACCGGCAGTCCCATTGAAGAATCAACGAGTTGCAAAGTGTTTTCAGAACAACGTGAATAAGAAAGATTCGTTTTATGCACGTTCATGCACGTTCATGCACGGCTAGATGCCTTCGGGCGGATGTTGAACTGAAGCAGGTGAGTCTCTCCTTCCGCGTAGCTGTTGCTATTGATTTCGACCTCCACGGATTCGCCGGTCCGGCTGGTGAGCGTGGTAGCGCGACGCCAGGTTTGGCCGGCAGCAACCGTCGCCGCGATCGCCTGCACATCCGAAGCGGTGAGAATCGAGGCGTCCCACAGATGCGCGCCGACCAACTCCGCGCGCGAGTACCCCAGCAACGCCGTGATGAACGGATTGGCATCCATAACCGTGCCGGTTCGGGCCTCGACAATCAGGATCCCGTCGCGCGAGGCCTCGAACAAGCGCCGGTACCGGGCATCCGTGATGCTCTTGCGGTCGGTAATGTCGAACAAAGTCAGCACGGCTCCATCGATTTTGTTGTCCGCGGTACGGTACGGGCGGATCCACATGGAATAGGTCCGGCCGTCCTTATCCTGTACCTCCCGCTCCTGAATGATGAGGTGGTCGATCACGTCGGTCAACAGACATGGCAAGTCCGGCACATCAATCTTGGGCCGAAAATCGCTGATCGGCCGGCCGGCGTCCGCTGGCAGCAAATTGAAAATTCTCTCGGCATGCGGAGTAAATCGCCGCAACCGCAGATTGGTGTCGACCATCACGATCGGTATGTTGACGCTGCTCAACAGATTCGTGAGGTCGTTGTTCACCTGCGCCAGTTCCGCGTTCCTGCCTTGCATTTCCTCGTTTACGGTGGTGAGCTCTTCGTTGGTGGACTGCAGCTCTTCCTTGGCGGTTAGCAATTCTTCATTCGTGCTTTGCAGCTCCTCATTGCTGGACTGAATCTCTTCGTTCGCGGACTTCAATTCCTCGGTGGTCGCTTCCTGCTCTTCGATCACGGACTGGAGATAGCGCTTAGTGGAGCTCAGTTCGTGCTCGAGCTCGCGCGAGCGTCGCGCCAGCAAAGACGGCGACCCCTTTTCCGCCTTCCCGCCTTTCTTCTTCCCCCCGCTCTCCGGAAGCGATAATTCCTCGTAGACAACCAGAAATTGAGCCTCAGCGGAAGCGTTCGCCCGGATGGGCGTTACGGAAAGGCGCACTTGATGGAGCGAATCCTTTAGTCCGGCAAGCACGCCACTTCGAACCACCGTCTGCTTCAAGCGCGCCTTTTGAACTAGCTTCCGCACTTCCAAGCCCAATCCGCCGCGGCTCATCTTCAGCAGATTCAAGTCCGGCGTGCCGGCGCTATGCTCCAGAAAAGGGCCCGTACTTCCGCGGAACTGTAAAACATCGAGATTCGCGTCGATTAAAACCGCCGGCGGGCAGTACCGGTTCAGAAGAACCTGATCGATCTTCCTCGGAAGGTCCGGAATTTCCAATGCGACGCGAGGCGGCCTGGCGGCCGGTGCAACGCGGGTCTCTTCGTAGGGGCCGAAGTCCAGGCTGACGGAGGCGGCAGTGTTCTTGCGCGCGTAGACCCTGTGTTTGCGGTCCAACTGCTGAAACAGGTCGCTCGCGGAACCGGCGCTTTCTGACGCCCCGAGCACCAGAAATCCCCGCGGCTTCAGCGCGTAATGCAGCACCCGCATCAGTCTTTGTTGCAGCACCGGTCCCAGATAGATCAGAACGTTGCGGCATGTGATCAGATCCAGTTTCGAAAACGGGGGATCCTTTGTCAGATTCTGCCGCGCGAAGATGCACAGGTCGCGTACCGTCCGGGCGATCTGAAAGCTGCCGTTGACTTTGACAAAAAACTTGCGCAGCCGGTCGGTCGACACGTCGCTGGCGATACTCTCCGGATAGACCCCGGCACGGGCCTTCTCGAGCGCGGCATCGCTGAGATCGGTGCCGAAGATTTGAACGCCCGCTTGCAGGCCCTTTTCCTGCATGTATTCCAGCAGACAGATGCCCACCGAATACGCTTCCTCGCCGGTCGCGCAGCCCGGCACCCAGATTCGCACCGGATCTTCGGGGTCGCGATCGCGAAACAGGGCCGAGAATATTCGAGCCTTCAGCAACTCGAACGCAGTGGGCTCGCGGAAAAACCCTGTGACTTTAATTAAGACGTCCTGAAATAGCGCCTGAACTTCACTCGGATTGTCGCGGAGGAGATTGACGTACTTCTCCGTTGTGTCGGCATCGTTGAGGGCCATTCTCCTTTGAATCCGGCGGCGGATCGTGGCGTCTTTGTAAAACGTGAAGTCAGCGCCGGTCGCCGCCCGAAGCATGGCAAGAATCTTGGCCAAATCGTGGTCGGCCGGCTCGGAGCCGGGATGCGCCTGCGCCGCATGCGAGTGGCTCACCAGACGGACCAGCTCCTGTGCGATTGCGGGCGGTGGAAGCACGTAGTCGGCACATCCCGCTGCAATGGCGCTGCGCGGCATCCCGTTATACTTCGCCGATTCCGGGTCCTGGCAGATTGTGATTCCGCCACCCACCTTGATCGCCTTTAAACCGAGCGTGCCATCGGAAGCCGTTCCCGAGAGGATCACGCCGATGGCGTCGCTTCCCTGCGTCTCCGCCAGGGAGCGGAAAAATAAATCGATGGGCATATTGTGGCCCGACTGCATTCTCGGCGTCAGGTGGAGAGCCCCATCGGAGAGGAGCACGTTGGTATTGGGAGGAATCACGTAAACGTGGTTCGGCTGAACCTTCACCGGTTCCCGCACTTCATCCACCGGGATGGTGCTCACTCGCGCGAGCAATTCCGTCAGCACGCTCGAGTGCTTGGGATCCAGATGCTGCACAAACACCAATGCCGCGCCCGGGTCCGGAGGCATATGCATGAGCACTTCGGAAAATGCTTCCAGGCCTCCGGCGGACGCGCCAATCCCGATGATGCGTACCGGATGCTTTGCTGCACCAGCCGTTTCCTTTGGCGGCGGCCTCGGTTCCGCAGTGCTGCGCCGGGCCTTATTGGGCTTGCGGGACGGTTTTGTGGTCTTGGTCGCCATGTTCGCCGATCGCCGATCTTCTCGGGAACATGATAGCTCGTATGTCTGCGTGGAGGGAGGAAGAGATCACGCTTCGGAGTGCTCAATTGGATCGGGAAGCTTGATCTCTTCCTCCTGGGAGAACGTTGGCGTTTGCCTTCGTGGGGCTGCCGAGGCCCGGCAGTGCGCGCAAGCCCGGTCGCAGGCCTGCGTGGCTTCCCGGATCACGAGCGGCAGAGCGTCATCGGATCTCAACATCATGTTTGGCTTTTATGCAATCCTCCCGCCACTGCGAATTAATTGAGTTTCCAAGGCTTGTTTGCGCATCCACTGCGCGGGCCGACCCAACGTCGCGCCGATTGACCCAGCGCTACGCGCTGCCACCCTGGTTTTTTCTTGCGAAAACGCTATGCGAGCGCGGCAAGCCGCGTGCATCGGCTAACGGCGAAAGGATTCTTATGGGATTATTACCGTACGCTGTGGTCTGGCTCGCCGCTGCCTGCACGGTGCTTGGCCTGGCCGTGTATCGGAACCTGATGGCGCATTACCGGGAGGACGATTACCTGCACCTCAAATCCGCGGATAGCCGGCAAGTGTCGCGACAAGCCTTCGTTTCAGCCCGTCTGGATTTCATCGACCGGTGGGGCAAAACACTGACGATTGCCGTTGCCGCCTTTGGAATCGTCCTGGCCGCGACCGCGGTGTATCAACAGTGGGTCGATTCGGCCAAGCTGTTACCCTGAAGGGTACAATTTTCCATTCGCGGACATATCCCAGCCGATGGCACGTGAGAGCTTCGAGTACGGAAGCCGGAGTGGACGAGAAGGGTTGACCCAAGGATACTTTGAAAGTGCCTTCGGCAGCCTCCGTGACAATCCAATTGAATACGCCGCCGCCCCTAACAGAATGTACTAACCTGTAGCCTGCCGCCAACGACTCGCGGCGGGTGGGGCCGACAATCATGTCGGCGAGCCGGCTTAGAAGAAGCCGCTTGTATTCGCGCGAGGAGAAGGCGGTCGGGTGGCCAGCTCGCCGATATGATTATCGGCCTCACCTTGGCTCGGTCACACGATATAGGTAGCTTGTCGCGGTCAAGAATCACCTGCCGGATCATGCTCACATTGCCCCTCTTCCATGGGTAAGTGTTCTGGGGCGCTTCAGCGGACTGCTAGCATGTACAAAGCATGCGACTCCTCTGTTTCTTGCTGGCAGGCTGCAGGATCGCGAACGCTCAGCCGCTGACTCCTGCGTGGGTGGAACTGGGCGCGAGCGGCGCGCTGGCGCGCATCATTGTAAACCGCCCGCAAGATTGCCCCTCTATTCAGATCGACGGACGGCGCTCCACGATGTCCCTCCGGGAACCGGTGCCGGATGGTCTCCGTCCAGCCTGCGAGTTCGCGGTTCCGCCCGGCGCGCAATCCGCATCCGTCGAGGGCCAGGCGCTGGTATTGCCCCGAGCGAATCCCTCGCATATTGTCGTGTTCGGCGACACGGGTTGCCGGATCAAAGGTGAACGTGTTCAGGATTGCAATGATCCCGCCAAGTGGCCGTTTCAAACTGTCGCTACCCAGGCCGCCAGCGAGAAACCGCAACTCATGATTCACGTGGGCGATTACCTGTACCGCGAATCCCCATGTCCCGCCGGATCGGAATCCGAATGCGGAGGTACGCCCGCCGGCGACAATTGGGAGGCCTGGAAAGCCGACTTCTTTACTCCCGCCGCCAAGCTGCTCGCCGCCGTTCCGTGGGCTTTTTCGCGGGGAAATCATGAGACCTGCGACCGCTCCTGGCGCGGTTGGTTTTACTATCTCGACCCGCGTCCCTTTAAAGCCTTCTGCGAGCGTTACTCGCAGCCTTACCTTATTAAGCTGGGCGCGTTCGAGCTGGCGATGATCGATTCCGCTCCCGTCATCGAAGACCAGTTGGACCAGGAGCAAGTGGACGAGTACGCCAGACAGCTTGAGTCGCTGCATGTGGCCAACGCGTGGCTGGTCGCGCATCATCCTTTCTGGGGATTCAAAGCCGGGGCGGATGACGGCCCGCCGCGGCCGATCTCAGTGCCGCTCGCCGCAGCCTGGGAGAAAGCTAAGCCTTCGGGAATCCATCTGGTCCTGGCGGGTCACATTCACCTGTTCGAACTTGTGCGCTTCGATCGCGGCCGTCCGCCTCAGATTGTCGCGGGAGACGGGGGCACCGACCTCGCGATGCCGATCCGAACTTCCATGAACGGAAGCCAGGTTCACGGAGCCAGCGTGGTCACCAGCGGCAGCGAGCACGAATTCGGGTACACCATGTTCACCAAGGAATCCGCCGGCTGGACGCTCACCCTCAAGAGCCGCTCCGGTAACGCGTTGTTCACCTACCAGCTCCCAAAGTAACTGTCAGTCGACTCGACAACTGCCAACATAGTGTCGTGATTTCAACCAGTGGTGGTCGTTTTGACGCGTTTGAGTCGCCGACATTGCAATCGAGTTGTCACTTAGCAAAGGCGATCTCTTGAAAACACAGGAGATGATGATCTGGCAAGATCGCGTCGCCTGCGGAGCGATTTTTTGGCCCCCGAAGTGCTCAATGACCAGCGTTGAGCACTCGAACCAAGGGGAGAAACAATGAAATACCCACTGACCAACGGACCATGGATCGTAGCCCAGATGATCCGCATTCGAAAGCTTGAAAAAGAAGTGAAGGAACTGCTGGCCAAGCAAGCGCCCAAGGATTCGCTGCGCTCTCGAATGGCGGAGCTGAACTCTCAGGTGACGCTTCTGGATCTAGCGCTCGGTTAATCCTAAGGCTTCTTGGCGTCGACGTCGAACCGGACTTCCAGATAAGTGACCGACCCTTCTACTTCCTTGTACCAGTGGTTGGTTCCTGCTGGGATCACGATGACGTCGCCCTTGCTCACGTGCCGCGTTTCGCCGCCCTGAATCGTAGCGCTTCCGCCGCCCTTTTTACTGGCGTTGGCCGGCCTTACCAGCGTCCCTCCGGTGACCACGGTTGCGGCTCCATCAATAATGTAGTGGACCTCGGTGCCTTTCGCTGGTCCGGTAGCATGCGCCATCGCGACGCCCGGCGTCCCGCGCCGCACGATGTTAATGCGATAGTGGTCCTCATTGACAATCGGTGACGTTGCCTGATCAGGATTCTTAGCGGCACTAGCCGCCAGCGTGGCCATCAAATCGGCCGCAGCTTTGTAAGTCGACGGGGCCTGGGTCTCGTCCGCGGCGACCACCAAGGAAGCGCCCGCTAATACCGTGCATAAAATGTAGCCGATCTTCATTGTGCAAGTCCCTTTCTCGTAGATCATCCCACAAAACCGCGCCGAAGTAACCGTGTCTCGTCATTCAAATGCTGCCTGCCGTGCGAAAATGGCTCTACGATTCGGGTGACGCGGATGGAAGATCACGTATACCAACTTCTCTTGGTCGAGGATTCGGAAGCCGAGGCGCACTTCTTCATGAAGGTTTTGCGCACCTGGGCGGTCCGCCACCTGCTGAACGTAGTAAAGGACGGTTGGGAGGCAATGGCGTACCTCCACAATCACGGTTACTATGCCGAAGCACCCCGGCCGGATTTGATTTTTCTCGACCTCAGCCTCCCGAAAATGGATGGATTCGAGACGCTCCGCAAGATCCGAACGGACGAAGACCCGCTGATCGCGTGCATCCCCGTCATCGTGCTCACCAACTCATCCCGGCCGGAGGACGTCAGGAAGGCGTATCAGAGCGGCGCGAACTGTTATCTCACCAAGCCGAGCGATCTGGATAGTTCCTACGAACTCATGGCCGCGGTGGAATGGTTCTGGTTTGAGGTCTGTAAACTTCCCCCGCCGGTGCTTTCGCAGGATTGACATCCACGCCGTGCGCCGCGAGGGCAGCTTCGATATCACCATCCAGGAATCGCTGAGCTTCTTCTTGCCCCCTCAAATGCGCATCCATGTGGCAAAGCGTGAGTCCACGCACGAAGAGGTGAGCCTGTTCTCCGGAACACAGTTCCCCGATCGGCCGCATCTCCTTCGGAATCCAAGCCAGCTCCTCGGGGAATTGCATGGCCCGCACCTTCTCGTGCTCCTGCTCGACGTTGTCCGCGAAGTGCAAGTGGTCTGCCCGGCGCAAGATGACCATTTGTTTCGTCCCCGGAGTCCTTTCGAATAACTCGTAAATACCGTCCAGCGGAACCGGAGTATCGTTCTCCGCAGCCAGATAGAGTGTCGGAACGTCACGCCCCCACTGGAACGTTAGCTGCGCTGGAATAATTCCCGGTCTGGGCTGCGAACTTCCGCCGGGCGCAAGCGCCACCACGGCCCGAATACGCGGTTCCACCTCGGGTGCGGCCAGCGCTGTCCAGCCTCCAAAGCTGTGCCCCACAACTCCGATCCGATCCGGATCGACGCTCATCTCTGAGTTCGGCAGCATTTGATCCAGCAAAAAGCGCAGGTCGGGGACGCGGTTCGCAATCCATGCTTCCACGCGCGCGTTCAGTTGTTCGGTGGTCTCACCAGCCTTACCCTTGAACTCGGGCGCGATCACCTCGGAATGATCCATTGCCGCGACGACGTAGCCGTGGCTACACAAATGCGTACACAGGTACGTGGCGGCCCGCCGGCTCCCGCCGCTGTGATGCGAGTAAAGGATGAGCGGATAAGTTCCGGACTGCGCCGCCTCGGGATACCAGATCTCACACGGAAACAGCCGGTCCCGCGCAGTATCGAGCGCCTGGATCGTGCGTTCCCCGACCGTACATGGGCCCCGGACGAATGGATTCACGTTCATGCACGTTAATGCACGGCCAAATAGCTAGTGGGCCTTCTTAGCCGTGCCGCCCACGCTATCGATGTAGTGTTCGAGGTCCTGATTACCCTCGATACACGCGAATTCCATCTGTTGATATTCCTTGTCGTCCGGTCGACGCTGCCACGTGCCGGCGATTTTCCATGGACGAGCATAGATGGTCGGGTCAGTGACGGTCGCTTCGTAATTGATCCGATTCGAGTCCAGGGGCGTGATGCGCTCCACCACGTGGATATTGGGCGTGGTGAAATTCCCGACCATGTCGAACCAGTTGACGCCATTCTCATTGGTCGTATCGACCACCAGCGTGTCCCCTTCCCAATGCCCCACCGAATCCCCCATGAACAGCCGGATGTCTGGCGGAATATGTGGGCGTCCATCCGTGGGGATGATGCGGTAGGAGTGCGCATACTCGAACAGGATCAGAACGTAACCCGGGGGCTGAACCACCTGAAACCCGAACTGCTGGTAGGCGGAATGGGGCACGCCGGACATGAAACAATGTGCGTCGGGCTCCATATATTGATGGTTGAGACCGAGGTCTTTGGCTTTCGCCGCGGCATCCGGAAGGTATGGAATCATTCCATCCGGCGGATCGACGATAGCGCCCTGCCCGGCCGCGATTCCGGGACGCGCCACGGGATGATTTTGAATCTCAAAAATCGCTTGGTTGAAACGAGGTCCGTAATATCCCTGCATGTCCGGCTTCCCGTCCGGGAGTCGAGGCACGGGCCCGCCCTTGACCACCGGCGGCTGGTAATACGGTTGATACTGGCCCTGACCCGCCGCGGGAACGGATGCCAGTGCAAGAGCAGCGGCTACCGCCGCGAGAGTCATCGTGGTATTTCGAAAACCTCTCAGCATGGTCATGACCTCCTTACTTGCCCATTTTGGCCGCGTCCTCCCGATAGGAGTGGCATTCATATTCCAGCAGTCTGAAATTCTTTTCTTTGTTTTGAACCAGCGGCATGCTGACCTTCCAGGGCTTCGTAAATGTATTGGGATCCTCAATCGTCGCTTCGTAGGTGATCGTGTCGGGGCTCGTGCGCGTGAAGCGTTCCACCACGTGCAAAGCGTCGCTGTGATAATTCCCGGCATTGTCAAACCACGTCTGGTCGTTGAAGCCCGCCACGTCGACGACAAGGGATTCTCCCTCCCAATGGCCTCGCGAATCTCCGTTCCAGAAATCCACACCGTCCAGGTGCGGACTTCCATCCAGGTAGATGGTGCGGACGTTGTGAATGTACTCGGAGGCGATGATCACGAATTTGGGAGTCTGAAAAATCTGGAGCGGGTACGGCATATAGGTCAGGCGCGGAATCCCCGGCATGTAGCACTTCGCGACCGGATCCGCCGTGAAGCGATTTTGAAGGTTCTCTTGCTTCTTCGCGAGAGCCGAAGGCTTGTATGGGATCTTGCCGTCCGCCGGATCCACGATCACTCCGCGCGTAGCAGGAACGCCCAGCGTTGCAGTGTGCGGCTCCAGGTCGTAGTTCGCGGTATTTTGCACCTGCCAGATGCCTTGAAGATCGGGTTGGTCGCCCCACGTTCGGGGCGCTTTGTACGACTGAGCCATCGCGGGCATCATCGCGGCAATGATCGTCAGAAGGAGTGTGGCAGTCATCGCAACCGGCCTCATTTCTTCGAGGATTGGATCGAGTCGGCGTTGCCGGCAAACATTCTCTTCCCGTCAGCGGTGGTCACCGCACGGGCCCACATGAGTGTAGTGCCGTCCTTAGCCTGGAAACCCTCCACCACAATCTCGTCGCCCGGTTTCAAGGTGTCCCTTCTCCAGCCGCCCCGATAGAGACCGTTCGGAGGCAAGGCTTCGCAGTTCCAGACCACGACCTTACCGTCCTCACCCGTGACCTCCATATGAATCCACGAATGCGGATTCACCCAGTCCATCTTGACGAATTTTCCCTTTACCGTAATCGGCTTCTCCGAGTCGAACTCGGCCGCGAACGAGTGATGGGCCAGTACCGGAAGCGATGCCAGCAACAACGTGGCCGCCGCCAGGGCCAATTTAGCTCTCATTGCAAGACCTCCAAAATCCGTCTTATTATACATGAACGGGCGTTTTAGGCGTCCGTTATTCCACCACCCAAACGTTCAGCACAGAGTCGTGATACACCCGCTCGGTGGCCTTCTTGAAGTCCGATGCCTTGGCCTTCGGAATGTCCGTAAAGACTTGCGGGTTTCGGTCGGTCAGCGGGAACCAGCTACTTTGAATCTGCACCATGATGCGATGTCCGGCGCGAAAAGTGTGGCAGACGTCGGGCATGCTGAATTGGATCGTCTCCGGCTTCCCGGGTGTGAACGGCTCAGGCTTCGACATGCTGTTGCGAAACTTGCCGCGGAACGGTTCGCCGCGCACGAGCTGCTGATAGCCGCCCATCACGATGTGAGTGGGATTGGGCTCGGGATCGGGATAGTCGCCCGGATAAACATCGATCAGCTTAACCACGAAATCGGAATCGGTGCCGGTAGTGGACACGTGCAATGACGGCGCAATCGGGCCCGCGATGATGACGTCGTTTTCGAGCGGCGACGTCTGGAACACCAGCAGGTCCGGCCGGGTGGAAGCGAAGCGCTGATCCGCCGTCATGTAATCGCCGGGCATTCCTGCCCCTGCAAAACCGAGGACCGGAACAGGCTTCGCGGGATCGCTCAAATACTCGTCATATTCGGATGACGCCGCCGCGTCCGCATCGAATCGAAGCATCCCGTTTGCGGAGAGGTGCAGCTTGCGTTGCGAGGCAGTCTTCGGCGGCCACTGATCGTAGCGCTCCCACTGGTTGGTGCCTGTCTGGAACACCCACGCTTTGGGAAACTCGACTGGTTTACTCTGCTCGGAACCTTCCTTTTTTGGCTTGGGATCTTTTAAGTGCTGCACGAAGAACGGCAGCTCAATCTGATCGCGGCAAAACTCTCCCGTCTTCGAAGCAAAGTTGAGGTTGCCCAGCACACTGCCATCGCCGCGAGACCACCCACCGTGACTCCACGGGCCCATGACCAACGTGTTCGGCGCTTTCGGTCCGCCCGCATCCACCGCGCGAAATAGCTTCAACGGCCCGGAGAGATCTTCGGCATCGAACCATCCGCCGATGAACAGCGCCGCCGGAGTAACGTTGTGCATGTGCGGCGCCAGCGCCCGCGACGACCAGAACTCATCGTAAGTAGGATGGGCCAGATTGTCGTTCCAATAGGGATTCTCGTTCTTGAGATATTTTTCATTGCTGTTGGCGAGAGGGCCCATGCGCAAGTAGAAGTCGTACTGATCCGCCGTGCCGAAATCGAAAGGGACTTGGCGTGCCGGACGCTCCGGTTCCATGCCTCGCGGCTTAAAGCTCGAATAGAATCCGA
>JBEKBK010000044.1:0-27159 GCA_050015435.1 Bryobacteraceae bacterium
TTGGCCGGACTTCCGCAGTTGAAGGTCCGAGGCGTGGGCGGATGGAATGCCATCAAGGCGTACATTCAATCCGGTATTCGTGCGCCAATTTCGCCTGCCTCCAAGCAGGATCCGAATGTATTGGCCGGCCAGCAGCTCTTCATTCAGTCGAACTGCCAGAGTTGCCACGGAACCTCGCAATGGACTACCAGCCGCGTGACCTTTACGCCGCCGCCCAGTCCGAGCCTGATCCAAAACACGGAGATCATCGGCCAACTGCAAAACGTTGGCACCTTTAATTCGTCGGCGCAAAATGAAGTACGCGCGACGGCAGCTCCTCCGCTGGGCGCCGATGGATTCAACCCGCCCACGCTGCTTTCGCTATTCGCTTTTCCGCAGACCTTTTTCCACAACGGGGCCGCCGCCACGCTTGACGCCGTACTGTCGAATGTGACGCACCGGACGGCCGGCACGGGCGGTACCGACTATCTGTCGTATGAAGGCGCGCGCACGCAGTTGATCGACTTCTTGCTCTCCATAGACAGCAATACGACCCCGATCTTGCCCCAGGCGACGCTGCCCACTCCAGTCATTTCTCAGGTGGGGAATGCTTTTGGCTTAGCTCCTCAGATTGCGCCGAATACCTGGGTGGCCATCCTCGGATCTAACCTCTCGCCGGCGGACACGCGAATCTGGCAAACGCCGGATTTCGGCAACAATCAACTGCCGACCCAACTGGATGGAGTCAGCGTGACGGTGAACGGACAGAACGCCTTCCTGTACTACATCAGTCCGACACAAATCAATATTCTGACGCCGCCGAATGCGCTGTCAGGATCGGTGCCGGTGCAAGTCGCGGTTGGTGGCGTGAAAAGCAACCCGGTCATGGTCCCGTCGCAAGCGCAGTCCTTGTCGTTCTTCGAGTTTGTGTCGACGGTAAGCGGTCTGCCTTACATTTATGGAAGGCACGCTAGCGACAATTCTCTGATTGGACCGACGAACCTCTATCCAGGTCTCACGACTCCCGCGAAACCTGGCGAGATCGTCTATGTGGCCGGGACAGGATTTGGAACAACCACGGTGCCGATAGTGAGCGGAGCATTGTCGCAAGGGGGCACCCTGCCCACTCCCTGGCCAGTGATCACGGTCGGTGGCACTGCCGTACCGGTCAGCTTTGCAGGCTTGGTCGCGGACGGCACGTATCAGTTCAACTTCACGGTCCCGGCGAACGCTGCTAATGGGGACCTTCCGATCTCCGCGACATATAACGGCTTGACTACTCAGCCCGGCCTGTTGCTACATGTCTGCTCCAGCGCGGGCCAGAGTGCTGGTGTCTGCTGAAAATAAATGTTCAGGACGGGTCCCGCAGGACCCGTCCTAAGTACCTCATCCGTAAGTTGCGAACCAGCGGGGAGCTTACGTCATCGGCATGTCGCTGAACTTCGCCATGGCGAGACGTTCTTCACGACTCGGATCGCTCATGAGCTTCCATTCGTTGTTGATGAACATCGTGGAGCGTTGTGCCGCATCAAACGCCGACCATTGCGGAATACCGGTGTGGTTCGGATTTCCGCTTCGCGCAAAGGCCAGCCACGCGCCGCTCACCTTATCCGCCAAGGGCTGAATTTCAGGGCCGGTACCGACCAACTCAGGCATGTGCCATACGTTGTTAAACACGAACGGGAGCTCAATACAATGCGGCGAAAAACGCAATCCATCCTGAACTGGAGTCCTCCACTTCATCAGGTACAGGTAGGCAGGCGCCTTTCCCATGGCGGCTTTCCGCTCGGCCTGCTGGTTGGCTTTGGTCGGGAACGCGGAGATCGTGAAGTACAGCTCACTGGGCGTCGCCTGGGGGCGATTCTTCTGGAATAATCCTACGATCTGGTCGGTTGCTCCGCCGAGCCTTTCCCGCAACCGGGCCCGCATGGTTGCTTCATCGAGCACCAGCATGTCATGGTTCACGAAATACGTGCCTTCTGTTTCGGCGGTCCCTATAATCACAGGTACGTCAGCCGAGACTTCCGGCGCGGTAGGATCGAAGGGATTGCGCGGCAGCGATCTGCCATCCACCACCGGACCCAGCCGGATCCCACCTTTTTCGATAGCGGCGAGCAGCTTGTCCACCGGAAGAGTTTGCAGTTCGTCCACGGCATTGGGCTTCAAGCCGAGATTCGCCAACACCTTTGCGGTGTTTTTCTGTGCTTCGTCAGGGGTGAGCTGCGTGAGCGTCGATCCGCTCTCGACAATGGCCTTATGAAACAGCCCTTTCGCGGAGGGCATCGCCAGCAAGGTGCTGACTTTCCCGCCGCCGCCGGACTGGCCAAAGATGGTCACGTTTCCAGGGTCGCCGCCGAAGTGTGCGATACTTTCGCGAACCCATTCGAGGGCGGCGACGAGATCCAGCATGCCGACATTTCCTGAATCCGCGTATTTTGCCCCGCCTGCTTCCGCCAGAAACAGGTGTCCAAAGAGATTCAGACGGTGGTTTAAACAGACCACGGTGACGTCGCCGGATCGAGCCAGATTGGTCCCGTCGGCAACTAAAGTCGTACCGGAGCTATAAGTGTAGCCCCCACCGTGAATCCACACCATTACCGGATGCTTCCGCCCGCTCTTAGCGCCAGGCGTGAAGACGTTGAGCACCAGACAATCCTCGCCCTGTAGCGGGTTCGCGCGGAGGCCGTAACCGATGGCGCTAGCGGCCGGCATGATCTGCGGCGCGGTGTGACCGTTCTGGTAAGCGTCTCTCACTCCGGTCCAGGATTCCGGTTTGCGGGGTGGCATGAACCGGTTGGAGCCGCCGGTCGGCGCACCGTAGGGAATCCCGCGGAAAACCTGGACACCGCCATTGACGATGCCACGAAGTTTTCCCGAGGCAGTGTCTACCACCGGTCCCTCCGATTTGGGCGTTATCGTCGCCGCAAGAAGCCGGTTGCCGAAGATTCCGCCTACAAGTGAAGATGCGAGCAATGCTCGCCGATTCAGTTGCGGATTCAATAGGTTATTCGAGAAACGATCTTTAGGGTCCATAGCGCACTCCTGATTCGAAATTCGCCTGTCGGGAGTATACATTAATGCTTGACCGTTTGACAATCAACGGAGCGCTGGCCGCCTCATATTCGTTCATGCCGTCCTGGCAGTGAGCATTCCCCGCAGCCGGAAAAACATCGCCGCCGCGCCCAACTGCGCTGCCATCCCGAACACAACCAGGGCGATTAAAGACCGCGAGTAGAGCAGCCCCATCGCGACGCTACCGAGAAACCACATCACTCCATAAACGCCATTAAACGAGCCAAACGCGCTGCCACGCTTATTCATCGATACCACAGTGGCGATGCCGGAACGCAGGCAGGCATCCTGCGCTCCGAGGCCAGTGGCCCAACACGCGATGCTTGCGATCGCGCCACTGGGTCCGCCCAGGAATCCTAGCGGAAGCGCAAGCAGAGAGATGCAAGTCCCGAATACGAGCGTGTTCAGACCGAAGCGATCGAAGAGTCTGCCGAAGAGCAGCGCCGTCAATCCATTCACCGCCATTGCGCCCGCATACAGGAGCGGGATTTCTACCGGCGTGGCGATGTTTGCGCCTTGGAAGTGATAAGCCAGCAGAGGAAAGTCCACCATCCCGCAAGCCAGCAATCCGGCTGCGGCAACATACATCCAAAAGACCCGAGGCAGCACCTGGGTAGTCTGCGTCGTCGCCCGCCGTGCGTGATCCGGATTCAGCACCCGCGCCATCACCAATGCCACCAAAGTTCCCACCGCCGGAAATGCCAGCCAAACAAAGGAGGGTCCGAAATGACGCGATCGAGCTACTGCAGCCACCATCAGTAAAGGTCCGATCACGGCGCCGGTTTGATCCATGATGGAGTGCAATCCGAACCCCCAGCCATGCCCCACTTCCTGCGTGGCCCCGGAAAGCAGCACATCCCGGGCGGGACCCCGTAACGCTTTTCCGGTCCGCTCCGCGACGATCAGTACCGCTGCCATCTGCCAGTCGGATGCGAAGGCCAACGTAGGCACTGCAATCACATTCATCGCGTAGCCGCAGAAGGTGATGGTCCAGTAGGCTTGAGTACGATCCGCGAACCTCCCGGAAAACAACCGCAGGCTCGCCGCCAGCATTTCGCCGACTCCGGCGATCATCGCCACTTGCAGTGCAGTGGCCCCCAGATCCTTCAGGTACGGACCGATGATGCTATGAGCGCCCTCATAAGTCATGTCCGCAAACAAGCTCACGACGCCCACGCAAACAATAAACCGCAGCGCGGAAGTGCGCCTCTGTGAGGTTTGTTCCTGTGAACTCATCATGCGCCAAGCTGGAAACTAGCGATGGCCGCATCCTCGGCTGGGTAATCGAATGGATGCGGATTGAATTCGCCAGGAGGATTCGCCCGCTCCCACTCAATGGTGCGCCGGATAGCTTCATCAAGCGGTACGATCTCGCAATAGTCGAGCTCGCGCCGGATGCGCGTTGAGTCGAGTTCCCAATGTTGCTCGGTATTGCCGGGTGGTTTCAAGTGGCCGGGAGCCTGCTCATTCGGCAGGACCATAAACTCTCCCTTCCAATCCGTGGCACCGGCGATCCTGCGCGCCCATTCGAGTTCGGAGTACGCAGGCCACTCCGCGACGTTGAAGATTCGGCCGGCTGCGCGCTCGTTGGTAACCGCGAGAGCCAGAGCGGCGGCCACGTTCTCTACGTACCCGCGCGGTGCGCGCCATGCGGCCCAGCCCTGTTCATGCAGAATGAAAGGCCTTCTATCGTCAATCCGCTTGAGCACCGGGTGGAGGCGCCGGGCGTAATCGCCAGGCCCATAGATCATTGGCAGGCGCAGGACTGTGCCCGGCAAGTCCGGATCGCTCATGACGGCCTGTTCCACTTGGATCTTGTCGTAGGCATCATCCCACCACGGGACCATCTTCTTGATCATCTCGATCTGTTCCGGGGGATAAGTCTGAGGTCTCGTACGGAGCGGGGATTCTTCGGTGAGTGGAACAGGGTCGGGCGGACCATCTTCCAACCGATGCAAGATTCCGCAGGCGCGATAAACGTCCGCACTGCTGGCGGCCACGATCCGGCGGGCGCGGCCGTGGAGGATCGTGATCAATTCCCGAGCCTGCGCGCCCGAAGCGAGAATGAGATCGACCACAATATCCGCCGTGAGCTTGAGCTTCGGAAGATCCCGCCAGTCGCCGTAAATGTGCTTGGCCGGCAAATCTGGCTGCGTTTTTCCGCGGTGGAACACGCGGACGGATTGGCCCATTTCAGCGAGCTGACGGACGAGATACGGCCCAATGAAGCCGGTGCCGCCGATCACGAGTACGTCCATTGTCAGCCGCGCGTGAGCGTCACGGCGAGAGCCGAGACTGCCTCCGCGAATCGGGCGACTGCTCCCACGTCGACCGCCGCAGGCCACCGATCCTGCAGGGTATGAAAGGCCGGACCACCACCGAGCAGCGAAACATATCGTCCGCCGCCCACGTGGATGTTGCGCGCCTCGCCTGACGGCACGGTCCCGCGTGGCACGTGTTGGCTGACCGAAGCGCCGGCTTCTTCCAGCGTGCGCAACGTGCTCGCCTCAATCTCGTCGTCTGACGCCTGTAGCCGCGTTTGTCCGCCGGCTGCGCCAATGTTGGCGCCCAGATGGATCCACGCCCGAGCGCCCTTGATCAAGTCCGGATGGGCTCGCAGAAAAGCGTAGAGCCCGTGGTGGCCAAGCTCGTGACCGCTGGACGCGAGGAAAATCGCAGGCCGCGCAGGCTTGGCTGCGCTCACAGCTCGGAGCGCTTCGATCCAGCATGCGAGCCCGCCGCCGCGCTCCGACGCGCACTCCCACCAGCCGCTGCGAGGTGTCATCACCAGAAGCGGAGCCAGATCGGGCTGCCGCCCGGCCACGGTCGCGACGACGTTGAACGCCTGCGCAGGTGTGCGCGTCGCCGCCGCCACGAGGGTAACCGGAGCGCTGGTAGCAGCCACCTGATTCAGGAACCCCTGATGTTCCGACCCCACCTGGAGGACCGGGATCCCGAACGGCTGGGCGAACGACCGCGCGTTCGAGGGACACAATCCTGGTGCTCCGCCGGCCGTCACGGCGACGATACCCCGCAATGACGCCTGCCGCCGGAGCGCTGCAATCGACTGGCCCTCGGTTCCGATCGCCGCCCGATCCAGCGTCACTAGCGCGATGCCGGCGGGCGAACCAGCCGGACCGAGCCGCCCAGCGATCCCGGAGTCACCGGTGAAACCTCCATCGAAGAACGGCAGACCTTCGATCGTGCGGTCCCCCGCAGTGAGCCGTGCGATGCTCACATCGACGCGATCTAGGGCGAATGGCACCAATCGCGCCTCGCCGCCAGCCAGTTCAGCGAGCTTTCGTAGCCAGTCGCCGGACGCGCTGTCAACGGGAGTCGCCGTCCGGTGAATGCCCTGCGCATCAAAAGCCGATATGAGTTCCTCTATGCGTGCGCGCCGAGCGTCGGCTGGCATTGACTTCTGCGCGCGGAGCGGGCGGGCGAATAGGGCCGCGCCTGTCAGCTGAAGGAATTCCGCGCGTGAAATTCGCGACATGGTGCGGCGAAACCCAGTATGAAGTAGTCGTCACAGCACGTCAAGCCGAGATTCCTCACCAAGAATTGGACCGGTCAACTGCGCTATAGTAAACCAAACTCCCCGCCTGACTGACAACCGGTCAGGGGCACGTCGTGCTGATCGGATTCCGCACGCAGCATCGCGCTTCAAACCTACGGAACCTTCAAATTGTTGTTCAACGCTCTCATTGGATGAAGGCGCCCCCGCGGCTCTTTCGCTCATGAGCGGGGCCACAGTGCGCACGCGATGATCACCGCAGGGGGCAATTGGCGGCCTTTCCCACTCTGCACATCCAGTTCCGGATGGTTCGCGAACGGGGCTTTCGCCGAGCCGGAGACTCGAAATTACATGGCCGATGTTCTCGAAAGTCTTGCGAGCGCGGCCGCGAGCGATCACCAGGATCAGGGCCGCAACTCCTCCGATGAGCGCCGTGAGAATGAAAATTCTGAGCCGTGCCTTGGGCCGGTCATGGCTCCGAAGGCCGCCATCAATTTTCCGTCGCCGGCGCCCATGCCCCGCAATAAATACAGCGGAAGACAAATCACCAATGCAAGGCCCATGCCTTCTAAAGACAGCCAAATACCGGCGGTTCTCAGCAGGACTATATTCAGCGCAACACCCAGCAGGAGCCCGAGCCCGTAAGCCAATTCGGTACGCGCCGCAAGCGCAGATCAAAGATCGCGGCCGGTATGACGACCAGCGCGATCAAAACCTGCATGGCGTGAGCGGCTCTATCTTGACGGACGTCAGCAAAGGAGAACGGGTGATGGATACTTCCACTGTTCAAATCGTAGCGGCTGTGGCGGCGATCGCGTTAATCGGGATCGTTATGATGCGCCCAAGACAAGAAAAGCACTGAAGAGGATTAAGGTTACAAATTCACGTCCACCACTCCGTCGAAGGCTATGGCGGCATTTCGGCGTTCGAACAGAAAAATATCCGCACATCCATCCGGTCGTCCTTCACGCCGCGCACTTCCGCAATGCTGACCCCTTGCGGGTGCCATCGCGCAACCGGGTCGCTTGCACCAGCATCTTTATGGCGCTGGCCGGATTGATGCAAGATCCCCGAACGCTCCAATGCTTTTCAGCAATTGGTGCGCCGCACCGGCGTGGAGGACATAAAGTCCCTCTCGGCCATGATTATTCAGAGCCAACGCTTCGGCGCCAGTATATCTCAGGCGCTCAAAGTATACGCGGATTCGTTGTGTAAACAAGCGGTGGTCGGTAAGGCTGGCATCAAGATGTTGTTTTCGAAGTAAGTACGCGATCGGCCGTACGTTCCGCCAGTCCGAAGGAAAGGGTCATGCCCGAGCCGCCCGGAGCAGTGACAATATGCACTCCCATCGCCGGCTCGGCTTCAAAAAAGGGTTGGTCGGGATGCAAGCAATAGACCCCATGCCATCGCTGCGCGATTTGCCAGTCCGGAAGATTCAGGAATGTCGCAGCCTCGCGCAAGATCAATTCGTCCACTTCTGTTTTATCGAAGATGTCTACGGAAAGCCCATACTCGTGCGAATCGCCGAGCGTTATAGCGCCATCCGCGGTCTGGGACGACAGCACGTGAATGCCCCAGCGATCGTATTCGGCTTTCTGCGCAGCCACACGCTCGCGCAGTTTCGGCAATGTGGAACAGATCTGAAAGGCCTTGTAGAAGCGTAGCGTGAGCCCTGCGGCGAGCGCGGGCCCGAGCTGCCACCCTTGAGGTTGGGGGCCGGTCCGCATCATCTGAAGCTTGCAGCGGGTGAGTCCAGCGTCTGCGAAGGTCTCCGGAAAAAGTGTCTCGAAATCATCGCCCGAGCAAACGATGGCAGCTTCCACTTCCCAACGCTCCGTCGAGGTTTCGAGGTGAGGCAGGTCGATCGAACGCACGAGCGTTCCGAACCTGGTCTCAACCCCGATCGCTCGCAGATATTCAGGCAGCCCGGACACGATACAACGCGGATCGACCGTAAGTTCGGTTGCGCTCCAGAGACCGCCTTGCAAGCCATCCGGTCGCGCCGCCGGACTGCGCGTCAGCACCCCCGGCGGCCTGAGCCACTGGCATTGATAACCTGCCGCCGGCCCGATTTCGGAGAATTCTCTTAGCACGTCAGCCTCGTCGTTCTCATAGGCCAAGTGGAGCGAACCCGTCGGCAAATAAGGTAAACGCGCGGCGTCGAGCGCCTCCAGCCACAGCTGCCTGCTCCGGAGCGCGATCGCGTGCATCTCCCCCGCTGCTTGGCCGATCGGCCAGATCATGCCGAAGTTTCGGATGGAGGCACCGCTTGCCCTGGCTCCACGCTCGAACAGAACCACGCGTTTTCCCAGTCTGGCCAGGACATATGCATGGGCCAAACCCAAAATCCCACCGCCGATAATGGCGACTTGAGCGTGCCGCGAAGCAGTCCCCTGGCTCATGGTCATAGCATAAGGGATGCCCCGCCCCTAACGTCATCAAGGCGAAATGGCGATTACTTATCGTGGATCTATGCTGGCACGACTGACCTCGTTTTTCATGGCTTGGTTTCTCCTCGGGACCGCTTCGGCGCAATCGAGCCTGGTGCTGATTTCCATCGACGGGCTTCGGCCCGACTACGTGCTGGAGGCTTCGAAATATGGTCTTCGAATTCCCAACCTGCGACGCCTTGTAACAGAAGGCGCCTATGCCACGGCGGTGTACGGTGTCACTCCCACCGTCACCTATCCCAGCCATACGACGATCCTGACGGGAGTCTCGCCGGCCAAGCACGGCATTTATTCCAACAATACTTTCGATCCCCTGAACAAGAATCAACAGGGCTGGTATTGGTACGCGGAGGACATCAAGGCTCCGACTCTATGGTCAAAAGCATCGGAAGCAGGCATGACCACTGCGAACATCCATTGGCCGGTCAGCGTAGGCGCGCCCATTACTTATAACCTTCCTCAAATCTGGCGAACCGGCTTGCCCGACGACCGGAAGATGGTTCGCGCTTTGGCGACCAAGGGGTTGCTGACGGATATGGAATCGAAACTCGGTCCCTACGCCGACGGCATCGATGAAACGCTGGAAGGCGATGAAACCCGCGGGCGTTTTGCCGTGTATTTGATCGAGTGGAAAAAGCCGCGCTTTACCACCGCCTATTTCACGGCGCTCGATCACGTACAGCACGCGAGTGGACCCTTCAGCCCCGAATCGCTGGCGACACTGGAGAGGATCGATGCGATTGTCGGCTCAGTCCGCGCCGCGGCCGAGAAGGCTGACCCAAAGGCCGTCACGGCAGTCATATCCGATCATGGATTTTCGAAAGTAACTGCGGAAGTGAATCTGCTGGTTCCGTTTGTTTCCAACGGATTCATTGAATTCGATGAGGACAAGGCTGTCCGATCCTGGACCGCGACGATCTGGCCGGCCGGGGGCTCCGCTGCCGTGATGCTGAAAGATCCGCGAGACCAGGCATTGAGAAATCGTGTCGAACAGCTCCTGCGGGGCTTGGCATCGAATCCGGAGAACGGGATCCGCGAGATTGTAGATGCGGCGAGTCTGAAGAGCCTCGGTGGTTTTCCCGGCGCGAGCTTCCTGGTCGACCTTAAGCCTGGATTTCAATTGGGCGCACGGACGGAGGGTCCGCTCGTGACGCCCAAATCGGCCCCAGGCGGCATGCATGGGTATCTTCCATCTTCCACAGATATGCGATCCAGCTTCTTTATTGCCGGAAAAGGGATCGCCGCGGGTCACTCCCTGGGTGAGATCCACATGGAAGACGTCGCGCCTACGCTTGCGAAGGTGCTCGGAATCAAGCTGCCGACAGATGGCAAGGATCTGCTCTCCCACTGAAATACGCGGGGACTATCGTCTCCCAAGCGCAATGCCCTAATCGTGGACGAGCAGAATCAAGTGGTTGCGGCTAGTGGGGGCGCGACCGGCACTTAGCTGCATTGAGTAGCGCCGGCGATTAGCGGTATTTAATGACTTAGAGCGGGCTCACCCGACACTTGCAGCTCATCGGAAACGTCTTATGAGTTGCGGGAGGCGATCTTGTGACTCGCTCTAACGGCAGTTTGATCCTTCAGAAGACATCCGCGGTGGTTTGCGCTCTGCTTCTTCCCCTGACTAGTTTTCCGGCTCTGGCGCAAGGTCCGCCACCTCCGGACGGAAATTACCCGCAGCAGCAGCAACCTCCCCAGCTCTTGTCTCCGGAGCAACTGGACGACCTGGTCGCGCCGGTCGCGCTCTATCCGGACCCATTGCTGAGCCAAGTCCTCGCTGCGTCTACCTATCCTTTGGAAGTTGTGGAGGCCGACCGGTGGCTCCAACAGAACCCGAATCTGCGGGGCGCGCAACTGATCGAAGCTGCAAAACAACAACCTTGGGACGCTAGCGTCCAGGCGTTGGTGGCCTTTCCAGACGCGATGGCTCTATTGAATCGCGATATTCGCTGGACCACGGACCTGGGCAACGCCTTTCTCGCTCAGCAAGCTGATGTCATGAACGCCGTGCAAAGAATGCGCGCGCGGGCGCAAAGCAACGGACGGCTCCAGAACACCCCGCAACAGGTCGTCACCAACGACGGCCAGTCCGACATTCAGATTCAGCCCGCCGATCCTCAGGTGGTGTACGTTCCGGTTTACAATCCTTCATATATCTGGGGTCCTCCGGCGTATGACCCCTGGCCGTCCCTTTGGTATCCGGGAATCGGCTTCGGATTTGGTTTCGGCCCTGCGTGTTTTCTGGGAAGCCTCTTTGCTGGATTCCTGGGATTCGGAGGCTGGGGCTGGGGTTTGAACTGGCTTGCCCATGGACTGTTTCTGAACGCCGGGTTCTTCGGTCATTTTGGATTTCACGGCGTCGGCGGATTTGGACCGGGCTTTGGCGGACGCGTCGCTTGGGCCCATGATGCCAGTCATCGGCTCGGCGTACCTTACTCAAGCCGAGCCGTTGCCAGCCGCTTTAATGGACGATTTGAAGGCGGCCGATTCGAGGGTGGCCGGTTCAATTCCAGTGCGTTCAACTCCGCCAGAAGCGCGAACGCGGGCCGAAGCTTTGAGGGCAGCCGATTTAACGAAGGCGCCGCTCGATCGAATGGCGGCGAATCGCGCAGCTTCGCAGGAGGCAGCCGGCGCTACGAATCGTCGAACCGGGGCAACGAAGCCCGGAGTAACGAAGCAATGAACCGCGGCTCGGAGTTTAACAACCGTGCGGGCTCACAGGGCTACCGCGCTCCCGCGCAGAGTTACCGTGGATTCTCCGGTTCCATGTCGCCCAGCTACCGCGCCGCTGGACCGTCGGCACGATCCAATGGGTTCTCAGCCTCGCGGGGTTCATCAGAGCATCTTTCCGCGCCACGCGCGCAGGCGCAGCACTCCTCAGCCCCGCATTCCTCCGGATCTCACTCGTCCGGCGGCGGACACGCGTCCGGCGGAGGCCACTCATCTGGAGGCGGACACGGCGGCGGTCACTCCTCCGGCGGCGGTCACCACAAGTAAGCCGGCGACATCGGGTGGTCAGATATTTTCTGGTTGATCGTGGTGGTGGTCTGGGGAGGAGCGGCTGCCACCCAAACGCGCGTCCTCTATTTGATAGACTGTCGAGTCGTGAAGGCCTTGATGCGCGAGATTCTTCTGTATGTGGCCCATGTAAGCCTGCTAACAGTTGGTTTCATGGTTTGGGCTGCGATTTGGCACGATATGATGGTGGAACTCCACAAGCCAGTTCACGCTTCCGAGTAACGAATTCATCGCGATCCGCCTCACTACCTCGTTTTAAACTGCCGTTAGTAGTTTCTCGTACGCTCCAAATATTGAACGCAATCCCGGCGGCCATCGCGAGTGTTCGTTCTCAGGCTCTTGTGAACGCGCATCTGCCATCAACGCACTTTTCGGACACTACCCAGCATTGCTTCGGATATGCGATCGTGTTAATCCTTAGAAGGTCTAAGCTCACCTTCAAAGGAGAGAGAAAATGCATATCCGTTCTCCCAAGATCTTTATCGCCATCGCTTTAGCATTATGCGTAGTGGCGACCGTTGCCTTTTCCGCCAGTTCCGGCCTCACCGTTGGCAAGGCCGAAGTGAAATCCGCCGGTCCGCTGGCGTTTGGACCAGACGGGATTCTATTCGTCGGTGATTCCCTCGGTGCGGCGATTTTCGCCATCGATACCGAAGACACCAAGGCGGCGTCGCCCGCGAACGTGGAAATCAAGGGCATTAATGAGAAGATCGCGGCGCTGTTGGGCACGGCCCCCGACCAGATTCTCATCAATGACGTCAAGGTCAACCCGGCCTCCAAGAACATATATATATCCGCATCTCGCGGCCGCGGACCGGATGCAATCCCAATGATCCTGCGCGTTGACGCCGCCGGCAAGATCACGCCGCTCTCGCTCGACAAGGTGAAATATTCGATGATCACCTTGCCGGATCCTCCCGCTGCTCAGGCGGGAAACAGCAATCCGCGCCTGGATACGATTACGCAGATTGCTTACGTCAAGGGAAATGTGCTGGTCGCAGGACTTTCGAACGAAGAGTTTTCCTCGAACCTGCGCACCATCCCGTTCCCGTTCCGCGGAGCCGCGAAGGGCGCGAGCGTGGAGATCTTCCATGGATCGCACGCCCGGTATGAGACCAACTCTCCGGTGCGCACTTTTGCGCCGTATACGGTCAACAATCGCGACTACATTCTCGCGGCCTACACCTGCACGCCCCTGGTGAAGATCCCGATTGATGAATTGAAGCCAGGGAACAAGGTGAAAGGCACTACCATCGCGGAGCTGGGCTTCGGGAATCGCCCGCTCGATATGCTGACCTATCACAAGGATGGTCACGATTGGCTGCTGATGGCGAACAGCAAGCGCGGCGTGATGAAGATGTCGGCTGAGAACCTGGATTCGTACAAACCGATCACTACTCCTCCTGCGACCGAAACCGCCGGGCTCTCTTATCAGACGCTCAAGGATCTGCAAGGCGTCCAGCATCTCGAGAAGTTCGACGACTCCAAAGCTCTGATTCTGGCTGGTCCGGGAACATCGCTCGAACTGAAGACGATTGCTCTGCCGTAAGGCGATATTCGTCGCCGCCGCGCTGACGTTCGTTGCCTCGGGACAAACTATTCAGATGGTGGACGGCGCTTTCCGGGTCAACGGCTGGAAGGCCGACCTTTCGAACCGCGGCGGCGATTGGTCCCAGATCCTCGCGGTTTTCGCAGGCGCGGGAGACGTCCCGCCCATGCTTGGCACATATTCTGTGCGCAACGGGACGCTCGTCTTTGAGCCGCGCTTTCCTCTTTCGCCCGGAGTACGTTATCGAGCCCTCTTTCATGCACCGGGCGGATTGCCGATCGAAGCCGTCTTCGACGGGCCCGCGTCTCCCGCGCAATCATCCACGCGGGTCGAGCATATATATCCGTCCGCCGAAGTTCTCCCCAGCAATGTCCTGAAGCTCTATATCCTCTTTTCTGCTCCCATGAGCCGCGGCGAAGCTTGGCAGCACATTTACTTGCTTGATGAAGGTGGCAAAACGATTCAGGGCGCCTTTGTCGAGATTGACCAGGAGCTTTGGGATCCTTCCTATCGCCGCCTGACTGTATTGTTCGATCCCGGACGCATCAAGCGCGGGCTCGCTCCGAACCAGCAAATGGGCCTTCCGGTCGTCGAGGGAAAGAAGTACACCCTGCTTATCGATCGCGATTTTCACGACGCGCACGGAGCACCCCTCCAGGAGCCTTTCCGCAAAGCGTTTCGCGGCGGCCCGGTGGATCGTGTCCCGCCCAACCCGAAGCAATGGCGGATTGGCGAGCCAAAGGCCGGGACCAGAGATCCTCTAGTGGTAGACTTTCCCAAACCCTTGGATTACGCTTTGCTACAACGACTTCTGGCAGTGACGCCCTCAACCCGCGGAATTTCCTCCGTGGATCGTAATGAAACCGAGTGGCGCTTCACGCCGTCCGAACCATGGCGTGCGGGCGATTATCAGTTGGTGGTGGATACCGCGCTCGAGGACCTGGCCGGGAATCATATCGGCCGGGCGTTCGACGTAGACACTTTTGCCAAGGCTCCCGAGCCCGCGCCCAAAGGGAAGGTTTCGTTGCCGTTCCGGATTCACTGAAGGAGATGAACATGATTAAAATGGGTCGTCGAGAATTCCTGGGTGCTGCAGCAATCATGATTCCTGCTTTGCGAGCTCAAAATACGTCGCGCGCGCCGAAGGCGCTCGTCTTCGACACCTTTGGGACCGTCGTCGACTGGAGAGGCTCCATCATTGCGGAAGGTGCGGTATGGGGCAAAGCCAAAGGCTTGAACATTGACTGGGGCCATTTCGCTGACCGTTGGCGGGCCGGATACGGTCCCTCGATGAATCGGGTCCGGAAAGGCGAGCTTCCGTGGACCAAGCTCGACGCCCTGCACCGCATGGTGCTGGATAGTCTCCTGACGGAGTTCAACATTACCGGGCTCACGGAAGAAGAGAAGGATCACTGGAACCGCGTGTGGCACCGTTTGAAGCCCTGGCCCGATTCCGTGGCCGGGCTCACGCGACTCAAGAAGAAATACACGATTGCGCCGCTCTCTAATGGAAACGTCTCGCTAATCGCCGATATGGCCAAGAACGCTGGCCTGCCGTGGGACGCGATCCTCGGAGCCGAACTGGTAAGACATTATAAGCCGGACCCCGAAGTCTATCTGAGTGCAGCGGAGTTCCTCAGCATCCAGCCGGAAGAAACGATGATGGCCGCGGCGCATTCCGGTGATCTCAAAGCCGCTCACGCTCTCGGGTTGCAAACCGGATTCATCTATAGGCCCAACGAATATGGACCCGGCGGCAAGGCCGATAAGGCCAAGGCCGGTGATTTCGATGTGGTGTCCAACGACATATTGGACCTCGCCGCAAAATTGGGGTGTTAGTAGGTGTAGATTATCTGGTATGCCCCACGCCCATCATCACGAATCCACGAAAGATTCATGGGATCGCCGGTCGTTTCTCACGGCGGCTCTCGGAAGCGCGGCCATGCTGCCTCTCGCGGCTCAAACGCAGCAGCCGGTCTCTCCGGTACCCACCGCGCGCGATTGGTCGGGTCAAACCCCGGTTCAATATCCCGATCCCGACATTGTCGCGCTCGACAATCGCTTCCGGAAGTATATGGTCGGCAACACCGTCATCAAGCGTCTCTACACGGGCACGCTTTGGGCTGAAGGCCCGGCGTGGAACGGCGTCGGCCGCTACCTTGTCTGGAGCGATATTCCGAACAATGTCCAGATGCGCTGGATGGAAGAGGATGGTCACGTCTCTGTGTTCCGGAATCCTTCGGGCTATAGCAACGGGAATACTTTCGACTTCGAAGGACGGGAGCTTTCCTGTGAACATGGCAATCGCCGGGTGGTCCGCTACGAGCCCAACGGCACGACGACGGTGATCGCGGACAAGTTTCAGGGCAAGCGTCTGAATTCGCCTAACGACATCGCGGTCCATCCGGATGGCGGCATCTGGTTCACAGATCCGACGTACGGCATCCTCGGGAATTATGAAGGATTCAAAGCCGACCGTGAACTGAAGGAAGCAGTTTACCGGGTGGACCCCAAAACCGGGCAAATGGACAAGATCACGGATGAGATGAACGGTCCCAATGGCGTTTGTTTTTCGCCCGATTACAAGAAGGTCTACATCGCGGACACGGGCTCAGGCCGGGAGATCAAGGTCTGGGATATCGACGGCAAGACGGTGCGCAATGGCAAGCGCTTCGTCCAGTTGGATGTTCCGGGCAGCGGACGGCCCGCAGCTGCCGACGGAATCCGTTGTGATATGGATGGCAACATTTGGTGCGGAGCCGCGCCAGGCGTTCAAGTGGTCACGCCCGGCGGCGAGCGAATTGGGATGATTCGCTTGCCCGAGAACTGCGCCAATATCTGCTTTGGCGGGACCAAACGCAACCGGCTGTTTATGGCGGCGAGCCAGTCTCTGTATGTCGTCTACGTGCTCACGACCGGCGCCCACATTGCCTAAGCGTGTCGAACCGCTTCCATGGGATCGATCCTGATCCAGGGCCGGGCCGAAACGTAGGCCACCAGAAGCGAAATCGCGAGCATCCCGGCGCCTACCGGGACTAATACGATCCATTCGAACGGACCGATTCCGAAAAACTGAGAGCGAAATATCGCGGTTGCAGCCGTGCCCAGCAGAACTCCAAAGATCACTCCTGTCCCCGCGACGACAAGCGTCTGGCGCAGGACCATGTTCAACAGATGCGACGCCCGGGCCCCCAGCGCTACCGGAATTCCCAGCTCTTTCTTTCTCTCCGCAACCGAATGCGAAATCGCGCCTGCCAACCCAAGTACGGCCAGCAGCAATCCCAGCGCGCTCAGCGCCGCTGCAGCCGTCGCCGTGAGGCGTTGAGTGAAAAGAGACAGATTCATCCAACTTTCTAAAGTAATCGGTTGAGCCACGCTCGTCAGCCCCAGAGTTCGCACGACTTGGGCCAACGGCTCCACCCACCGGCGCGGATCTGCCTTGGTCCTCGCCACGATGAGAAAGCCGGCTTGATAGTGTTGACTAAAAGCGAAATACATGAAGGGCAGTTCAGGTTCGTCAAGATCGAGATATTTGCCGTTGCCCACCACCCCCACCACGACGGCCTTGCGAGGCGGGTCGCCTAAGACGAGAGCTTTCCCGACGGCTTCCTGTGTGGCCAGAACATCTCCGCCATCTTGCGATTGATCATCACGACGTCCGGACCGGTCTCGCGGTCACTTGACTCGAACGCCCGGCCGCGCAGAACCGGAATGCCGAAGGTCGCGAAATAGTCGGCATCCCCTACCACATGCTGGATTTGGATCGGTTTGTTTGAGTCTGGAAACTGGACCGGCACTGGGCTTGCGCCGTATAGAGGTAAATTCGACCCCAGCGATACCGCTTCCACGCCCGGAATCGCGGCAACCGCATTTCGCAGTCTTGCGGATAACTCTTTCCCTCGGACATCGGAATCGTCCATATTCGGATAGATCTGCGCCGCAACCAGATTTCGCGCCGTAAATCCAGGATCAACGTGGCGAAGATTGTACAGGCTGCGCAGGCAGATTCCCATCGCCATCAGTACGAGAGTGCAGACGCCAACCTGGACGATCACTAATGCGTTTCGCCGAACAGCCTTGCGAGGCCCTCCCACGACGAGTTCGGAGCCGAGAATCTGGGCGAGCGCGGGCGAGGATGCGTAGAGAGCCGGCGCCAATCCCGTAGCGAGCATGGCGATCAGTATCAGCGCAGCGGTTAGAGCCATTACGGAGGCGTCAAGCTTCAAGACTGATCCGGAATGAGAATTCGCCCACCGTCCCGAGATCGACATTCAGGAAGGAATAACGGGTGACGACGGCCGACGCGATTCCAAATCCCAATAACCCGCTGACACCGCATATAATCGCGCTCTCCACCAAGAACTCTTTGACCAGACGGGCTCGCGATGACCCGAGCGCCAGTTTGATCGCAGCTTCCTGCCGGCGCCCGACCGCGACGGCCAGCAGCAGATTCGCGACGTTGGCGCAGGCAATCAGAAGCACCAGGACCACCAGAACAATGAGAATCGTGACGATCAATTCCGCCGTAGGAATACCATCGGGAGGCAGCAGCGTGGCGCGAGTAACAACGGCCGAACGGCCCTTGTCCTCGTTGGGAAACGCCTGCGCGAGCTGGCCCGAAAGAGCCGCTATCTCAGCTTGTGCCTGTCGCCTGCTCACGCCTTCCTTCAACCGCGCGATCAGAAATAACCGCCGCGCATCGCGTTCGGTTCGCCACTCAGGATTATAGTTATCCGCCGCCAGAGGAACGAAAAGATCCCCGTCGAGTCCATAAAAGGCTCCCGCGAAATTCTTCGGCGTGACCCCGATAATCCTTCGCGAGATCAGGACCTTGTCCACGATGTTCGGATCCGCTCCCAGCCGCTGCCATGCGGAATAAGTCATCACCGCAACCGGCGGCTTGCTGTCCTCGTCGCCAGGAGCGAAAAGGCGCCCGAGGAACGGTTGAACTCCCAGGGCCGCGAGATAGTTTCCCGAAACCGGCCTGGAGAGCGCCTCTACCGCGCGTCCATTGAAGTCCGAATCACCGTTTATACCAATTGAATCGGGAGCCGCGGCCATATCAGTGAAGACCTGGTTGTTCTCCCGGAAGTATAGGAAGTCAGGATAAGAGACTTGGTCGATCGCTTTTTCAGCCGAACGATTGTAGATGGCCACGAGACGATCCGGGGCCTGCCCGGGAGGCCGCAACCAGAGCATGGTGTTCGCGACGCTCAGGCTCAACACACCCAGCGCCATCGCGATCGAGAGCGAGAAAATCGCAACGGCAGTGAGTTTCCAGTGTTTGCGCATTACGCGCATCGACCGAATCGCCGCGGTCATCAAGAATATTGTGGCAGATTACTCGTAGCGCAAGGCGCGAATCGGGTCGATTCGACTAGCCCGCAGCGCGGGAATATATCCCGCCGCGCAGGCGACGACCGCCAGACCCACGATCGCCAAGGCGAGCGTCTGCGGATCATTGGGAGCCAGTCCGTAAAGCTGTGTCCGTACCAATCTGGTGAGCGCCAGCGCGGCGGGTATTCCCACGGCAAGACCGATGACTACCAGCACGAGCACCTCTTTCATCACCATCCAGATCACTCGCCGCTCCGCTGCTCCGAGAGCGATCCGTATGCCGATCTCCCGCTTCCGGCGCGAGACCGTGTATGCCATCACACCGTAGAGTCCGATGGTCGCCATCAGCGTAGCGAGCAAGCCGAAGACAGCGGAAAGACTCCCGATCAGACGCTCAGACCTGAGAGAATTACCGACCTGTTCTTCCGTCGTGCGCATCGCGTAGATGGGCACGTTTGAATCGAGTTCCCGAACCTTGGCACGCACCGAGGAATAGAGCTGGCTGGGATCGAGAGTCGTGCGCAGGTAAACAGTCATTGAGGTGGTGTATCGATCCGCCAGATATGGAACGAATGCCTGCTCTGGTATTTCATCGCGCAAATTCGTGTACTTGATGTCCTTCACGACCCCGATGATTTCCATATCGAGTTTGGTCCCGGGATTAATGCCGAATCCGATGTGACGTCCGAGCGGGTCGCGCCCTTGAAAGTAGCGTTTGGCGAAGGTTTGATTGATGATGACGGTCGTCGGAACTAATGAATCGGGCGAATCGTCGTTGTGCTGCACCGTCTGCGTATCTCTTGTGGTGAAGTCGCGGCCTGAGACGAACGGTACTCCCAGCGTGGCAAAGTAATTCGGGCTAATGGAGTTCATGTAAGGCTCCGGATGGTCGCCGGCCCGCGGAGGCGTGTAGCCTTCGACCGTCGCCGACTTGTCCCACTCATTGTTCTCGAGAATTCGCACCGAGGCCAGCGCGACAGCCTGCACGCCGGGCAACATTCCGAGACTGTCCGTCAATTGCCGGTAGAAAATCTTCGCGCGATCGGGCTTATACCCGCTGAGGCCGGGATCGACATTGAAGCCGATCAAGCGGTCGGCGGGAAAACCCGGGCCCAAACCACGCAGATTGTTCAGACTCTTAATAAAGAGTCCCGCTCCGATGAGCAGAAGCAATGACAGCGTAACCTGGGCGATTACCAGGGTCTTGCGTAAGCCCGTGTGGCCCCCTCCGACTACGGCTCCGGCTTCGTCTTTCAATGTTGGCGCTAAGTCAGGACGGGTCGCTTGCAAGGCTGGAATCAGGCCGAACAAGAGGCCGGTGAAAAGAGTAACGCCGAGCGTGAAAAGCAGAACCCGAAGATCGGGAGTGGTCTCGATCTTTAGCCCTTGGGAGTCCGAAGGGAGGTATGCAGCCATTAGCAACCGGTCGGCGGCGAAGGCCAGAACAATTCCCGCCAAACCACCGATG
Source organism: Bryobacteraceae bacterium (assembly GCA_050015435.1). Classification (GTDB taxonomy): domain Bacteria; phylum Acidobacteriota; class Terriglobia; order Bryobacterales; family Bryobacteraceae; genus Palsa-187. The sequence goes on from JBEKBK010000044.1 coordinate 20,391, forward strand.
CCCGCCAACAGCAGACTCTCCGTCAGGAGCTGGCGAATCAGCCGCCAGCGACCGGCGCCCATCGCCAGCCGGACTGCGATCTCCTTCTGACGCCCGGCGGCGCGCGCGAGCAACAGATTGGCTAAATTCGCGCAGGCGATCAACAATACGGTGCCAGTGATGGCCATCAACACCCAGAGCGGAGTGGTGAGCTGCCGCCGGAAGAAGGAGCGCCCTTGAGAGCCCCGCAGCACATCGATCGTGTTCTTGAGGAATTCCTGCCGGGTGAAATCCGAGGTGTTTCGAAACGCAGCCTCGCGCACTTCCATTTCGAGCATCGAGTGCATGAATGGCTGAAGAGAGGCTTTGGCTTTGGTCGCGGAGACTCCCGGTTTCAAGCGCCCGAACGCATTCACCCAGCGCGATCTGCGATCCTTGAGAAATTTTGGGTTGAGCGGAAGCAGATCTGGCTCCATCATGATCGGGATAAAGATTTTTGTCGCGTTGCCGAGTTCCACTCCATCGAAGTCCCTCTGCGCCACGCCGATTACGGTCATGTTAATGCCGTCCACGCCGACCTTCTTCCCGATAATCGCCGGGTCGCCGCCAAAGCGGGTTTTCCAGAAGTCGTAATTGAGGACCACCAACGGGTGCCCGCTAGGAGTGCGATCGTCCTCCGGCGTGAAGGTCCGGCCCAACGCCGCACCCACTCCCAGCACAGGGAAATAGGTTCCTGAAACGAGCTCGGATTGAATCCGTTCCGTTCGACCCTCCTGGGTGAGACTGACGGGCAGTGGGAACCGGCAAAACATATCCGTGAAGACTTCGTTATGATCCTGAAAGTCGCGGAACATCGGGTAGGAAATCGCGTTGCCGCCCCAGTTGCTGCCGTAGTGGCGTCCCACCATCGAAAGCAGCACGAGTTGCCTCGGATCTTTGACCGGCAGCAGCCGCAGCAGAATCTGGTCAAGCAACGTGAATATCGCCGTATTTGCGCCGATGCCAAGCGCGAGCGAAAGAACAGCGACCGCAGTGAACATAGGCGACTTCCGCGAGGAGCGGAAGGCATAACGCAAATCACCCCAGTGATTCATGATGACTATACTGCTCAAAGACGAAATGGTTAGCCTAAAAGTTCCGGCTACGCGGGTTTTCGTTGGCCGATGGACTCGACGATCTGATCGACAGTCAGACCCTTTTGCCAACCGGCGTCACCGAGTTCGCGCTGGATCAAATCGAGGACATGACGCTCAAAGTTTTTGTCCGTCAGCTTGTCGAGCGCACTCATTCACCCCACAATACCGAATGGCGGGCGGTGTGGGTGGGGCCGACAGTCATGTCGGCGAGTTGGCTTTCAAGCTGTCGGTCGAGCCGGTTGGAAAACCCGCTCGCCGGCAAAGACTGCCGGCCCCAAATTGCCGAGTCAAATCAACTAGCCGCCGCAGGCGCGGCTGCGACTCGGGGAGCCCTCAAGTGTTTCCATTTCTTCCTCAGGTAGCGATTCCAGTACATTAGGGCTCCCGTGACGGTCAAGAGCGGGATGGACAAACCCAGAATCGCCCAAATGATCTTAACGCCGAGACCCCAGTATGTGCCGAAGTGAAGCGGGATCTGCGACCAGATGATCCAATCGCCGAGGCTCTGGTTGACTCCGTACTTCCACGTAGAGAGGTATTGTCCGGTATAGGGGTCGAAGAACAGAGTATCCGTGTAATCGAAGCCAACGGTATTTGCCCGTTGCATGAACACCAGCAGCGGAGCCCGGCGATTCGCTGGGAAGGACACGCCTTTCAACGTGGTTCCCGGGTCAAGAACGCGCGCCTGAGCGATCATCTGGCGAAGATCGGGCTCCGGCAGTCCGCGCTGCGGCTCTACGGTGACGCTCGGCGGCTTTGCCGTGATGACCGGCGAGATCCGGTCGACGAAGGCGAAAGTCTCACGAGGCCATCCAAAATAGATCCCGGAAATCGCCCAGAACGAAACGAGTGCGATTGTCCAGAATCCGACGGCTCGATGAAGATCGAAGTTGACGCGCCGCCAGGTTCGCGCAAAGTCCACCAGCAGCGCGCGAGTCCAGGTCCGAAGACCCGGCCACCAGATTACCATCCCGGTGACGTTCAGCAACATCAGAAATACCGCGCCGCCGCCATTGATCCTCCGGCCCTTTGGCCCAACGAGCAACGTTTCGTGGAGAGTTCGCACCACGCTAAGCCAGGATCGATTTCTCGGAATGGCGCCCAACTCCTGGCCTGTCGATGGATCAGCCGCAAGGTTCAGGGGCTCCAGGCTCCTTCCTCGCACCGAAACGGCGAAAATGGGTTCGGCTTGCGTCGGTGTGAAGACCGAAACGATCCGCGCTTGCGGATGAGCCGCTCGCATATTGCCGATGACCGTGACGATATCCGCGAGCGGTTCCTGTGCGCGAACGTTATGCCATGGATTCACTCCTGTGAGCGTTTCCAGTTCCTCCCGGAACACGAGGATCGATCCAGTGGCCCCAATCACGATCAGGTACACGCTCAAAATAATCCCCGCCCACAAATGCAATTGAAAATTGAAGCGGCGCAGCCACAGCCGCTGCGGGCGGTTCACGTATTGGCGGAAAAACTCCATCGCACGGACGCTCAAGAACTGATGTTTACTGCCTTGCGAAGACTTGGATGGTATGAACGGCGGCAGCTTGGCCGGGAGCCTGTGCGTCAGTTTCGACACTGAGCGTTTTTCCGTCGGCGGAGACGGTCATCTTACCGGATGCGGTCGGGCGATTCGCGCCTTGCAGAACCACCGAGTACTGTGACGCCCCGGCGCGGGTGATTTTGATTGAACCCATCTTGTTCCCGCGTGAGTCCTTCACGTCGGCCTCGGTCCCATCCAGGCGCGAAGTAAAGCTCATCGATACGAATTGCACGTCATTCACGGGCACCGAGTACGCAAAATCAAATCCGTTGCCGGATGGAGTAATCCTGAGCGTCAGCGGATCAGGATCGGTCTTCTGTCCGCCGACCTCCTGGCGGGTCAGGAGCCATCTTCCTGCGAGCGGCTCGGCTCCCCATGCCGGAGCGATTGCCAGAAAACAGATGATGAGTAGGAAATTCCGCGGCGATGGCTTCATTTGCTCTGCTCAAGTTCGACGACCATCACTTCGATGGGCTTGTTACCCGCATTTACGTCGGCATGAAGCTGCCCTGGCGGATCGACACCCAGCCAGTACGCCTTTCCGGTCTCCCATTGGTGCGTTTCCGAGCCGCCCGATTGCTGGACGATCTTCATGGTGCCGCCCGCGAGAGCGATAATCACCCGCGGGTGCTCATGGCGATGCAGCGTGAGCGGCGCGTTGGGCAGCACCACCGATTTCCAGACCTTAACGGCGGCGTTATCGAATTGAGGAATCCGCTCGGTCTGATTCTTTTCCTGCGGCGTCAGCGGCAGGCTCGCCGCTAGCAGGGCGGTGGATGTCAGGAGCGATCTGCGCAGCCATCTTGATTCCATGGGGGCACCTCTTGATTAGTTTAAGCGGGCGTGACCCCGTCCCGCAGCCGCCTGTTACAAAGGTGGTGTTACGCCAGCCAGGCGTTGGACCGCTTCGAAGGTATCCGCATCCGCGGCCGACTTGTCGGGGCGGTAGCGCTTCACCCTCGCGAAGCGCAGGGCCAACCCGCTCGCATACCTCGTGCTCATTTGAAGATCGCTGAACGTAATCTCCACCACCAGCTTCGGTTCCACAAAAACCGTGGCAGCGTCGCGCCCGATTTCGAGCTTGAGCAATTCCTCGGTTTGCCATCGCAGCATTTCGTCCGTCAGTCCTTTGAATGTCTTTCCGAGCATCGCGAATCCGCCCTTTTGCGTGTCGCGGGCGCCCAGATGGAGATTGCTCAACCAGCCCCGGCGTCTTCCGTGGCCCCATTCAGCGGCCAAGACTATCAGGTCCAGGGTGTGCGCCCGTTTGACTTTCCGCCAGGTCTGCCCGCGCGCACCGGCAACATACAGGGAGTCGATGGCTTTCGCCATGATGCCCTCGTGACCCCGATCCAGCGCTTCGCGCAAGAAGTCCTCGGCCGCACCGGGATCGGAGGTCTTGGTGTGCGGAATCAGATGATGCGGCGGCGACAATTCCCGGAGCATCCCGAAACGTCGCGCCTGCGGCTCGTCCACCAGAGACTCGCCGTCCAGGTAGAGCAGATCAAACCATGCGGGCGTGAGAGGCAACTCCGCGCGCATCCGTTCCAGATCAAGTTTCCTCCCGAATCGTCGGGCAGTCACCTGGAATGGCTGCGGGTGTCCGTCCGGCGTAAGGCTGATGATTTCGCCATCGAGAATCACCTCCTTTCCAGGAAGAGCCCGCACGGCCTCGACGATTTCCGGCACCGCGCGCGTCACCTCATTGAGGCTCCGCGAGAAGATACGCACTTCATCGCCCGACCGATGCGCTTGCACGCGCGCCCCGTCGAGCTTGTACTCCAGGGCCGCCTCGCCGAACTCGCCGACGGCCGCACCGGCGTCCTCGGACGTTTGCGCAAGCATCGGCTGCACCGGCCGAAAGACTTCAAGGCCGTATTGATCGAGCCCTGCCGTACCGGATTCGAGCACCGCGTGAGCCACGTGCGGAAGGTTTCCAGCCATCATCACCGCGCGGCGGATGCGATCCACGCTAACCCTCGCGGCCTTCGCCAGCGCATCGAGCATTACGCCTTCGAGCGCACCCTGCCTTAGCTCGCCGAGTAACAATCGGGTCAGGAACTGCTGCTCGGCTGCAGTGGCCGCGGTCAGCAGGGACCGGAGCAGTTCCCGCTTTTCGCCCTCGGAACCGCGACGCTGCACGGCCGCGAACAAACCTAGTATCCGGTCGACTTCGCGGATCTCCAGCGTTGCTGACTCGGCCGCGGAGGCCGCCGCACTGCGCAGGGCCGCGTATCCAATCCCGGTCCGCCCCTGACGTGTCGAGCCGGAAAGGTATGCGACAGCGATCTCGACTTCCTCAGGATCCAGTTGTTCCAGCAATCCCGCCAGCAACTCGATTTTCTCGAGCCGCCTGGTGGTATCGGCCACACGCTGAGACGTCCCGACAATCTTCGAAAACAGCACCACTTAACGATACAAGGGAGACGATCGCGTTAATCTTACAGTGAGGCAGTCATGAACCTGACGATTGACCTTTCGGAGGATGCCATTCCATGCAGGTTCGCACAGTTAAAGGTCTCGAAGGCCTTCTTCAATCTGTCTCGGCGAACGAACAGAGCGGCAAGATTCGGCACGTAGTCTATCCGTGGCACGAATACTCGAAGAGTCCGCGCCCGGATATCTGCGTCTGGTACTCGCCTGAACATTGCCAATACAGGGTTCTGCAACAACTAATTCTTCAGGCGTTCAGTGTAATCGGGCATCCAAGTACCGAGAGGCTTGCCGACTGTTTGATCTTGGCGTTTGCTCTGCTGAAGAAGACACGCGATAACCTAACGGAGTTCGAGAGGGTCTTGTCCTGTTTCACGAGCGCCCAGGTGTCGCAGTTGGTCCTCATGCCGACGTCTGCGGTGATCAAAATCCAAGAATTAGGACAACCGTCCGAACACGAGCTTATCGGTTTCTTTGGGCACCGTCCTTTTTTGTACGCTCCCCTCGCAGGTGACCTGATGGAGCAGACCAAGGACCGATTTGAGAGCATCGGTTTGGGAGCGCTACTAGGCGAATTGAATAGGCTCTTCGGACGGCTTGCCGTGTACCGCGAGCCCAAGATGACGAAAGTCATCGACTTCACAGCGCTCGGATTCGACGGACCCCAACCCTTGGAAATTGCCGAATTGGTTCAATACTACTTCGACGACCTTGCCGGTGCACTATTCGAGGAGTTTTGGCAGGAGCACTTAGAATCTCAGTATTTCGGCGTTGCCGCCGGCTCAGAGATGCTCGACCGAGCGTCGCTGGAAGCATTGCCCGGCACCGCCTGGCTTTCCGTGTTCTGGGGGTTCGACGTGTTGTGTGGGAAGGGCATGGTCAGCCTTATTCAGGAAGAGAGTCATCGCAGGAATACGCTATCTCTCCAGGTTCGCTCCTTCCGCGCAGGGTTGGAGAAAGCTAGGAGTCGCATGGAAGCTGAATTGACATCCGAATTGGGACCGGGTCCTTATCGCATCTTCCGCTCGCTCCAGAATTTCGCCGGACTTATGGCGCGGTCCCGCGAGCTCCAGAACCGTGGCTATATTAACGAAAGCTTCACTCTGTTGACGGTTGCGATGGAATCGCTTCTCGCGGAGTCAGAGCCAATTGCGCGGTCGATGAGCCGACGAGGGGCGGCTATCCTGGCAATCTCGGAAAACAAACCTTTCCGCGAATCAGTCAAATCACTCCGTGGGCTTTACAAAATGCGAAGCAAATTTGTGCATGAAGGCAAGGCCGTCATTGCGGATGCGCTTACGGAGTTACAGGAAATATGCCGCACCGTGTTTTTTGTCGCATGCCGAAGTCAGGTGAGCTGGACCGAAGCTGAGGACAAGTGGAAGCCCAAATGGGCCGCGGTGCTCGACTACGCTGCGGCGTGTTTCGACGCTGGGGTCCCGGTTGATTCAGGAGCCGCGACCCTCTCAGGAGCCATGAAGACCCAGGGGCCCAATCCGCAGTGTTGAAACCAACAGTATCAGGTGGATAAGATTCCGGCCATAACGGCTTCCAGGAATCCGGATTTAACCTCGGCGACCGGTTGTGTTCGTCTGCGTAGGCACGACCGCCATCAACACTCCAGCTGCGACTCACCAAGTCCCAACCCTCAGTTATTCAACCGCAAACCTGAGGCCCTCAA
>JBEKBK010000045.1:0-26567 GCA_050015435.1 Bryobacteraceae bacterium
AGGAAGGTCGAACAGGGATCGCCAGATGGAGGTGGAACTCAGTGGCGGGAAGCGCAGCAGCCGATCAATCGCACCGCATCAAGTCCGGCGCTCGGCATTCAGTCCGTGCATAATTCAGGTGTTACAAGCCGTACGAAACTGGTCGACGCAAAATCAAGAAATGGTCTAGGCGAAGACTCGCCGCGTATTGCTTATCCGCGTTTATCTGCGTTAATCTGCGGCTATGACCATGGCTGCATACGACGAATATCGGATCAAGCGCGATAAGCTTCTTGAAGCGGAAATTGCCCTGAAAGACCAACGGGAGGCTGTTGCGGTGCTGAGACGCCAGCTCCCCATGGGACCGGCGGTTCAAACTGACTACGTTTTCCGTGAGGGCCCCGCGGACATCCACGACGAATCTCCCGCCCATTTCAAAGATGTTCGCCTGTCCGAATTATTCGCACCCGGCAAGGATCGCCTCATTGTGGACCACCTGATGTGGGGAGCCAATGATAAGACTCCCTGTCCGATGTGTACGATGTGGGCCGACGGATATAATGCCGTCGCGCCGCATGTGAGCCAGAGGGTAAATTTTGTATTGGTGGCCAAAGTCGAAATCGGGAAGCTGCGGGAATGGGCCCGCGGGCGCGGATGGGACAAGATCCGGTTGTTATCGAGCGGCGAGAACAGCTTCAACTCGGACTTTCGCGTGGAAGATGAAAAAGGACAATTTCCAGGCGTCAGCGTGTTCAGCCGTGAGGCTGACGGCAAGATTCATCATTTTTACACCACCGAAGCCTCGCTGACCCGCCGCCCACATCACCGGGGCATCGACCTCTATTCGCCGGTCTGGAATCTTTTCGACCTTCTGCCCGAGGGCCGCGAGAATTGGATGCCAAAGCTCTCCTACTGAGGCGGCTCAGTCGCCGGCGTGGGCCGGAATGACTGGAACCAGACGCCCATCGCGGATGTAATAGTCGGCGCCGCGCCAGCGGATGCTATTGCGGCCGAAACTGGTCAGCCAAATGGCGAACGCCACCGCATCCCACACGGGAATGAGCGGCATCCGTGGCCACAGGCGCTTCTGCTTCAAGCCGTAAATGCCGATCGTCCAGGTCATCGCCATTCGCAACCCGAGGTAGCCGCCCAAGTAGCACAGCGCGACCGCGACTGAAGGATGGATCGCAACCGCTGCCATTGACCATGGCAATCCTTGCGTGAGCAGCAAACCAAGATGTCCCCTCGGGCGCATGTGACGCATCACCACAATCCAGCGCAGCCGCTTGTGCAGCAGATCGCGAAATGAACCATAATCGCAAACGGTCTCGATCGCGTAGTTGAGCAGCACCACTTCGTATCCCTGTTCGGCGATGAGGCGGCCGACCAGTAAATCATCAGCGGGTCGGTTCTCGAGCTCGGCGTAGCCGCCGAATCCACTGAGGCGCGCGCGCGTAGTGGCGATCGTGGGTCCGAGCGCGAATTTCACTCCATCCAATTGCCAGGCCACCAGGATGCCGGCGTAGAAATCGGACATCATTCCGACGCTCTGCAAGTGGTCGGTGAAGGTTCCGACTTCGGTTGGAACGTAGAAGCAGGTTGCAGCTCCCACCTTGGGGTCCCGCAGCGGAGCGGCCAGATGCCGAAGATAGTCGGGACGTACGCGCACGTCGCTATCACTGATGACCACGACTTCATGCGCGGCTTCGTTCACTAGGCGCACCAGCTTGGCCACCTTGTCATTGGTCGCCACCCGTCCCGAGCCGTACAAAACTCGGATTTTACATTCAGGAAAATCGTCAGTGAGCTTGGCCAGTTCTGAGACCACAGATTCGTCGTCGCGATCGACGCAGAAGACTATTTCGTACTCCGGATAGTCCAGGCGGCAGAAACTAGCCAGGTTTTCGTAGGAGTCCGGATCGAGTCCACGAATTGGTTTCAGAATGCTGACTGCCGGATCGAACGAGGTGTCGGGCGCCGCTGCCGGTTTTCGGAAATACCGCCATGAACTAAAGATCGCGATTAGATAGTAAATAAACGGTATGGCCGCAATCCCCAGGAACGCACCATAGACTACCGGCATCCTTTCAGGCTACTCGACCACCGGATGGTTGGTGAGGAGCAGCTTGCCTCCGCTTTGGGCAACGATAGTGAGCAGACTGGGATCGACCATTTTTTTCAGACGCTCGGCGGCGTCCTGCTTGATGACCAAATAGTACCGTTCCGGCAGCAGCCACAAGGCTTCCCATTGTGCGTCGTCAATAAACACGTTCGGCGCGCCGGGCGCGTAGGAACCGTAGACGAGATTGTTGAATCGGCCATTCAGCAGCAGCGCGTCGCGATTGGTATAAAAGAAAATCGAGGAGAACGTGTAGTAGTGATGGTCCACAATGAGCTTTCCCGCGGGCGCGCGGCGAAGACTCTCCGCGAGCGGGCGGGATGAAAGATACGGATCAAACGCCGCCATAGCCATACGCGCGGCCTGAAAGAACAGAACGGCCATCACGACCGTGGCAAGGAAAGCGCGCTGGCCCGATCCGCGAAGGGTACCGGCAGCGCCCACTACGAACGCAATTCCGGCCAGCAGGAGCGGAAATCGAAGATAGGCAAACGATGCGATCGTCAGGTCCTGCATATGTCCGAGCGACAGTTTGTACGCGCCCGGATTGGAGCTCAGCGCCTGGGAAATGTCCCCCGGGGTCGGAAAATTGAGCGACAGAAAATACAATGTAATGACCGCCCCCGCCGCGATGGCCAGGATCGCGCACAGAACCCGGGTGCCGTGTCTGATCCAATCGCCACCTGCCGCCATCGCCGATCCCAGCAGTAGCGCGAGCGCTGGATAACACGGCATTGAATAATACTCCTGCGTGGTGGAAAAGGTAAAGAATACCAGGATGAAGCCGGCCCAGCACAGGGCGAGAAGCCGCGTCTTTGCCGCCCTATCGTGCGGCTTGAAATCGAGCTTCGCCACGGCGGGAAAATACACGCTCCAGGGAAACAGCCACAGCAGATGGAACATCCAGAAGTACAGCCTGGGAACCGTGTCGTAGTCGCGCGGGTAGCGCAGGTTCAGGAACCGCAGCAGTTGTTCATTGATGAAGTAGAACCACAAGAAGCCGTGATATTCGCCGGGAGCGCTGCGCATGGTCAGATCGAAATAGGGAGGATTTCGCAGCGCCGCAAGAATGTGCCACGGCGCGGCGATCAGCAGTACAATCGCGAGGCCGCTGAACGGTCGAAGCGCCCTCCACACTTTCGCGTGGAACAGTTGCCGGGTAATGCCCAAATAGAGCAAGGCTGCGGCGACCGGAAAAACCACGCCGACCAGACTCTTGAACAACAAGCTGGTTCCCAGGCTCGCCGCCATGACGAATGCCCACCATCGCGGCCGCCGCTCGGTTTCGTCGATCGCGCGCAGGAACGCCCACATCGAAAGCGCGATGCTCGCCGTGAGCATTACGTCAGGAATCAGAATGCGAGTGAAGAGAAACAGACCAAAGCAGGTGGGTATGCAGAGACCGGCGTAGAATCCAGCTCTTGGGCCGAAGGCCCAGGTGCCAAAAGCAGTCGTCAGCCATGCCAGCGCGATCGCGGCAAGAACCATGGGAATGCGGGCCGCCCAGTCAGTCACCCCGAAGATTTTGAACGATCCAGCGATCAGCCAGTAGATGAGCGGCGCCTTTTCAAGATATGGAATGCCATCCAGGCGAGCGGTAACCCAGTCGCCGGAGGTCAGCATGTTGCGCGCGATCTGCGCCTGCACTGCGTCCACGTCGTCCATGAGCGACGGTGGAGAAATCATGCAGCCCGCATAAACCGCGGTCGCGGCCAGCAAGACAATCAGGTAGAAATGAAAATGCTTTCCATCATCCCGTACGCCTAAATCCGCCATCCCCACAGATGATAGCGCGGCGCGAGATGCGGGAGTCTCAGAACTCGCCTTCAGTAAGCCAGTTCCGATGCGGATACAGCCGCCGCCACGTTCGACTTGCGCTCATTCCGGACGCTCCGCCACTTGACCTGCGGCAAGAACAGCGACGTATCGATGCGATCCTGATACCGGATCGCGATGTTCATGAGCGAATCGAGCAGCGAATCTGAGAGATAATGCGGCTGCAAACCGAGGTCGATCAGCTTGGAGTGTTTGGCGTTGTAATAATGGTCTTCGGATTCGACGCGAGGCCCTGGTATGTGCTCTACATTGACGCGCATCCCTAGCTTCCAGGCCGCCGCCTGGACCATGTTCGCCAGTTCGAGAACCGAAAACTGCTCCGTGAATTGATTGAAAACCCGGCATTCCCCTGGGTTCGCCGGATTCAGGCACGCAATCTCGATGCAACGGACTGTATCGCGGATGTCCAGGAACCCGCGGGTTTGCCCACCCTTCCCATAGACGGTCAAGGGATGTCCGGCCGTGGCCTGCACACAGAAACGGTTTAGCACCGTACCGAAGACCTCATCGTAGTCGAAGCGGTTGATCAGCGCCTCGTCCATCACAACTTCGTCGGTCACGGTTCCGTACACCACTCCCTGGTTCAGATCGGTGGCCCGCAGCCCCCAGATCTTGCAGGCGAACATCATGTTGTGGCTGTCATGCACCTTCGAAAGGTGATAAAAAGAGCCCGGCTGCTTAGGGAACGGCAGAACGTCCGACCGGCCGTTGTGCTCGATCCGGATGTAGCCCTCTTCAATATCGATATTCGGTGTGCCGTACTCGCCCATCGTGCCCAGCTTCACCAGGTGGCAATCCGGCCGGAACTCCTTGAGCGCAAAGAGGAGGTTCAGCGTTCCCACCACGTTATTGACCTGGGTGAATACGGCGTGTTTGCGATCGATCATCGAATACGGAGCCGACCGTTGCTCGGCAAAGTGAACCACCGCATCCGGCTCGAATTTCTCGATCACGCCGGAGAGGAATTCGTAGTCGTTCACGTCGCCGACCAACAGCTCTATAGACTTGCCCGTCAGCTCCTGCCAGACACGTAACCGGTCTCTAAGAGGCTGAATCGGCGTCAGGGTCTGCGCCCCGAGCTCGAAGTCCCATTGGCGTCGAAGGAAATTATCGACCACGGCCACGGAATGGCCGTTCCTGGACAAATGCAGCGCTGTGGCCCAACCACAGTAACCATCACCGCCTAGAACACATATTTTCATGTAGTTCGGTCCACCTGCTCCTTAGTTTCTTGCGAGTTAGGCACCAACACCTTCAGACGTTCAGACCAACCCCTATGTAACCCAAGTTAGAGGAAATAGACGCGGTTAGCAAGCAAATATTCCCATGAGTCACCGGTCACTAGCCCTAAAGGGCTATCATCCATTGGCGCGTCCCAATACTTGGATTCCAAGGATTGTTCCGTGGCTTCACCTTGGATTGTAAGCTGGTTTGAATGAGTGAAAAAATTGGTGTGTTGGTCGAAGCAGATCCGGGGCCCGGGATTCTGCACAAGTTAACCGGGGTGATCGCGGGGCATGGGGCCAACATCACCTCGGTAGACATCATCGAGGAACGGCAGACTTATTTCGAGATCGAAGTGACGGATGAAGCGGCGGCCGTGATCGAGGATTTATCGAAGCTTCCCATTGTCAAGAGCGCCACCCAGGTAAAGACGTTTCAGGCGGTGTTCGGGAAACGCATCATCATCATCGGCGGGGGAGCTCAGGTGGGCCAGGTCGCCATGGGCGCGATTTCGGAAGCGGACCGGCACAACATGCGCGGCGAGCACATCTCGGTGGACACGATCCCGCTGGTGGGTGAGCAGCCATTGGCCGACGCCGTGCGAGCCTGCGGACGTCTGCCACGGGTGAAGGCTCTGGTTCTTGCGGGTTCTCTGATGGGCGGCGACATCCAGAAAGCCGTTCTGGAGGTCCGCGCACAGGGCTTGATGGTGGTCAGTCTAAATATGGCGGGAAGCGTCCCGGCGGCCGCGGATCTGGTGGTTACCGATCCCCTGCAAGCCGGCGTAATGACTGTGATGGCCGTGGCGGAGACTGCAAAATTCAGCTTGGCCAGGTTGAAAAGCAGAGTTTTCTAGAGAGACAGCCCCTGCTGGCGCCGGAGCTGCTGGAATCGGGGGTGCTCACGAAGACTGTCGAACATAACAAAGGCGTCCAGGTAAAGAGCATGCGGATCGGCTATATCGGCCGCCCGCTGAAGATGGTGCATCGCCCTATCGATTTCACCCAGCCCGGAATATGCCCAAACGAAGTAGAGTTGTCGAACGGGCGCGGAATCCTCCATTCGCTGAAGCCGCTCAAGGTACTGCCGCGCTACAGGTGGGTTCCCTCCGAATCCCTCCACATAACTCCGCAAGCCGATCGTAAACGCAACCTCCGGGCTGAGCCGCTCAGCCGCGATTAGGGCCTCGCGGGCGGTGTCATAGCGCCCCGCCGACACTTCCGCCAGTCCGAGCGACCAGTAGGCCTCGAGAAACGTAGGGTGCAAGGCGATAATCCGGCGGCCCTGTTCCGCGGATTCATCAAATTGGCGGCAGCAAATTCTTACCCACACGACCTCATTCCCAATCTCGGGCGAGGCCGGATCCAGGTCATACGCGGCGAACACGGCGTCAATCGCCTCTTCAAATTTCATTTGGGGGATTAGGGCGATAATCGACAGCCAGTTCAAGGCGAGCGCGTTGTTTGGATTTATCGCCAACGCGCGGCGGAAGTTCGCTTCAGAGCCGGCCCAGTCCCGGTCGAGGGTAGCCGCAAACGCAGCCAGAGAACAATAAACGTCCGCGCAATTGGGATCCAGTTCCAGAGCCTTCAGGGCGTAAGCTCGGCCTCGCTCCAGGGTACTCCGTGCGTCAGTTACGTGCCAGTAGGCAAGCAGCACCTGGCAGTCGGCCAAGCCGGCATAAGCCGGTGCGTACTCCGGGCATCGTTCGACAACCCGTTCGAAATACGCCGCGGCCTGGGCAAGATTATCGGGCGACCAACGATGGAACCAGGCACGGCCCGAAAGATAGAGCTGATACGATTCGCGATCGATGACTCGACTTTTCGCGAATCCTCCAGGATCGCCCGGCGCACCAAGGCTCGATGCGACGAATCGACTGAGCGCTTCCACCGCAGGCTGAATGACGTTATCGAAGGTGCCCATCGGGATCAGACCAGAGGAGCCCGAGCGGCTCAGTCTAGCCTGCAGGTTCATCCCATCGAGGCGGCACTCGAGAATCGCGTTGGCCCCGAGATCTCTAATGGCTTCCATGGCATCGCGGGTGGCAATGGAAGAGCGCGGAGCCAGAACGCTAACGCCCGGCAGTTCGCCCAGTTTGCCGATCAACTCCACTGTCAAGCCCTCGGCCGTGAGATCGTCACATGCCTCGACCAGAACCGCGAGCCGCCACGTAACCGGGGCTTCATCCTGCTTGCGGATGACGGGAGCATAGGATCCTTTGGGCAGGTCAATACGCCACGGATCGCCGGCACCCTCGTGGCTGTAGTAGTCCAGGAGCCGCCGGCGCAACCGGTGAGCTTCCACACGTACGATCGGGTCCTTCTTCGGGTCATAACCTGGATCACGGCGGAAGAACTCCACGCCGATGATGGACTCCTTGAGACCGTTTTGGTCGTGAACAGTGTGGCGCGTTGTCAAGAAGACGAGAAGATCTCGCAATCGCGGAGCGGTCCCGAAAACCTCACTGCGACAGATACGCTCGAGTTGCTGCCGAACCGCTGCGTTCATCTGGAGGACGAATGGAGTATATCAGGGCTCATCGGCCGGCGAACGCAGATTTAACCCTCTGTAACCCTTGCGGAATTGACGTGCCGCCGAACCGGCCGCATAGTCGAAGGGGTCCAAGAATGACACTTGATCTCCTTCAATGCATACACCCAGGGCAGGCCGGATATGATGACGCCCGCCGTCTTTGGAACGGCATGATCGACAGGCGTCCCGCGATGATTGCCCGGTGCACCTGTACGAATGATGTTGTCGCGGCGGTCCGTTTGGCTCGTGACCGGACCCTCGTCGCAAGCGTGCGCGGCGGCGGTCATAACGTGGCCGGAAGCGCGGTCTGCGACGGAGGACTGACGATTGACCTCTCGCCTATGAAGGTCATTCGAGTCGACCCCACGGAGCAAATCGCAGTCGCCCAGCCCGGGCTCCTGTGGGGCGAGTTCGATCGGGCCACCACAGCTTTTGGTCTGGCAAGCACTGGGGGGCAGATCTCGCATACCGGAATTGCGGGTCTCACGCTCGGCGGCGGGCTCGGTTACATGATGGGCCTGCATGGCGCAGCTTGTGACAACCTGCTCTCCGCTGAAGTCGTGACGGCGGAAGGCGCTGTTCTTGAAGCGAGCGCGGATCAGAATGCTGATATGTTCTGGGCGTTGCGAGGCGGCGGCGGGAACTTCGGCATCGTAACCTCTTTCCGGTATCAACTCCATGCGATCGGGCCGGTCACCGCCGGACTCTTAATTCATCCGCAGCAACGGGCGGCCGAAGTGCTTTCGTTCTACCGAGACTATCTGGCGGATACCCCCGATTGCCTCGACACCTCGACCGTCTTTCTCAAGACTCCCGATGGGCTCGATGCTCTGGCCATCCTGGTAGTCTTCTTTGGAACCGCTGCCGAGAGTGAAACCACGCTCAGGCCCCTCCGGAAATTCGGCCCGCCGCTGGCGGACCTGATCGCGGAGATGCCTTATACGCAGGCGCAGCAACTGGCCGATCCGTTGGCGCCGGTCGGGAACCGCTACTACTGGAAGTCAAACTTCGCCGATACGATCTCGGACGGTCTCATCGAGGTCCTACGGAAGCAGGCTTTATTGTCGCCGTCTCCACTCTCGATGATCCTGATGTTCGAACTGAAAGGGGAAATCCAGAGACGGGCCCGCGATGGCGCAGCGTTCGATCATCGCGATCACAATTTCGAATTGTCCATCATCGCCAACTGGACCTCGGCCACAGACGACGCGGCCAATATCGCGTGGGCACGCGAGACTTGGGCCGCCACTCAGCCATTCGTCAAGCAAGGGGTCTATGTCAATCACATGACGGCGGACGAACCGATCGATCGCATTCGTGCCGCTTACGGGCCGGGCAAATATGAACGGCTCGTTCACATTAAACGCAAGTTCGACCCCACCAACTTCTTTCGCATGAATCAAAACATCGCGCCTTAAAACACTGGTGATTCCATGGGATCCTTGGCGGGCAGAACATCGCTGCTTAGGCGGCCGAGGAGCCGGATCATTCAATCAACTGGCCGAAAAGCACCAGGGTGGTGGGTCGCGGCCAGTCTGGCGTGTATCCAAGGCCCCGAAATCATTGAAAATTAACGTGGCAGTTCAAGTGCTTAGTTCGGGCTTATGCGGACCTTAAAACTTGCGCTGTTAACGATCACTCTGGCGGTGTTTAGCTTCGGCCAATCCCGGGGCGGCGGGGGACGAGCCGTCGGCGGCGGAGGTGGGTTCCGTGGCGGGGTTGCAGCACGGGGCTATGCTGGCGGCGGATATCGTGGTGGCTATTACGGCGGTTATGGCGGTTACTACGGCGGCTATCGCGGATACTATGGCGGATACGGCTTAGGCTTCGGACTGGGTTTCGGTTACGCGCCTTATTATCCGTACGCTGGCTACTATCCTTACGCTTACCCGTATCCGTACGCTTACGCGCCGTATTATCCGCCGGTTGTTCCTGGCGTCGGGGTCGGCGTGGTCGTGGGTGGTGGCTGGCGTCATTTCCGGTAGGCACGTTCAAGCCCGGGTAGATTCGGGAGCCGCTACCATAACAGTTGAATGGGTTTTGCCTTTCACGTGGGCAGCGGTGACTTTAGTGAGTCGCGGCTGCGCAAGAGCCTACTCAAGCACTTCCGCGTTCCGGCGGGCGAGATTGCAACAGCAGAACGCCAGTTTCCGATCACGCCGCGCGTAGACATCCAAGCAGCAATTGAGGACGTGTTGCGAACCCGTCCCGGCACGAAACTCCTCGGAAGTCTCTCACCAAATCATGGCGAACCTCCGGCGCTCGCCGACTCGCTGGCGGGAAGGCATTTCCCGATCGGGGCCGGACCTCTTCAGTACGACGAAATCGATGTAGGCGAACCGGTTCCGGCGCGCTGTCTGAAAAATGGATTGTGGTTGTCGCGCGAGAAGGATTTGCCGTTCGCGGTCATCATGGCTCCTGGCGGGCGCTTCGGGCTCCACAGCGGTGTGAAGGTTGAGATTGCCGTCCCGGCCGGCGAACGGGGGGCGCAATTCTCACAGGAGTTGTTCCGCGATCTGGAGCTTATCGTTGGCAAGGCCCACGCGTACCGTGGGCGCATCATCTCCCTCGAAGCGCACATCCATCCGATGGGCGGCGGTAGCGTGGTCAAGGTACACCGGCTGGCCAAGGTCAACCGGGACGACGTTATCTTGCCGCGCAAGACTCTGGAACTGCTCGACCGCAATGTGGCCGGATTCGTCACCGCGCGGGAGCAGCTAAAGTCGCTGAGGTTCCAGGCCAGGAAAGGCCCTTTATTTTACGGACCGCCGGGCACCGGCAAGACCCATACGATTCACTATCTGGCGTCGCTGCTGCCCGGCCATACCACTTTGCTGGTGACGGCGGAGCAGGTCGGGTTGCTCGGCGAATATTTCCGCCTGGCGCGTTTTCTTGCAGCCGTCCGTGATGGTCATCGAGGATGTAGATCTCATTGGGCGCGACCGCACGCACATGCACGGCGGGGGCGAGGAGGTTCTCCTTAATCAGCTCCTGAACGAGATGGACGGCCTGCGTGAGGACGTCGAGGTTCTCTTCATACTGACCACGAATCGTCCTGACCAGATCGAGCGGCCGCATTGATCAGGCGATCGAATTTCCATTGCCCGACGAGCAGGGACGCGCAAAACTCGCGAAGCTTTATGCCGGCGGGCTGGATATTTCCGAAGAGCTCCTGAAATTGGTAGTTAGCCGCACAAAGGGCGTCACTGCGGCATTCATCAAGGAGCTGATGCGCCGGTGTGCCCAGTTTCAGATCGAATTCTCGCAGGGGAAGATCCTCGCGCAGCCTGCAGTGGACTCAGCCCTGGAAGAAATGCTGTTTACCGGTGGAACACTCAACCGGCGTTTGCTCGGCGGCGAAGGCGTTGAGCAGGCTGTCAACCTGCCCGCCCCATTTACGAGGCTCACCGCCGGTTAAGCTTCGACGCAGGTGCTACAATCTGCGGTTAGCCCCGTTGTCTTTCCGTGTAAGCTCCACAATGCTGCGGCGCTTGCAAACTCAATTTCCAAAAAGGACACCGATATGAGAAGCGGGATTCTTCCTCGGCGACTGCTTTTAGTTGGTTTGCTCACTGCGGCGCTGGTCGCGGCTGGGCCGAAAACAATCGACCTCGATTCCGCCACGATTGCCGACTTGAATGCGGCTTTCGAATCGGGCGCGCTGACTTCGGAGAAGTTGGTGCAGATGTGCCTGGCACGCATCCAGGAATACGATCATCAAGGACCGGCCTTGAATGCCGTTATGGCGCTCAACTCCAAGGCACTCGAAACGGCGCGCTCGCTGGATGCGGAGCGCAAGGCGAAAGGACGGCGGTCGCCGCTGCACGGCATTCCCGTAGTCCTGAAAGACAACTACAACACCGATGACCTGCCCACCACTGGCGGATCGGTGCTGCTCGAAGGCTCGATTCCTCCCGCGGACGCATTTCTCGTAAAGAAACTTCGGGCCGCCGGAGCCATCATCCTCGCGAAGGTCAACATGTCGGAGTTCGCCTCCGCCGGCGCGTATAGTTCACTTGGAGGCCAATCCAGGAACCCGCACGATCTGCTCCGAACGCCATCGGGATCTTCCGGCGGCGTCGGCGTTGCGGTCGCGGCCGCGTACGCGCCGCTCGGCTTGGGTACGGATACCGGCGGTTCGATCCGGGGGCCGTCCACCTCGAACGGCATCGTGGGGTTGAAGCCGACGCACGGGTTGCTTAGCCGCAACGGAATCATTCCGCTGTCCCTGACCTTCGATACCGGAGGGCCGATGGCGCGTAACGTCTACGACGTTGCTGCCGCGATGGGAGTGATGACCGGAATCGACCCCGCCGACGCAGCCACGAAGAAGAGCGACGGTAAATTCTCGACCGATTACACGAAAAATCTCGATGCGAACGCGCTGAGAGGGGCGCGAATCGGTATTGCTCGCGACTTCATGGGGGCTGATCCGGATGTGGATTGGGTAATGGAAAGCGCGCTCGAAGCGATGCGGCACGCCGGAGCCACGGTCGTGGATGTGCACTATCCCAAATGGCTCATGGATGTCAAAGGCGAGTTTTACAATGCCATTCGTTATCCGGAGTTCGTCGTTCAAATCAAGGAATATCTTTCGACGCTGGGACCCAAATATCCGAAAAGTCTGGACGAGATGATCGACCGGGCGAACCGGTTCACGGCGACGCGGGCTGATGGCGCCGGTCCGGATCCCAGCCGCTGGGCCCTGTTCAAGCGGGAAGCCGAAAGTGGAACGCTCGAGGACTACCATTACACTTCGGTGCGCGACTATGGGCTGCCGATGGTTCGCGCGGCGATCAACGGAATCCTGGAAGCGCAGAATCTGGACGCTATCGTGTATCCGACTTCTTCACGGCGGCCGGCGCTGCTGAGCGAACCTCCGGCCCCGTCGGGTGGCGGCCGCGAGTCGGCGACCAACATTGCCAACCTCACCGGGTTCCCTGATTTAATTGTGCCGGCCGGGTTCACGGGAGACAGATTGCCGGTGGGAATTTCGTTTTTCGGCCCGGCCTTCAGCGAACAGAAGCTCTTGTCGATCGGCTACAGCTTTGAGCAAGCGACCAAAGCGCGGCGGCGTCCGGTGCACGCCCCTGCGCTAAAGGGCGAAATGATTACCTTGCCGTAGCTTACCGCTCGATCACCATCAAGGTGAACGATCCGGGCAGCACCGGTGGTCGACCCCTTGCCCCGGTGGGTAGCGCGCCAAACTTCGCGGAAACGACGAACACACGGTGATTGGTGGGGTCGAGCCCCATGTTCCGCGCTCCTACCGGAGTCTCCACATTTTCGATGACGTGATACTGGTCCGGAGAGTCCTGATGAATGACGGTGAGCGTCCCGTTCGCATTCGAGGCGAACGCTTTGCCGGAGGCCGCATCGTACCCGGCTCCATCCACCCCGGTGCCGATTGGAAGGGTTGTGACCATCTTGCCGGCTTGATAGTCGGAGACGGCCATCACTCCGCTCCGGCATCCGCTAAATAGCCGATGGTGCCCAGTGTCGATAGCCATCGAGACCGGCTGCTTGCATGGTGCGGTCGGCCAGCGACGGGCCACGGTCGCCGTCTTCGCGTCGATCTCAACCACTTCGCTCGTGTCGGTGAGATTCGCGTACACCTTGCCGTCGCCGGCTGACGCGCCGTATTCCGGCTTACCGCCCAGCGGAATATTGGTGATCAGGGTCCCCGCCCGCGGGTCGATCACCGTCGAAGAGTGCGCATCGCCGTTCAGAGTGAAGACGCGGTTCGACGCGCTGTCATAGACGATGGCATCGGCGTCTTCAGCGGCCGGGATTCGGCCGAGTACTTTGAAGGTCTTCAGGTCGAACATGACCACAGACTGGTCGTTGCCCGAGGTGGCGAACCCATGTCCGGTGGATTGCGCCACGGCTGTTCCATGCGCGCCCTGGATGCCGGTGACTTCTCCGAGCAGAGTTCCGCTATCTTCATCTACCACCATCACCCGATTTTGCCGGGCGATGAACAGACGGTGATTGGGTGGATCGGGAACGACATAGTCCCAACTCCCGTCCCCGCCCAGCGCGTAGGTGTGAGTCACGCGGTAAGCCGGGGACGACTGGGCGAGGAGCGTCGTAACCAGCGTGATGAACAGAATCAGGTTTCGCATCGTGGCGCCTTTCTGGATGAAAGTATAGACGAGGTCGCGCTCGCCACACCACCCGGCGCCACGCCGAGCCGCTATTCAACCTCTCAGAACCGGATCATGCCTTTGACTTCGACAAAACGCGGTGAACTGCCCGCGTCCACGAACGAACCGAGAAGACTGGTGGGAGGTCCCACCGCCGCAATGCTCGAACCGAATTGCGGGTTCGAGATGTCGTTGACCGGTTGATCGAAATTCACGTGATTGAAAAGATTATACGCTTGCGCGCCGAAGGAGAAGATCACATGCTCGCCGATTTTCACATCTTTCATGAGTGCCAGGTCCACGTCGAAGAAGTGGGGACCGTAGACCGAGTTGCGCCCCAAGGTTCCGAATCCGGTAAGCGCGCCGGACGGAGCAAACTCGGACGTGTTAAGGCACGGCGTATTCACGGCGTTAGTGCAAGTACTTGGGATCTTCCCTAGCGGAGTGGCGAAGACTGTCGTGTTGGGTCCGTTGTTGTAACCGAACAGTGCCCCGGCGTCAGCGTTATCGATGACGGTAAACGGCAACCCGCTGCGCAAAAACCAGTTGCTGGAGAGCGTCCAGCCGCCGAATACGGGGTTTGGACCCCAATGGAGCCCGACGTGAAGAAACATGTCGGTCAGCATGAAGGTCGCACTGAAATAATTGCGTACGTCGTAATCTGAACGATTCCGAGGAGGCCTACGGCCTGCTGAAAGTTGCTGACCGAAGCGGTCCGCCCAAATTCGATCGAGTTAACCCGCTGGAGGATACGCGCCGTAAAAGTGGCATCGGTCCCAATGAGATCAGCAATTTGTTTGAATTGGACGGATGGATTGGACAATAGCGCCAGAAGTTTTGCGGCCACTGGGGGAAAGGAGGCACCTTCTTCAGCGTCACCGGCACGGACGTTCCAGATGT
The DNA here is from genome assembly GCA_050015435.1 of Bryobacteraceae bacterium. Classification (GTDB taxonomy): domain Bacteria; phylum Acidobacteriota; class Terriglobia; order Bryobacterales; family Bryobacteraceae; genus Palsa-187. The sequence continues at coordinate 14,740 of JBEKBK010000045.1, forward strand.
GTTCATGAAAGAATTGTTTTTCTCCCTGAACGCGTCTCGGCGTAGATGTATTTATATAGAGAATCTTGGACAACTGTAGATCCTTTTCTTGCCACATTCGTTAGTCGGACGCGCTATTGTGGAGTACTACGACCGGGAATGGGTGAGGCAAGCGCAGTTCCGTCCTGAGTGGACTTACACTTTCAAGGTTGTGCGGAGCCGGATGAAGATCGCTGGCACGCCTATTGCCCGGCCCTGGAACGCCAGGGAGCTGCAACCTGGGGAAATACTCGCGAGGAGGCCCTCAAGCACATCCATGAGGTCGTCCAATTGGTTGTGGAGAGTATGATCGAGCACGGCGAGCACCCTCCAGAATAGACAACCGAAGAAGCAAAGGTGACAATCGATCCCCGAGTTACAGTCAATGTCTGATGCATGGGCGTCAACTATGCGCTGCTGCGGAATCTGACTGCCCGAGAAATTATCTCAGCCTTGATCCGCGATGGTTTTGCCTTCGATCGTGAATCGGGTTCCCACCAAATATACCGTCATGCCGACGGCCGAAGGGTCAACGTAACGTTTCACACTCCGAAACGACAGTAGAGGGGAAGTTTACAATGAAGCTGTTTCGGAGGACACTGCTTCTTGCTCTTCTGACGGCTGCGATTCGCGCGCAGACTCTGCGGCGATTACTGTAGGTGGCAAACGCCGAGGGCCAAAGCCCGACGATTGCGCCTAACACCTGGGTGGACATCCAGGGAATAATCTCGTTCCGGCGGGCGATACGCGCACCTGGCAAGCCTCCGATTTTGTGAATAACCAGATGCCCACCAAACTGGACGGCGTGAGCGTCACCGTGAATGGAAAAAGCGCGTTCATCTTTTACATCAGCCCGACTCAGATCAATATCCTGACCCCGCCCAACGCCATGCAGGGGCCGCGGCAGTCCTTGAACGCAAACGATCCCTACTCTTTCAACACCGTGCCGCCCCTCCCGATGTTCTTTACAGCCTCCAATAACCTGTTCTATTTCGACCGCAACGGCGCAGAGTCGTTTTACGTGCAGGGAGGCTGTACATACGCTGGCGAGGTGTATACGGCGTACCAGCAGTGGACCAGAAACTATTGGCGGACCGATGACGCGTTTGGACCGATCCGCAGGCATTCATGTGCAACAGAGCCTCGACGCGATCGGCAATTGCGGGGATCAAAAACTTTGGACGTATTACAACTTCGCTGGCTGGCGGGCGCTGGGGGAAGACGTTCAAAGCGTGGTGCAGAATCCCGGTTTCAACAACCCGGCCTATCCAGCGGACGATTACTCGCTGCCCAAAGGGTCGCCCGGTGTGGGATTTGTGGAATTTGACCCAACCCAGGCCGGCCGCTCGAATCCCATGATCAACCCTCCGGCGGTTCCGGCCAAGTTCCCAACGAAAACCTTCAACCCGGCGACGGATTTCTAGGGGCGAAGATCAGCTACCTTGGCTGGCGGAGCGGGTCATCACACTCGCGACTTTACTGAAGATGGTGCTGATCGAGTTTGCGACCCCAGGCATGATGGCACCTGCGGCAACGGCCACAAAGCCTGCCATAAGGGCATATTCGATCAGGTCTTGCCCCTGTCTGTCCTTCCATAATCGCAGCCTCCAAATCGCATTAGTCAATCGATTACCCTCCTGGTCATCTCCAGTATGTGGCGTTCGGTACGTCATAGCACTAAGGTTGATGCCTCGATTTGCATCCCCCTTGTTTCTGACTGAGATGTACCCACCGGCGCAGGTCCTTAAGACCTTTGGCGACCGGGGTCTTAAGGAATGGCCCCTTAGGGCTAAGTGCTTGAATTGTAAAGCGTGTTAACGGCGCGGGCCGGCTAACTCAGTTCGAATCGATTTTGAGTTGTTCGCTGCCTGCGCGGCCATCGGGCCCGGAATTGCGGCGGATAGGTCGCTGTACTTGATGGCGTCCTGCATCTTCGACCGGTCCTGGGTGATTCTGCCGAATTGATAATCGCAGAGGCCCAGATAGAAGTAGGCTGGACCCAACCGGTTCGGATCGTGGCTGATCAGCGGCAAGGCGTTCTTGAGGTCCTTGTCGCAGTCGACCCATGCCTGCTTTTGCGCGTTGACGGCGCCGGCAATGTAGTATCCGCCACCCAGGGCTTCATTCTTCACCTTGTCCCAGTCCGCGTCCGAAACGCCTTCCGGCTTGGGCCTCGATCTGGCGACGCTGATCAGCTTATTCGCCAGTGCCAGCGCCCGGTCCGGACTCTTGGCCGAAGCCGCTCCGGCCGCGCCCTGAAGAGATGTGATGTAGGCAATCGTCACACCGCCGTCCAAATACTTGCTCTTAGGATTCTGGGTTTGAAGTTCCTCGATCAGCTCCACGCTCTTCTCCGGCGCGATACCCGGCTGTCGCGCCATCGTGGCCAGCGAATACTCGGAATAAGTATCCACTCCTTTGGCGTACTCGACCTTGGACTTCCACGCTTCCACCTGGTCCGCCTCCGAGGGCTGGGGAGTCGCCGCAGCCGCGCGTGCGAGCTTCGACACCTCTCCCGCTAATCTCTTCACACCGTCCGCATCTTTTTTGGCCTCGGCGGCCTTCAGGTTATTGTAGGTGTCCTCAAGCTGGTCCGGTGCAGCCCATGCCGCACCCACCAACGAGCTCAACGCGATCGCAATCATCCAGTTCTTCACAACCAGCCTCCCGCACAAAAGATTATACATCCTCGGAAGGGGGTTATAATCCCCTCATGCCGCACATTGAGAAAAACGCGTCGCTCACAATCCCTAAGGCGTCTTTCCGAGGGTGACTTTTCCCAGCTACTGTGACGTAAGTCTCCCCGTGCCTCTGGGGCAGTCCTTCACCTACCTTCTGCCGGCGACTCTGCGGCATCGAGTTCAGATCGGCTGCCGGATGCTGGTTCCGTTCGGCACCCGGAAGCTGGCCGGTGTGGTGTTGCGCACCCATGACGACCCGCCCGCCGCCGCTACGCGCGAGGCTTTACGACTGCTCGATGAGGAACCGGCTCTCAGCGACGCTCTGCTGAAGCTGGGCCGTTGGATTTCGGACTACTATTGCGCCCCTCTCGGGGAGACGCTGCGCGCGATGACCCCGCTGGCCGGCGATGTCCGGCGCGGCAAGATCTACTCCTTGACGCCGACAGGCCGCGACACCGCCCGTCAACTGCATCTGGGAGCGGACAACGAAGCTGATTCGGCGTCCGTGATCCTGGGTCTTCTCGATGGGCGGTCGCTTTCGGCATCCTACTTGGCGCGAAAGGCGGAGAACGCCGCGGCGGTGTTGCGGTCGCTCGAAAAGAAGGGATTCATCGAAGTCGAGGAAGTAGCGGCCGAACGGAACCCGCTTCAGGCGAGCGCGGCTCGTCTTCGCGTCGAGTTTCTCACCCGGCGCGAGGATGTCAAACTTCCCAAGCCCGAACGTGAGCTGCTGGCGTTTCTGGAACTCCACCCCGGCTCCCACAACCTGGCCGATCTCGAAAAAATCGTAGCTAAGGCGAGCCCTGCGGCGCGTGCGTTGGCCAGACAGAATCTGGTTCGCCTCGCTTTGCAACCCGTTGGCTCATCCGCGACGCCGGAGCGCCCGCCGCACCGGCTGAATCCGCATCAGGAAGCGGCCTTCGACCAGATTCGCGCCGCGCTGGTGTCCCAACAATTTCAACCATTTCTGCTCCAGGGTGTGACCGGCTCCGGCAAGACCGAAATTTATTTGAAGAGTATCGAGTCGACGCTCGCCCTGGGGCGCGGCGCGCTGATGCTGGTCCCGGAGATCGGCCTCACTCCAGCCATGGCGGGTCAGTTCTATCAGCGTTTCGGGGAGCGGGTCGCGATCCTGCACTCGGCCTTTCACGATTCTGAACGCGCTCAGGAATGGCGGCGCATCCGTTCCGGCGAAGCCAGCGTGGTGGTGGCGACGCGTTCCGGCGTCTTCGCGCCCATCCCGAATCTGGGCCTAGTGGTGGTCGACGAGGAGCACGATCAGAGTTACAAGCAGCAGGAAACCCCGCGATATCACGGCCGCGACGTCGCCCTGGTGCGGGCACGCGACGCTGGAGCCGTGGCCGTGCTCGGGTCCGCCACGCCGAGTCTCGAGAGCCGGTACAACGCGGAACACGGAAAATACACGCACCTGCGATTGCCTGTGAGAATCGAGCAGCGGCCGATGCCCGAAGTCACTCTGGTCGACATGCGCCAGGAATTTCTGGAGACCCGCAAGCATGCGACGTTTTCGCGCGCGCTGATGGACGCGATCGACGCCCGTCTGCAAAATGGCGAGCAGACCATGCTGCTGATCAACCGCCGCGGTTTCTCGAGTTTCGTGGCTTGCCGCGCCTGCGGCCAGCGCATGGAGTGCGCCAACTGTTCAGTAACCTTGACCTATCATCGGCGGGATCGTCGCATTCTATGCCACTACTGCGGCTATGCCGAGCGTGTGCCGGAACGCTGCCCGAAGTGCGATAGCGAGTACATCCAGTTCCTCGGGTTGGGATCGGAACGCGTGGAGGACGAGCTGCACGGCGCATTTCCCAAAGCGCGGATCGCCCGTCTGGACCGCGATACGGTCGGCCGCAAGCGCGACCATGAGACCATCCTCGCCGGCTTCCGCGATGGTGACTTCGATATCCTGGTCGGAACCCAAATGATCGCCAAAGGGCACGATATTCCAAACGTCACCTTGGTGGGAATTGTGAACGCGGACATCGGGCTGGGCCTCCCGGATTTTCGCGCTGCGGAGCGAACCTTTCAGCTTCTGACCCAGGCCGCTGGACGGGCCGGCCGCGGGCAAACGCCGGGAATTGTTCTGATTCAGACCATAAATCCCGACCATTACGCGGTCCGCTGCGCGGCCGCGCAGGATTATGAGGCGTTTTATGCTAAAGAGGTCGAATTCCGGAGGTTGATGTATTATCCGCCGTTTGGCGCACTGGCTAACGTAATTGTTCGGGGAGCGCGGGAGGAGGAAGCCTTGGGGCGTAGCGCGGCATTGGGACGCCTGTTGCTCCCGCCGCCCGACGGAGTCAAGGTCCTCGGGCCGGCCGCGGCTTCCGTGGCGCGCGTGAAAAACGAGTATCGTTATCAGATGCTGCTCAAATCCGCCAGCCGGAAACAGCTCAACGCGGTCCTGGGTGAACTGCGCCGTTTTGCGGCCGCCGAAAAATGGAATCCCACGACGTTGGTGATCGACGTCGATCCGGTGACACTGCTGTAGGTGAAGAACGATTACCTGATTGTCGAGGAAAATCTGCGCTGCGCCATGCGGTTCTTTGGCGAAGCGACCGGATCGGGCGAAGTGCGTCAGCTCAACGGCGCCGTCGCAATGTTTTCCGGCCTCGACTACGGCGTCTTCAATATCGCCCTCTTCACCCGCCGCGTGATCGGCGACGACCGCGCGCTGGAGGAGACCCTGGCGGAGATCGCCCACTACTTCAAGGAACGGACGCTGCGGTGGTCCGTCTGGCTGTGCGAGGATCTGCTGGAGCCGAAGACGCGCCGGCGGGAGCGCCAGGTGTTCTTCGATTTCGGCCTGCGCCCGATTTCCCATCCTCCCGGCATGTTGGCCCCGTGTCTGCCGCCGCCTGCCGATCGCCTGCCCGCGATTGAGTGCATTCCCGTTAACGACGCATCCACCCGCGCTACGTTTGGTGAGATTACGTCCGTCACGTTCGATATCCCCACGACAGTCGCGAAGGCGGTCTACACGCGCGAGGAGGCATGGCAAGGTAATTATCAGGGATTCATCGGGCTGGTGGCCGGCCGGCCCGTATCGATCGTGGCGATTGTGCCGGCAGCGGAAGCGCTCGGAATCTATTCGCTCGGAACCCTCCCGGCATTCCGGCGGCAAGGGAACGGCGAAGCCCTGCTGCGCGCGGCCGTCGCGGAGACCCGCCGCCGCACCGGCTTGGAGCGGCTCGTGCTCCAATCCACCGAAGCAGGCTATTCAATGTATAAAAGGCTGGGATTTCGGGACGCCGCTAAATTCACCGTGTATTTGACGCGTTGATGCGCATTCGCCGGCGTGCAAGTCACCGTATTGGACAGGTCGATCCCGGCGAATCTGTGAACTTGACTAGAACAGCGATGTTCAGTCGACAAACGGACCTACCTAGGCACTCCAGTTTCACCGGCTGATCGAAAATGCGCGAAGGCGAGGACAGCAGCTGTACCTTCCAGATTTTACCGAGCCTAGGTCGAATCTTCCATCTTCATCCGTCAGTACGGTTTTCAGGGCAATTTGCGTTTCCTCTGACACGTACCTCCGGAGTTCGACTCTTGACTTCTTGAACGGGGCTCCGGTCTGGTCGACCACGCGTCCGGTGACTCGGGTAGTCCGACCGATTTCGAGATTCGGCCTGATGTGCTCAAACGATGTGCAGAAGTTCAGGTCGCTGGGGGTACCGATTTGGTAGGTCTGGCAAATTCCCAAGGTTGGGATATGAGCTAGAAAGAGACAACCGCAGCGATAGCGTGGCGGGTGGGAGGCATGGCGTTGGGGGAGTTCGTCAGGGAGTTAACTCCGATCTGTGTTTATCTGTGTTTATCTGTGTTTATCTGTGGCCGGCTGCCGTCACATATACTCAGGCACTTCGATGCCCAGGACGTCCAATGTCCGCTCGAGCTGCCCGCGAAAATAATCCGTCATCCACAATAAAAACGTCTTCTTTTCCGGATCGCTTTCCGAAAGCACCGGGAATTCGTGATAAAAGTTGCTGAACGCCTGAGCCAGCTGGAACGCATAACGGGCCACATGCGAAGGTTCGCCGCTGGCGACGGCCCGTTCAATCGCCGAACCGGATTTCGACGCAGCCAGCAGCAGTTGCCAGCAATCCTCCTGAGCGAGTTGCCGGGCCATTGCCTCGCGCGTCAGCGCCGCGGTAAAGTCCGGCAATTTCTCGCCCCGCTCTTCGAGCTTGCGTAAGATATTTCGCGCGCGGACCGCCGCGTATTGCACATAAGGACCGGTCTCGCCCTCGAAACTAAGCGCTTCCCCGAAATCGAAGGCAATCACGGAATTGCGAGTGAACTTCAGCATGAAATAGCGCAGCGCGCCGACCGCAATCTGCGTCGTCACGCGTCTTCGCTGATCTTCCGGTTCTTCCTCGTGGCGCGACGTAACTTCCTCGAGCGCCTTTTCAATCAGCTTATCGATCAGATCGTCGGCCTTCACGCCGACCCCTTTGCGGCCCGACACTTCTATATGCGCCCGCCCCTGATCTTCTTCCGATAATTCCAGCCCCATCACGACACAGGTCGCCGGGGAAAGCGCGACCATCTCATAACTGAAGTGGATGCTGTTTTCCGCCTGCTCTGTAAACCCAAGCGCGCGCAGCCCCGCCGTCACCACGTCTTGCAGATACGATTGGCGCGAGTCGATCACATTATAGACTCGCGAGCCGCCGCCGAAATGCGGCGAGTCTTCATTCGTCGGCTGGTCGATCGAAGCCCATACTACGTGCCCATTCGGATAAGTGAACCACCGGTGATAGTAGAAGTCCTTCCCGAGCAGACCGAATTTCCAGAGCTGATAAGCAATATCCTTGCCTACGTAAGTTACGGTTCCGTTGGACCGCACGATGACTTTACTGTCTTCCACGTCCTCTTCGTCTTTCGAAGACTCCCTGAACGCCGATCCCGGCATCACCCAGCAGCCCTTATTTTTTCCTTCGGTCTCGAAGTAAATTGCCTTGCGCTCTTTGAGGAGCACGAACGCCGTAGCCCAGAATTTGAGATGCAGGATTTCGCTCTCGCGCGGCAGCACGTCGTAGACGATATTGAGACGCCACATCGTATTCAGATGCGCCCTGACAATCGCGTCCGCCACGAGGTGCGCCAGTTCGGCCTCGGCTCCATGACCGGCCTCTATGGAATGCAACGTCTCGTGCCGCCATTTGGTCGCCTCGGGATGGTCCTGATAATAGGCGGACACGCGCGTGTAGACGTCCCAGCACACGTAATCGAATCGCGTACCGGCGATGAGGGCGCTCACTTGCTCGGGGGTCTTCTTCTCCAAATGGCGAAACCCCACGACCACGTCCGCCACCTGCACACCCGTGTTGTCGATATAATTCTGCACTTCTACCTGTTGGCCTGTAGCCCGAAGCATGCGCACGAACGTATCGCCCAAAATCGCGTTGCGAAGATGCCCGATATGCGCCGCTTTGTTGGGATTGATGTTCGTATGCTCGACGATAATCTTGGGGAGCGTTTCGGCGGCAGCGTCCGTTCCTTTCTCCGCGAGTGCGGCCGCTCCGTAATACCCGCGGTCCAGCCGCAAATTGAGATAGCCGTTACCAGCGATTTCAACTGCGGCGACGCCTTCCACGGGTCCGACGGCATTAGAAAGTTCGGTCGCGATCGCTTTGGGAGCTTTCTTCAACTGCCGCGCAAGCTGGAACGCCGCGGGAAGAGCAATTTCGCCGAAAGAAGACTGCCTGGGCTGCTCGGTCTGTACCGGCGCGGTAACGCCGTAGAGCGCTTCAATTCGAGACGCGAAAGCCGCCGCAATCCGCTTTTCTAGAATGTTGAACATGAAAAACCAGTGTAGCGGACCACCTGCAAGTTACAATAAGAACGTGCCCAAGGTTACGTTCGCCAACACCGGTCAGACCGTGGAATTCGAGTCGGGGAAGCTCCCTTACGACGAACACGGAAAGCCCGAGTCCTTGCTGGACGTCGCTATGAACTTCGGCATTCAGCTCGAACACGCCTGCGGCGGAAGCTGCGCCTGCACTACTTGCCACATTATCGTGAAGGATGGCGACGATAACTTGAGCGAAGCCGAGGAAGACGAGCTCGATCGGCTCGATTTCGCGCCGGGACTAACGCGGCGCTCGCGGCTGGCCTGCCAGGCCGTGGTCAAGGGCGACGTTACGGTTGAGATCCCGTCCTGGAATCGCAATTACGTGAGTGAAGGCGGCGGCTCAATAAACCTCGGAAACGCGATCCCGCCACCGTCGAAACCCCTTGACAGCAGTCCGCATTAGAGGCTTTTTCCGGACGCGGCGTGAATCAAGACTTAGCAGACAGAGGAAGTTTGAGGTTACCGAACTCTCGAACGTGGAGTTGCATCCAGCCACTCCCCCGTAAGGGATATGGAGAGCAAACTTTGGAGCGCGGTTAGTTCAAAGTCAGGCGCCACTCTACCAGTTCTTTGATCAATGCGCTGGAGGCCTTCGTGTAGCTACCCTGCAGGCTCATTGCCTTCTCTGCTTCGTCCTTGTGACCCGAAGTAGCCCACTCCACGACACGGGCAGCCTCCTGATGAAATTTGGCGTGCAGATTTACGGCTCTGCGGTAGTTCTGTGTTTCCTTTTCCGCGGCCGAAAAATCCGGACCGCGTAGCCATTTCCCGAACTCGCACCGGTCGTCCACCTTGACGTCGGCGGGCGTCACGTCGGATTTCCCAGTGGCAACGGCGGACTTCAGGCGTGCCTTTCCAACTCGAGTGGGCGGAGCGATCGCTTTCTGAATCATGTCAACAATAATCATCGTTTTGCTCCTTCGCTGGCTCTATCGGCGCAGCAACGCGGAGTATTAGCCAGTGGTGTTGGATTGGAGTTTTTTTGGCCAACTAATGTGGACTGCGCCTGCCAAAGCCGGAAGACTCGCCGCGTGCGTCTTCAAGTATGTGATCGTGGGCATCGCCATGATCCCGTGTGAGTGAAGGCGGCGGTTCGATGAACCTCGGAAACGCGATTCCCCCGCCGCCCTCGAAGCCCCTCGACAGTTCTCCGCAGTAGCGCTTATCTCGTAACAGCAGCCAAATCGGCAAGCCGGACGTGTGCCTCGAAGTCGCGGCGGACGTTCTGGATCAGTTCCTTGGTGATGATCGTGACTTTGTCCGCGGATTGCGGAGCTGAAACGTACTCGGCCTCGATGGGCCAAAAACTCAGCCCTGCGGGAAATGGCGAATAAGAGATTCGCTGGGGAGAAAAGGACTCGGTGCCGGTTTCGGCGAATCTCGCGTACACGAGGCGGGCTGGCCAGCGATTAGGGGACGCGCAAACCACATCGTTGAGAGTGCCCATCGACGCGCATTGCAATCCGTCTAGCGCATTCACTCGAGTGGTTTGTATCGGAATTGTTTTCGATCTCGAGTTGCCGAAGAGCGACAGGTAAAGCGTACCGCGAAGCGTCACCGTCGCGTCGCGCTCTTGTTCGAACCACGCGGGATCGATCACAACCATCCCGTTGAAAATGTTTGTGTCTGCTCGAGCTAAATTTCTAGGCAGGCCGGGAAAATTGTAAGGCCCTGAGTCCCAAGTCCGGCCATCGGACCCTTGGAAGGTGACCTTGAGAGCGTCGGCTTGTACTTCCATCTCGTCGGGGACACCGGTCACGGCTAACGGAAGATCAAGTTGGACTCCCTGTACCTTTCCAACTCTCAAGATCCTCTTCGAGCTCGGATCGATTGCGACCTGGATGGATGAAGTATCGACCACGTGCTTCGAGAGTCGCGTTTGCACCGCTAGCCCCAGCGGCCACGGCATATAGAGGTACGCTCCTGTAGCCAGCGCAGCTACGCTGATCCCAAAGGCCAGACTATACGATGTGCCACGCCTCGTGTACTGGATGTAGAGCACCGTAAGCGCGATGATCACCAGAGTGATGACGGCAATGGAATCCCAGACCCATTGAACGGGACCTAGCAACAGTCTGACAGACGGCAATGATGGTGCCACCATCATCTCCTGGATGACGAAGCCGAGGGCCAGTAGGATCAGGGTCGAAAAGATGAAAGGCACAATGCCAGTGGTCACCGCTGCGAGTGCCGCGATAGGCAGCTCTGCGGCGAAAATGATCAGAATTTGTGACCACACCAGGCCGGGCATGCTCGATAAGAGAGGAAAGCCTCGGGCGACGAGAAAAATGATCTGAGCGGCGAATATCGGGAGATTCACGAACACCAGAATGAACAGAAGCTTGGCTCCCAGGAGGCTCTTCCAACGGTAGGGCCGCGTGAGCCAGAAGTGGTTATCGCCAGGGATCGCTTCCGCGTGAATCAACCGCGCGATCAGGTATCCCGCAGCGATGGTCAGAAGCGCCTCCACCAGCAACGGGTTAAGACGCATATGCGTCCACACCCGCGCGTACGCCAGCATCAGCGCTAAAACCAGACAAATTTCGCGCGTCAAGTACCGAACGTCTTTCTTGAAGATATGTAGAGCCTGCTTCATGTTCCCTTCTTCACGCCGCCTTCGATTGGCTCCGCGCGAGCGCCACGAAGATCGCACGAAGCGGCATCGGGGTTACGGAGACTTGCCGCACTTCGCCAAACAGGCGTCTGATCTCGCTGGTGGTTCGCTCCGGATCGAAGCGCGTCTCGATGAATCGAATTAACGACGGCATCGCCTCGGGCCGCATCCATGTCGACGGCCATTGCCGGTCGGTGGGAACCATCGCCGTCGGGTTGAGCGTGACCTCGATTTCACGGAAGCGCGTCGTCAGCGAAGTCATTTCCTCGGAGAATTGCAAACGGCCGCGATCCAGATAACCGATGTGGCTGGCAAAGGTTTCGATCTCAGCCAGATCGTGCGAGGAAATGAAAATGGTGGTCTCGGCCGCGCTCTCAAGCAGGCCTTCAATCAGGTCCTCGCGATTCATTGGATCGAGGCCGCTGAATGGCTCGTCAAGCACGAGCAACCGCGGACGGTAGGCCAGCGACGATACCAGTGCCGCTTTCATCCGCATTCCGCGCGAAAGATGCCGCAGCTTTCGGTCCTTCGGAAGCTCGAACTGTCGAAGGAGCTCCTCCGCGCGGACGTCGTCCCAGCCAGGGTAGAACGGTTTCAGATACGCCAAAAAATAGCCGACAGTCATCCACTCCGGCAT
>JBEKBK010000046.1:0-26237 GCA_050015435.1 Bryobacteraceae bacterium
GAAAAACAACTTGTCCTTCTTGATCGGTCCTCCGAGGCTGAAGCCGGGATTGCGGCGCGCGAAGAACGGATTCGGGAACAGGGGCTGGCGTTCGAGGCCCGGATAGGCGGCCATGTTGTGGTCGCGGTAAAAGAAGTACGCTCCGCCGTGGAAGTCGTTCGAACCGCTGCGGGTGACGACGTTGATGGCGCCGGAGCCGGTGATACCGGTGGACAGATCGGAGTTGAGCGCCTGCATCTGGAACTCCTGCACCACCTCCTGGGAGAAGTTCATGGAGGAACCGCCCTGCACGCTGTCGTCGATATTGGCGCCGTCGAGCGTAATCAGAGTCCTGCCGGAAATACCGCCCAAAATGGAAACCGTAAAAATTCCGTTGTATTGCGACGGAGAGCCTGCGACCATCGACACGCCCGGTTCAAGGCTGGCGAGGTACAGATAGCTGCGTCCATTCAGCGGAATGTCCTGAATCGTGTTGCGCGCGATGACTCCCTGGATCGTATTGCTTTCGAAGTTAATCTGCGCGCTGGCGGCCTCCACCGTGACGACTTCGGTCGCCGCGCCGACGTTCATCGACATGTTGACCGTGATCGTGTTGCCGGCCTGCACTTGAGCCGAACGGACGGTGGTGCTGAAGCCCGTGCTTTCGGCTCGAACTTCGTATTCCCCCGGTTCGAGGGCCGGCGCGCTGAAGACGCCGGCTTCATTCGACTGCATGGTGCGAGCGGCGCCAGTGCCTTTATTGGTGACGGTGATGGTTGCGTTGGGCACCACGGCGCCGGACGAATCCGTCACCGTTCCCGAGATGATTCCTGTGGGTGACTGCGCTGTGGCGGTCAAGCTAGCCAACACTATCGCGCAAGCAAGCAGCAACGTAGATGCAAACTTTGATCGGTTCATTTTTCCTCTTATTCAGAAACAGCAAAGAACAACTGAAGCAACGTATTGTCTACTTTTATCAGACTGTAAAATCAAAAGCAAGCGCGGCAGTCTCGTAAAAATGCTGGTCAGTTCGCAGGCGTATCCGGCCATCGCGGTCCCAACGAAGCCACTCTCCGCGCCAGATTCGTCGGTGACGGTCCCGGTTATGACGCCAGTGGGGTTTTGCGCCAGGCCGTTGAGCGCTGTCGCAAGCAAAAGACCAACAACCAGCGTCGAAGCCGATGCAAATTTGGACATGAATTTTAGGTCCCCAAAGCCTCGGGTGAATTCTATATTAAATTCTGGAGTCCGTCACTGGTTCTGCTGGTGACAAGCGGGTTGCAGTCTGGTGTGTATCAATCTGTAAATCATCGAATACAATACACTTAACTAGAATTCGAGAAGATCTCCAAGCTCAGGGTGATGGATCTGTCAGTGGGGATCATCGAGAGACCGGAATCAGTGTGATATCATTGCTTTCCTTGCGGGCGAAAGCGGAAGCTGCGGATGACACCCGTCGAAGAGTCAACAAGAGCACAAATCGATCGCATTTTGGCAAGTGAGGTGTTCAGCTCCGCTGACGGACTCCGGCGGTTGCTCAGTTTCCTGGCTGATAAATCGCTTTCCGGTGAGGCTAATGAACTGAAAGAGTACAGCATCGGCGTCGACGCTTTCGGCAAACCATCTACTTACGATCCAAGGCACGACTCCACCGTCCGCATCCAAGTCGGACGGTTGCGCCAAAAGTTAGCGGAATACTACCAAACGGAGGGAACAGGGGATCCGATCGTCGTCAAGCTGCCGAAGGGAAGGTACAAACTGCACTGGCAGCCACGTCCGCCGATGGAGGCGGCTTCTGCCCCCGCCGACACTCCCGCGACCGTTCCCCGCCGGCGTTATGCTTTGCTGGGGATCTCCGCTTGCCTGATCGCAGTAACGGCTTGGGCTGTCTATACGAATATCCGGCTGAGCGAAGAACGCCAGTTGACGGCGGTATTCCGCGGCCAATGGCCGCCGGAAATCGCGACGCTTTGGCAGCCGTTCGTCAATAGCAAACGTCCTCTGCTGATTTCGGTGGGTACGCCTCTGTTCGTCGATCTGCCCGGGGTCGGCTACTTTCGCGATCTGTCGGTGAATAGCCCCGATGACATTGCGAAGTCCACGACCATCGCTACCATCGAGAAGGCGCTGCACCTTGAGCCACTGCAACCGTTCACGGATTTCGCCACTTTCGGCGCTGCGAACTCCGCGGTCCTCCTGGCAAGAATTCTGGCGCCCCGCAACGCAAACCTATCGGTGGTCAGGGGCAATGAACTTTCCTGGCAGCAGGTGTCCGAGAACAACGTGATCTTCCTCGGCTCTCCGAGATTCTTCAAACTACAACAGGCGGGCATGCCTATAGAGGAGGAGTTGGTCGTGGAGCCCGGAGTTGGGATTCGAAATCTGAAACCCCGCGCTGAGGAACCGGCTATCTTCGCCGACGAACATACAAGACTGGCCGGCACGACCTATGCCTTGGTCAGCCTCACTCCGGGTCCCTTGGGAAACACCGACGTCATAAGCTTCTCTACCAGAATCCCCGCAGGCATCACGGGGGCTGTGGCCTGGTTCACAGAGCCCCCATCTGCGAGCAATCTCGTCGCCAAACTAAGAGGACCTTCCGGGAAAATTCCGCAGTATTACCAAGTGCTTTTGAAGGTCCGGTTTCAGGATGGCGTCCCGCTCGAAACGTCCTACGTGCTCCATCGTGAATTGCATCCACTAGGTCGCTGACCGCCCGTAACAGCAAAGAACAACTGAAGTACGTTTACTTTTATCAAACCGCAAAACCAAAAGCAAGCACGCTCGTCTTGTCAAGATGCTGGTCAGTTCGCAGGGTGTATCCGGCCATCGCGGTCCAGACGAAGCCGGTCCCCGCGCCAGATTACGGAATTACCGAACAAGCCGGCACACCAGACGGCCACGCCAAACAGATCGCGAATCGGGATCAGCAGCCAAAGGCGCAAAGCATCACGGCTCCGCATCACGAACCATCCGGATTCCGTCGCCATGATCATACGAACGGCGATCAGCGCGAGCGCCGCATCCCATCGTCCGGCCACTGCGCATACCAACGCCCAGAACGTTGCGTAGGTGACCGGGAGGCCCAGATACCCGAAGAACTTCGACACGCGAATCGTCCTCGCCCAGCGTAGCTGGTGCCTCCAGACGCCGGCCCACGCGCCGCCGAGATGGGTATCGACAATTACGTCGGACAACACACACTTCAACCCCAAGGCATGCAGACGATGCCCCACCTGGTAATCGTCGGCCAGATAATCGGCGACTGCGGCGAATCCGCCGATGCGGTCGAGATCGGCGCGGCGAAAGGCGAGCGTTGATCCTAATGCGAACTCGTCTACGCCTACCAGACGTGCGACCAGGGTTGACGGCGCGAAGTCAGTCACGACGCCGAGCGCTTCAAATCGTGCGGCAAAGGTGTCGCCATTGGCCCGATAAAGGCAGGTGACCAACCCCACGCCGGGATCCGACAGCGGAGCCGTTACTCGTGCGAGATAGTCCGGCGGGACGCGAATGTCCGCGTCATTCACCACGATGATCGGGAATCGCGCGGCCGCAACCAGGTCCATCAGGACGCCGGCTTTGCCGTTTGGTTTTCGTGTGGTAGCCCGTACCACGCGGACGCTGGGAAACTCACGGAGAACTGCAATCGCGGGATCGTTCGGATCGCTGACGCCGCAAATCAGCTCAAATTCACCGGCGAGATCTACATGTGACGCAATTGCCGCTCGCAGCGGCGCTTCGGCCCCTCGAATGGGCTTCAGCACGGAAACCGGAACCGCCGTTGCCGGAACGGCTGGAACTGAGCGGCGGCGAGCCAGACAGGCCAGGATGGCGAACAGTTGATACCCGGCCGCAATCGCTGCTATCGCCAGCAGAATCACTGGGCAAGCAGCGCGACGCCGCAGGCCACCAGGCAGGCTCCCATCCACCGGCGGAAGTCCACTCGCTCTTTGAGAACGATCCGGGCCAGGATGGTCTCAAACACCAAAGTCGCGGCCGATGCCGGAACGGCGAAACTCAGATCGGCGGATTCAAGCAGGGTCATGAACGCGAAAAAAGACGCCGCCATGAAAGCGATTCCCAGGATCAGGTACTTCTTCCGCGCCAGCGTCGCCAGCAGCCGGCCGATCCCGCGCGGGTGGAAGTCCCGGATCTCCCCGTGGCGTTTCATTTCCAGGCTCTGCAGCAGATCTCCCATCACCGTGCTGCCTATGATCACACTCAGTAGAATCCAGGCCCTCACAGATCGCCTCTGCCGTGCGGGCTGCCGCGGCCCACCAGCACCGTGCCGGCCACGATGAGCAGGGTGCCGGCCCAGCGCTGCGCGGTGATCTGCTCGCTGAGAAAGAAACGTCCAATGATGGCGCTCGCCACGTAGCCGAAGGAAGTTACCGGAAGGACATAGCTCAGGTCCGCCCAACTCAAAAGCGCCATCCGGCTGAGCAACCACAGGATGAGGAGAGAAATACCGAGCATCACCCAGGGGCTGAAAATAGCCGTCAGGTAATCCGCGATGGACGTGGTGGTGCGGTGCCGCATGCCGAGAGCCAGAGCAAAATTTCCAAACGCATTGCTCAGGATGACGATGGCTGCAAAGACCCGCGTCTTCCACCTGAGACGAGCGTCCGGCCGCATCCGTCTAGGCGCGTTCTTCGGCCTGATCGAGCGCGCTCCCGGCCCTTTGGTCGGCTACATATTTCTTGCGTTTCGTACGAAGACTGAGAAAAGAGCGAGCCTCTTTATACAGCCGTTTGCGGTCGTCATTATCGAACATTGCCTTGCGGACGATGCGCCACGCCGCCTTCGGCCGGAAATAGTATTCTCCGTAGAAGCGCTCCACCCACTCGACCAACTCGGCGCGATCCAGGATTCCGGGATAGATGACGTTGGGTAACTGGTGCCCTTCCGCGTCGGCCATGTCCGCCATGTTGATCGTGACCAGGTTGTTCTTCTTGGCGAAATCGTAGAACTCAGTGCCCGGAAATGCGTGCGCGATGGATACCTGAATGGTCTCCACGTCCAGGCGTTTGGCGAAGTCCACGGTGTTGCGCAGAGTGTCGCGCGTCTCACCCGGAAGGCCCACGATGAAATCACCGTGAATAACCAGGCCAAGCTTGTGACAATTGGCGGTGAAGCGCTCCGCCATATCGATGGTTGCGCCCTTCTTGATGTTCTTAAGAATCTGCTCGTCCCCGGTCTCATAGCCGACGATCAATAGCCGGCATCCGGCGTCTTTCATCGCCTTCAGCGTCTCGTAGTCGGTGGTCACGCGGGAGGTGCAGGACCAGGTGAAGTTGAGCTTCTTCAGCTCCGCGCAAAGCTCGATGGTGCGCGCCTTGCGGTAATTGAACGTGTCGTCGTCGAAGAATATTTCCTTCAGTCCGGGGAAATTCTCAAGCGTGTAGCGGCACTCGTTGGCAATATCCGCAGCCGAGCGCAGGCGCCACCGGTGACCCGAGTGGGTCTGCGGCCACAAACAGAAAGTGCACATCGCCGGGCAGCCGCGGGTCGTATAGAAGGAAATGTACGGATGCAGTAGAAACGGGACGTTGTACCGGCGGAAGTCCAGATCGCGCTTATAAACCTTTGAAACCCATGGCAACTCGTCCAGATTTTCGATCACCCCGCCTTCCGGGTTGTGAACGTTGGCTCCGTTCTTGCGGTAGCTGACACCTGGAAGATCGGAAAGGGGCGTGCCTTTCGCAAAATTGGCGATCTGGTAGTCGAACTCTCGCCGCACAATGAAATCGATCGCCTTGGTCGCGTTCAGGACTTTGTCCGGCTCAATCGTCACCGGCGGGCCGACAAAGGCGACTTGCAGCTTCGGGTTCGAATCCTTCATCATCTCGGCAATCTTGACGTCGACGTGGAAGCCGGGAGAGGACGTAAACAATACCAGCAGCTCGAAATCCGGGGCCATCGCGACAGTGTGCTCGATCGAGACGTGATGCGGAGGCGCGTCCAGAACCTTACTATCCTCAAGCATTCCGGCGGGATAGCACAGCCATACCGGGTACCAATAGGACTCGATCTCGCGCGCGGCGGGCCAACGTGAGCCCGCTCCACCGTCAAAGCCGTCAAACGAAGGCGGGTTTAGAAATAGCGTTCTCATTGACAAGCCGCAGGATCTCCTTTTATTGACCGGCGCCGGTCTCGAACGCCTCTTCTTCGGCGCTCTCTTGCTTGCTGAAATTGCTGTAGTTGATGCTAAGCTCGGCGCGGCCGATCAGGCGCGCATCCACCGTGCTCTCGATGTGCTTCGGGAACGCCACACCGTCGCGCATCTCGTAGTCTCTCACGAATTCGATCTTCTTGAGAAAGACGGAAGGATTCTTGACAAACCGGCCCGACTCCCTCATCGGCATTCCGGTCGCCGCATCAACCCAAAGCTCGCCCTTGAACAGACCTACGACCTTTTTTCTGGGCGTGACCTGCAGAACCACGACACGGCGTCCATCCCGGTCAAACCATCCCCTGTACTTGAACTTGTAATTGGCGGGCGTAATCGCGATCGATCCACGGTCGCGGGCTTCGCTCTCCGCCGACAGGTAGCGCGCAATCACCTCATTCTTGACGGTGGTATCGCCCGAAAAGCCGAGGGCCTTATAAGTGATTCGCCCTAGTCTCGATATGCGGCGTAAAGCGCGGAACCGGCCTTGCTTCTCGAGCGCGGGGATCTTCGCGTCAATGTCCATTTCCATTTGGACCCCGCGGAGGACTTCCTGCTGGGTGCGGGATGCGTCAAGGTACCTGCTGACCAGTTCGGTGGAATCCTCGGATTCGCCCGACGCCCCGAGAGGCTCGGACGCCGCAGTCATCAGTAAAAGCGAGCCGAGTATGACCGCAGGCAGACGTAACCGTACTGTATACCTATAGTACCGACCCATTTGTGCGCCCCCCTAGTGTACCAGATGCCACCGGAGGGAAAGGAGCGTCAATTATCTGACAGGGCCCAGTTGAAGTTATGTTCGCCGGTCCACCATGCGGAGCCTCCCTGCCAGAGCGCGGTATCAAACCAAAGGCGCCTGCCGTCGGTGATGACAGTCACCAGACCGTCACGATCCGTACGTAAGAGCGCCGAATGGTGCGCGTTAAGCCGGCTGACGACATCTTTGTGAGGGTGCCCGAACGAGTTCTCGTAGCCGGCCGAAATGATAGCCACGGATGGCGAAACGGAGCCCAGAAAGGGTTCCGTGGTCGAGGTTCTTGACCCATGATGGCCGACCTTGAGGACGTCGGAGTGAATGAGACGGTCGTCACTAAGGATGCGGAATTCCATGGGACGTTCCAGATCGCCGGTCAGCAGGAAGCTTCGGTCGCCGAAGGCGATCCGGAAAGCCAACGAATCGTTATTTCCGACCGTCGGGACGGCATAGTCCTCCGGAGGCGAAAGAATCTCAATGCTCGCTCCTGAAAAATCGAACGGCGCCGCGGAATGTCTTTGTAGTACGTGCACGTGCAGCTCTGCGGCGCGGGCGAGCAACGCGGGAAGGGGATTCGCCCCCACCCACAACTCCCGCGGGCGGAAATTTTCAAGCAAGGCAGGGAGCCCGCCTATGTGGTCCGCATGCGCGTGCGTCGCCACGATCACATCGACGCGCCGGATGCCGCGGGTCCACAGATAAGGCGAGACCACATCCTCACCGGTATCGAGGTTCGATTTCCTCTGCTTACCGAACTGGAGCAGTCCGCCGCCGTCAATGAGCATTCGTTCGCCGTCGGGATACACCACCAGCAGACTGTCGCCCTGGCCGACGTCGATGACGGTAAGTTCCAGCGTCTTAGGGCTAACGCCCGCCGCCTCCAGCCGTGGCTGCCAGAGCAGCAGACCAAACAGGGCCAGAACCGTCGCAGCGGCCGGAATGCGCCAGATTCGATGGCTCGCCAGAAAAGCCAGTGCGAGCAACGCCGCTACGAAAGCCAGCGCGAGCGCAAGGGGAGGGTCGGGCACACGCCAGGAAGGCTCCAATCGGGCGTGCCAATCGGCGACCCGGGCCGAAATCGCCAGCATCCAACCCGCGATTCGACCGACCCAGGCCCACCCAGTGAAGATGGCAATGAATCCGATTGGGACCACCGCTTCGAGCATGGGCGCGATGAACAGGTTCGCGGTGAGACCTGAGAACGAAACCCGATGGAAGTATTCAGCCATTGGAAGCGCCAGCCCGATCTGCACCACGGTCGAGATCACGGCCATTTCGAAAGCGAAGAAGATGAGCCTCAGCATGAGCGCAATCGAATGGATCGCCCATTCCACGCGGACGCGCATCCAGAGAGCAATCGTTTCGGCGATGAGGCGCACTTCGACACGGAATTGCGCCGCCCGAGCTTCGAGATAGGGGTCACGGCCCGAATCAGTGGGTGAACGCAGCCCGTGCGCCAGAGGCGCGGAGGTCGCATCGAGCAGCGGCGTGGCCAGCGCGCCAATCGCGGCGACACACAGGAACGAGAGTTGAAAGCTCGCATCGAACATCTCGCCCGGATCCCAAAGCAGATACACAAGCGCGATGGCGGCCAACAGATTCATCACCCGGCCGCGACGGAAGAAGAAGCGGGCGATCAGGTAGAGCGTGAATCCGCCCGCCGCGCGTACCACTGGAGCGGAAAGCCCTGAAACCAAGGCATACAGCCAGGCAGCCGCGGCTGTCATCGTCAAGGCGGGAAATTCGGGCACCGCGCAAAGGCGCAGCAGGAACAGCAGCACCCCGGCGAGGACGGTCACGTGGACTCCGGAAATTACGAGGGCATGGAACGTCCCGGTACGGCGAAAGTTCTCGGTCCACACTTTCTCGAGCTTGGAGGACTCACCGATGAGAATCGCCTCCATCATTCCGGTCGAGTAGGTGTTGCCGGCGTACAGGCGCTCAATGCGATCGAGCGCGGCCACGCGCAACCTGAACACGAAGGCCATGAAGCGTGAACCGCATCGGCCGGGTAGAACCCGCACCTCAGATCCGGGCACCATGGAGGCGGTCCAGTAGATGCTCTGCCGCGCCAGGTATCCGGCGTAATCGAAGGAGCCGGGGTTGTTGTAGTTGTGCGGCCGCCGGACCCGCGCGTCGATTTCGACATGCTGGCCGTATTCGAGGCGCTGGGGGGTATAGTCGTCCGCGAACGGGAGGGTCACGCGGGCCCGTGCCCCCACATCCAGCTCAAGAGTAAATTGCTCGCGATCGGCGGAAAATACGGTTGGCTCGACCACGCAGCCTTCCAGGATCACGGTCTCGCGCGCGCCAGCGTCAATCTCCGGCGGCGCTCCAGGCCGATGCCAGGCCTCGGCAAGAATCCCCACAAAGAGAACTGCCAGCAGGACGCAAATTCGCGCCACTACCTCTCCGCCTTTTGCGACGCGCGCCAGCGCCCATAGCGCCAAAAACGCGAGCACAGGCCACGTAGCTTGGCGCACGGAGAATCCGAAAAGCTTTCCAACCAGGATGCCCGACGCGACAGCGAGCAGCGGAGCAATCAGAGGATCGCGCATGCAGGACGACTAGGTAGTCAGCCCGAGCTTGCACTATTCTCTAGGATTGTTTCTGGAATTTTCGAAGTTTCGCCAAAAACCAGATCAGCGGGAGAAAAGTCGCTGCCAAAAAAACGGGCAGGAACTCGGGTCCAAGCCCGTCGGTCTGCCCCAAGCCTGTATTCACCATCGCCCAGTCAAGGTAAAGCAGCAGAACCATCAACCCTGCCTTCAAAACAATCGCCATCGTGCGCAGCAATTGCTGAACTTCGGGCGCGTCCCGATCCACCCGCATCGGCAGGTTGATCAGCCGCTGATAACGCGAAGCCAGGGTCATGACGATGTAGAGGCCGACGTTTACCAACGTCAGAACCCAGAGCGTGTTCTTGCTGCCCCAGCCGTCCGGCTTGCCCGAAGCTCCGAAATGAACCGGCATCTGATCGGGAAGGTTCGCCAAATTGGCCGCAGTCAGACCGATCATCCCCGCCAGCGCGGCGATAGCAATCGCCTCACACAGCCAGTCGAGCGTTGACCGTTTTCCCGCCATTTTCGAGGAAGAGCTTCAGACGAGCCATGGCTCCTTCCAGAATCGCTTTTTCGGAGGCATAGCAGATCCGGACGCTGCCTTCGCCGCCGGCCCCGAACGCGACTCCGGGAGCGAGCCCGACTTTCGTGGCCAGCAACAACTGTTTACAAAACTCGAAAGAGTCCCCTGCGGTCTCGATTCGCGGGAACAGATAAAATGCCCCGTCCGGCATGGGCAGGGTGACGCCGGGCATTTTGGAGAGGGCGCCGGCGCAGAAGTCGCGATTTTCGCGGAGGCGGCAAGCCATACTCGCAAGAAAAGTTTCGCCCCAGAGCAGGGCACTCTCGGCCGCCTTCTGGACGAACGAAGATGCGCAGGACACCATGAACTCATTGAGCTTAGACGCCCGCGCGATCAGATCCTTTCGGGCTACCAGCCAGCCGAGCCGCCATCCGGTCATACAATAGTTCTTCGAAAAGGACTGAATCACCGCCACCGCGTCTTCACGATTGCACCTCGTGAGGATCGACGGCGCGGCTTTCTCGCCGACCGGATAATAAAGGCGCTCGTACACTTCGTCAGCCACGAGCCACAATCCATGACGGCGCGTGAACTCGAGCAGACGTTCTTGATCCTGTTCGGTCGCAACCCAACCCAGGGGATTCGACGGCGACGTATACAACAGAAAGCGGGTGCGCGGCGTCACAGCCGATTCGAGCGCGTCAAAATCGATCGAATACCGGCCGCCGGAAAACGGTTGCGCGATCTCCCGCGCGTTCGCGTTCGCCATCTGAATGATGGACACGCCATTCGGCCACGCGGGCGTGAGTACCAGCGCCTCATCTCCGGGATCGAGCAGGCAACGAATCGAAAGGCTCAACGCCTGGACGCCGGACGCCGTGACCATAATTTCGGTTTCTGGGTCGAGTTCTACTCCATGAAGTTCGGCGTAGTAACGGGCGATCGCCTGGCGCAACGATAGCAGCCCCGCATTTTCGGTGTAGAAAGTATGGCCGTCGGCCATCGCCTTCTGGGCCGCCCGCTTGATGAATTCCGGCGTGGAGAGGTTCGATTCGCCGAAATACAGTTTGAAGACCCCGTCCATTCCCATGGCAATCTCCGCCAACTCGCGAATGCGGGAGTGGGGAACGGCGAGGGCCGAAGAAGCAATGCTGGCAGAAAGGGCCGAGATGCTTTAATCTTACCGCGCGGCAGTGCTCGCGGCGTATGCGTGCTCCGGCTTCGCGGGTGGAGCGCTTCGCCAGCGCTTCCTGATTTGATAAATCACTACCATGGCGACCACCGAGCCGAGCCCGGCCATGAACATGTCCTCTTGTGAATCCCACATGTCGCCTTGCATGCCTACGAATTCCTCGCCGCGTTCGGGTGACAGGATCATGGCCATGCCCGCTTCGAGCATTTCGTAGATGGCGCTCAAGGCCAGCGTGCATTCCACCGGCAGGTAATAGCGCCAGCGGCCGGTAACTCGCAGGGCTCGTATAGCAATCTCCTGCATGGGATAGCTGAACATGAGGCCGAAGCTGAAGTGCGTGATCCGGTCGAAATGGTTTCGTTTGGTGTGCAGCCACGGCTTCAACCACTCGCCCAGCGGAACATCCGAGTATTTATAGTGCGCCCCATACTCATGCAGGCAGAAGAACACGAAGAGTAGCGCGTAGGAAAGGTCGGAAAGGGGAAGACGGCGATACGAAAGTATCGCCAATAACAAGCCCGCGGAGATCGCCGCGTTCTCCAGCGCGAAATCGAAAACGGTCTCGGGATGGTAAGCATTAAGGACCAGAGCGAGCGCCGCGCCGATGCAAATCCAGTGCAGGAACCGGTTTTCCCGGAACGTGGGGAACGTGGCGGTGGACGCTGTGGTCAAAAGGCTAATTAGACAACGTTACAGGTCCTGATAGCAAGTATGCCGGTTGGCATGCCGGTTGGCAAAGATCCGAGACTCCAATAAAATTGAGAGGCGGCATGAACTTGAAGGTCATTGGAGTGGCGTTGGGGATCCTGGCTGGATTGGCCCGCTCACAGACCAAAACGCCCGCACCGGCGGAATTCGAGGTAGCCTCCATCAAACCCTGCCGATCAGAGGCGGGCCGCACAGGTGGAGACGGAAATGGCCCGTCTACGGTCACTTTGCGCTTGCCCTGCCAGACTCTGATGCGCCTCATACAGGGAGCTTACGTTTTCTTCGCGCACGGCCGTATGAATATTGGGCTGTCTGTTCCGATCACGGGTGGGCCGGGCTGGGTCAACTCCGACCTGTATCAGATCGACGCGAAGGCAGGCGCTCCTCAGAGCCACGGGATAATGAACGGTCCTATGCTGCAAGCGCTGCTCGAAGATCGGTTCAAATTGAAGATCCATCGCGAAATTAGTGAGGGTCCGGTCTACGCGCTGACTGTGGCCAAGGGCGGCCCCAAGCTGCTGCCTCTTAAGGAAGGAGTTGTACGCATGTAGATTTGGCCGATCCACCTGTCCCGCTGAGTCCGGGTCAACCCATCCCACTCTTATGCGGAATGTTCCGAGGCACAAATCGTGGGTACGATGCTCCGGGCGATGACGGACTTTTGCATGTTCTTCCCGGGCTATTTGGACCGGAACATCATCGACGAAACCGGCATTGCGGGACGGTTCGATATCCATCTGGATTTATCTCCCGAGGACCTTTTTGGCAGACACCACGACGACGGAGACACGACTGACCGTTCTGCTGCGGTCTTTGCCGCCGTACGGACTGCGATGCAGAAACTCGGGCTGAAACTCGATCCGGCCAAGAGGCCTATCGAGTTCCTCGTAATCGATCACGTGGAGAAACCGTCCGCGAACTAGAAGGCAGTTCAGCGCGCCATCAGCCACCCGTGCGCAACCACGGCTTCACCTCCGCCCAGGATCGCGGTCTCGTAAAGGGTCCTTTGTGGGACAAACGAGCACCTCTGTTCGCTCTACACTTGTACAATAGCGGCACCAAATCGAGGATACAATACGTATGCAATTCGTTGTAAAGGCTGCGCCGATATCCGAACCAGGCGCCAAGTCGTATACATTCAGCGAAAAGACAATGTGGCGGGGCAAGGAAATCCGCGTTCATGACGAGATATTCGTTTTCGCCTCGGACCACATGGGCGGCCAGGGATTAGTCGCGAGAGGGGTTGTGATGGCGGTCGACCACGGACCGGGCACAAGAGTGGGAATAAAGGTGAGACGCACTGACGTGGCCCGGCGCAGTCTTGGAAGACGCGAGCTAAAGCCATTTTGTGACCTGGACGACGACCAGCCTCAGACAGAAATCGCTCGCAAACTGTATCGACAGGCTACCAACAAGATTGCCGGTATCTCGGACGAGGCAGCTAAGTTTTTGAATACTTACTTCTAAGAAGAGAATTACTCAGCGTCCGCTAAAAATCTGCATCATTTGATTAGTACGCGCCGCACTGGCGGGTGTCAGTGCCTTGCTGCCTTTAGAGTTGGGGTCCGCGCCTCGTGCGAGCAATAGTTTCGCGGCTTCCACTTTATTGCAGTTAACCGCGCGGCGAAGGGGCGTCTCCCCTAAACTGTCGCGGGCTTCGATGTCGGCGCCTCCGTCCAGCAGCGCTGCAATCACCTCGACGTTGCCACGCCGCGCCGCCATATGCAGCGCGGTGCAGCGTTTGGCGCCGTGTGTTGCGTTAACGAGGGCGGCTCCTCTTTGCAATAGAGCACGGACAATCTGGGTCGCGCCCGGTGCATTGCATTCGTTCCCGACACAATAGAGCGGCGAGGGCGCGCGGTCGTCACCAGCGGTCTTCCCGGCTCCCATATCGAGCAGTTGTTCGACGAGGCTAATATCTCCAGCGCCTGAAGCGTCATGCAGTAGGGTTCTCCAGCCTTTGTAACGCTCGTGCAGCAGCGATGGATTGCGAGCGAGTTGATCGAAGACAAACTGGCGCAGCGAAGGAGAATTCGATCGCGCCGCCAGTGAAAGAACGCTTGCATGGACCGCTGGAGATCTCGCGAAGCGCGCTTGCATTACGGGACTTTGCAAAAGCTCAATACATCGTCCGCTTTGATCTGGCGATCGAATGAGCGCTACAACCTCGTCGAGTGCGAGTTGTTCGTCCCAAAGCGGAGCAAGTTCGGCATTGAGAGGCCGCGCCGGCACAGGCACGCTCGTTTTGTTCACGACGTGGGCAGAAGAACAATAGAAGAACTCAAGCAATTCACGGCGGACTCCCGGGTCGGCGATCAAGGATTCGTCGTCGAGCGTTACGGTCATCGCATGAAACCATGCATTCCGTTGGCGCTCGCCTATAGGAAAGCGGTTGTGCGATTCGCGCAGGCTCAGCCACCATCGGCGTTGCGTAGCACCTGCTTCGCCACCGAGGAACTGGACTAGATACGCCGAGAATTCTTCAATCGCGCAAGTGAATGTGGAGGGAAAGAGAAGGCGAAGTATGGGATCTCGTTCCACACGAGCATAGAATGCGGTCGCTAGCGCACGGGACCCAGCCGCGCCCCCGATGGCATGATAGAGCTTTGCGGGCTCAGCCAAGAACCATTTTCGCCAAGCCGCGGCTCACGTCAAAGAGCGGCTTCGGGCAGGCTTCACAAGGGCACGTTTCGGAAATTCTACACAGTGCTGGCCCACGATAGGCGTCAACGACACAGCCTCTGCCGATGAGCGCGAGGATTTTGTAATGGCCGAGTTTCTTTGATCAAAGAGACCGATTTGCGTCGGGATTACGCAGCTATTTGTCCCTTAGGTCCGGCTACCTCGACGTAGGCGAATAACAAATCCCTGAATTCAGGATTCTCCAGATGTCGCGAAACCGGTTGGCCATCAGGCACCCGCTGTCCGGTTTCTTGATAGGCTTCGAGGTTAGCCTGAATGGCTTCACCGGCCGCTCGTTTTGCTGCTTCGATGTTCTCTCCGAAGGTAGTGATTGCTAAATCGGGCACCTGCACAGCAAATCCGGTCTCGGTTTGTTCCAGCATGATCAGAAAGCGCATCACTTGACCTCCAAGCGGATCTTCTTCACCGTATCTACCGCTCGCCCCACCGGTACATCCTTTTGCGGATGCACGATGGTGACGATAAAACGGCTCGCCGGGTGCTTGAAGTTGTGATGGTCTCCCTTCACGCCGACCAACCGCCATCCAAATTCTTCGGCCAATTTGACCAGCTCCCGGCTTGTGTATCGCTTGGGCACGAATCAAATTGAGATTTAATTCTCCCATGCATACGATACGATGTGGAGGCCATGAAAGCCCGCGACCTGGGGGCCGCGTCAGTGACCTACGAAAAACTAGCCGCGCCGGTCTTTGGCCGCCATAAGCTCGTCGATGTTCACCAGGCGAGTGGGGTAATTGCCGGTGTAACATGCGTAACAGTAATCGTGATTGTCATCCGCGACGGCTTCGCGCAGCGCCTCGATGGAAAGATACCCGATCGAGTCGGCTTCCACGAACCTCCGGACCTCCTCGACTGAGTGGTTGGCCGCGATCAACTCGGTCAGGCTCGGCGTATCCACGCCATAAAAGCACGGTGAAATCGTCGGAGGACCGGCTATACGCAAATGCACCTCGGTTGCGCCGGCGCCGCGAACCATGCGAACGATTTTGCGGCTGGTGGTGCCGCGCACGATCGAGTCGTCCACAAGAATCACCCGCTTGCCCTCGAGCAAATGACGCACAGGATTCAACTTGAGCTTTACGCCGAAATCGCGAATCTCCTGGGAGGGCTCGATGAACGTCCGGCCCACGTAATGATTGCGAATGAGGGCCTGACGGAAGGGAATATTCGCTTCCGCCGCGTACCCGATAGCCGATGCGACGCCGGAATCGGGCACGGGCACGACCACATCAGCCTCCACCGGGCATTCTCGCGCGAGCAGGCGCCCCAACATCTCGCGGGATTGCTGCACAGGGCGTCCGAACACGACCGAATCCGGCCGCGAAAAATAAACGTGCTCGAAGACACACTGCGAATGTTTCCGCACGGGGGCGTAACGCTCGCGTTCCAGCCCCGCAGGACTAATGATCACCATCTCGCCGGGCTCCACGTCACCCAGGTAGACCGCATTGATCAGATCAAACGCGCAGGTCTCTGACGCAAACACGTAGCAGGTCTTGCCGTCCACGCCGTCGAGGCGCCCCATGGCAAGCGGGCGAAAGCCGTGCGGGTCGCGAGCCACAATGATCCGGTCGTCGGCCAGAAACACCAGTGAAAAAGCGCCCTCGAGTTCGAGCAGAGCCTCGCGCAGGGCGGCTGCCAAGGTTCGCTCCCGCGAGCGGGCAACCAAATGCAGAATGACTTCGGTATCGCTCGAGGCTTGGAAAATGGAACCTTCGCGCTCGAGTTCGCGGCGCAGCTCGCCCGCATTAGTGATGTTGCCGTTGTGCGCGACGGCGATGTTGCCCTTGTTGCACGCTACCGAAAACGGCTGCGCATTGAGCACAACCGTATCGCCGGCGGTGGAATAACGGGTGTGGCCGATGGCGAGCTCGCCGGGAAGACTGCCTAGGATTTCCGGGCGGAAGATATCCGCCACATGCCCCATGCTCTTGTGGCAGTAAATATGACGCCCGTCACTCGACGCGATGCCGGCGCTTTCCTGGCCCCGATGCTGGAGCGCGTAAAGTCCCAGATATGCGAGGTTGGACGCCTCCGGATGCCCGTAGACGGCGAAGACACCGCATTCCTCACGAAATCCGTCAAACATGCTGGAGTGCGAGCTGATCCTCGAATGCGCCTTCCCGAACTTGCTGAAGCCGGTCCACGGAACAATCGATCCACGTAATCGATTTGTTGTCGATCCGTAACCTCGCCTTCATTGTAACTCCGATCCGCAGAGCTTCGACACGATATTTCGCGGCAACTCGCTCGACTGCTTCAGGGGCCCCGGTCGATACCAGGATCCTCGACGGGCCTTCGTGGAACAGTGCAAGCTCCGGACGAAGATCAGTAGAGAGTTCGATCGCCGCCCCGATCCCCTGGCTTGCACATTCAGCAAGGGCAATCGCCAGACCGCCGTCGCTTAGATCGTGCGCCGAATCGGCCAATCCTTCGTTGACAATCTCGCGAATCGCGCTCTGTACCCTCTTCTCGTAATCGAGATCGAGCGCGGGAGGCAGGCCCCACAATTTGCCGAGAACGGCCTTGGCATACTGGGTTCCACCGAAACGAATTTCGTCCGTTGTGCCGAGGCCGCCCAGCAGCATCACGGTGCGGCCTTCCTGCTTGAATGGAATCGTCACCGGCGGAGCCGTTTTCATCAGGCCGACGATTCCTAGCACCGGTGTCGGCCAGATCGCTTCGCCTAACGTTTCGTTATACAGGCTGACATTTCCTCCGGTAATGGGCGTTTCGAAGAAGGTGCAAGCTTCCGCGATGCCTTCAATTGCCTCCACCAACTGCGCCATGATTTCGGGGCGTTCCGGATTGCCGAAGTTCAGATTATTCGTCGCCGCCACCGGAAGAGCTCCCACAGTCGAAAGGTTGCGGCAGCACTCGGCGACTAATAATCGAGCGCCTTCCCGGGGAGAGAGCGAACAGTATCGTCCGCTGCCGTCCAGTGACATGGCAACGCTGGTGCCGGTTTCCTTGATTCTGATGACGGCGGCGTCGCCGCCAGGTCCGGCCAGCGTATTGGTGCGGACCGAATAGTCGTATTGCTGCCAGATCCAACGTTTGGAAGAAACGTCGCCGGAGCCAGCAATGGTGAGCAAATCCGCGTTCAGGTCGCGGCTTGAAAAGGGAGGCGCTTCCATGGGCGCGCTTCGATACGGGGACGCGTTGTGCGGCCGGTCGTAAAGGGGCGCTTCGTCCGCCAGCTCACGGTTGGGAATTTCGGCAACAACCACACCGTGATTCTTAACCCGCAATTTGCCGTCATTGGTCACGCGGCCGATGGTCACGGCGTCCAATCCCCACTTGCGGAAGACGGCGAAAACTTCATCCTCGCGTCCGCTTTCGGCGACGATCAGCATGCGCTCCTGGGATTCCGACAGCATGATGTCGTAGGGTGTCATTCCCGTTTCCCGTTGCGGCACCAGAGCCAGATCGATCTCCACGCCAGTTCCGGCGCGGCTTCCCATTTCGCAAGTGGAGCAGGTGAGCCCGGCCGCGCCCATGTCCTGAATGCCGACGATCGCGCCGGTACGCATCGCTTCCAGGCACGCTTCGAGCAACAGCTTCTCCATGAACGGATCGCCTACCTGAACGTTGGGCCGCTTCTGTTTCGATTCCTCGGTGAACTCCGCCGAGGCCATGGAAGCGCCGTGAATCCCATCGCGGCCGGTTTTCGCGCCCACATAGATCACCGGATTGCCGACGCCCGACGCCCGGCCATAAAAAATTTCATCGTGCCGAAAGACGCCCAGCGCGAACACGTTCACCAGCGGATTGCCGTTGTAGCATGGCTCGAAAACGCATTCTCCGCCCACCGTCGGAACGCCGAAACAATTGCCGTAGTGCGCGATGCCACTGACTACGCCTTCGAGAATGCGCCGGTTGCGATCGCCACTTGCGGGATCATCCAGCGGCCCGAAGCGCAATGCGTCCATGACGGCGATGGGCCGCGCGCCCATGGTGAAAATGTCGCGAAGGATTCCGCCTACGCCGGTCGCCGCTCCTTGAAAGGGCTCTATGAAACTAGGGTGATTGTGCGATTCGATCTTGAACGCGATCGCGTAGCCGTCGCCGATATCGATGATCCCGGCGTTTTCGCCCGGCCCTTGCAGCACGCGGGAGCCGTGCGTCGGCAGCTTCTTCAAGTGCAGACGCGAGCTTTTGTAGGAGCAATGCTCGCTCCACATCACCGTGAATATGCCGGTTTCCGTCTCGTTCGGTTCGCGCCCCAGAATCGAGCGGACCTTGTCGAGCTCGAACGGAGTCAGGCTCATGCTGTCATGGCGACCGGCGAATGAATCATGCTCTCGAGGATTACCCGGCCATCCGTAGAGCCGAGCAGCGGATCGGACGCGCGCTCCGGATGCGGCATCAAGCCCATTACATTCCTGCGGGCATTGCAGATTCCAGCGATGTCGCGAAGCGAGCCATTCGGATTATCGAGATAACGGAGCACCACCCGGTCTTCCGCTTCGAGCGTGTCCAGCGTGTGCTCATCCGCGTAATAGCATCCTTCACCATGCGCCACGGGCATGCGAAGCGTCTGGTGCAGGGTCGCGCCCGAAGTGAACGGAGTGTTGGTCGACTCCACGCGCAGGGTTACATCGCGGCAGACAAACTTCAGATTTCTGTTCCGCAACAACGCCCCTGGTAGCAATCCGCTTTCCACCAGGATTTGGAAACCGTTGCACACGCCGAGCACTAATCCCCCATCGGCGGCAAACCTGCGGATCGCTTCCATGACCGGCGAGAATTTCGCGATCGCCCCACAGCGCAGGTAATCGCCGTAAGAGAACCCGCCGGGGAGAATTACGGCATCCACCTGGCCAAGCGATGTTGAATCGTGCCAGATGTACTGCGCGGTTTGGCCGAGATTGTGAGAGAGCGCGTACCAGGCATCGTGGTCGCAATTACTACCCGGGAACACGACAACACCGAATCGCATGGGAGGGAAACTTCATGTTAGCAAATTCGGAATTTTCAGGTGGACGCCGGTGAGCTGCTGCTCGCGCGCGGCTCGCATCAACATTGCCGCCCGGCGCGCCGCTAAAGCAGGACCGAGACCCTCCGGACGAATGTTCGATAGACAATTTCGCTCGGCATCCGTACGGCCAACGCGCGGCGACCAGGTTAGATACATTCCCAGGCTGTCCGGCGAGCTGAGACCTGGCCGCTCCCCGATCAGCATCACAGCAATCGCGGCGCCGATGCGTTCCCCGATCTCGTCGCTGATCGCTACGCGTCCCTGTTCCACCACGCAGATGGGGGCGATTCGCCAGTTTTCGAGCAGTGCGATGAGCTCTTGGAGCACCGGAATAGCGTGGCGATGCACTGCGGTCGCCGATAATCCGTCAGCGACAATGAGCACGGCATCCCAATCCCCGTGCTGAAGGCGGCTGGCGGATTCGAGGGCGAGCCGCCGGCCTAAATCCGGGCGGCGCAGGTACGTGGCTCGGTCGCGCGCCGCACTATTCAGGATCACTGGATCGAATGCCGCGAATGCGGTGGGATCGAGCGGTTTCCACACTGCGTCGCGCGCCCTCGCATGCGCAAGCTGAAACGCGAGCAATTCACGGGTCGGCAAGCTGTGTCCTGCCCGGCCGAGCGCAATGCGAGCCGCGGTCAGCTCACGTAATTGCGTCCAGGAATCCTCGACCACAATTCCGTCCTTAAGGAACGACCGTGACGGTCGTTTTTCGACGGTCCGCTGCCCATCCGATCAGGAGGCCGGCTGCCCCAAACCCGGCTACGACCGCGGCAAAGATGCCACTTCCATCGTTTCCTTTTGAAAGAATACCCTCTTTTTCGAAAGCCGCCACCACACCCACGGGAACCCCGGCGGCTGCGCCGACGCTGACGCCAACGATCCGCCATCTCACTGTAGGCCGGTTGACAACGAGAGTCTTGGCTTGATCGCGCGGGATCGATTGACGTCCCTTCGCATGCGTGCGGGGATCGCTGGTTTTGCGCACATCGATGACGAGTTGTTCCGGCTCCACGGCAATCGCTTTACCCTCGATCCGAGCGCCGTCCAGCACTGTCAGCGCGATCGAGTGGTCGGAAACAAAGGCCCACAACTGATCCCAATGCAGCTCTCGCGAATCGGCCCACGCCGGTGTCGCGGCGATTAGAACCGTCAAAACAAGTGATGCCGCATTTCTCATGGAGCCACCAGTGTACGGCATTAGCTCACCCTTGCAGGGCACGCTCGAATGCCGGTGGCAGGGCGCGCGTGGTGCGAAGACGAATGCCTTGATCCAGGATTCCCATACGCTCCAGCCACGCCTCGAACTCGGGCGCCGGGCGAAGTTTCAGCAGGGAGCGCAGATAGAGCGCGTCATGAAACGACGTGCTCTGGTAATGGAGCATGATGTCGTCCGCTCCGGGAACGCCCATGATGTAGTTGCACCCAGCGGCGCCAAGCAGCGTGAGCAGCACGTCCGTATCGTCCTGATCGGCCTCGGCGTGATTGGTGTAGCAGATGTCGCAACCCATGGGCAGCCCCAGCAGCTTTCCGCAGAAGTGATCTTCCAGGCCCGCGCGCAAGATTTGCTTGCTATCGAAAAGATACTCCGGACCGATGAAGCCCACGACAGTATTCACCAGCAGAGGCTCATATCGCCGCGCCACCGCATAGGCGCGCGCTTCGCAGGTTTGCTGGTCCACGGCATGGTGCGCATTGGCGGAGAGCGCGCTGCCTTGCCCGGTTTCAAAATACATGACGTTTTGGCCGCGCTTGATTTCGCGAGCCGCGTGGCACGCTTCATCGAGCATTGAGAGACTGATGCCAAAGGCGCGATTCGCGGCCTCTGTGCCTGCGATGGATTGAAATACCAGGTCGATGGGCGCGCCGCGTTCGAGCGCCCTCATCTGAGTGGTCACGTGGGCCAGCACACAGATCTGGGTTGGAATATCGAGCCCTTCCCGTACGCGATCGAGCACGCGCAACAGCGTCTCCACGGTCGCGACATCGTCCGTGGCGGGATTCACTCCGATCACGGCATCGCCATTCGCGTATAACAACCCGTCGATAACGCTGGCCACGATTCCCCGCGGATCGTCGGTAGGATGATTCGGCTGGAGGCGCGTCGAAAGGCGTCCGGCGAGGCCGATCGTGTCGCGAAACCGGGTGACCACTCGCGGCTTCGCGCCCACGGTAATCAGGTCCTGCACCCGCATGACTTTCGAAACAGCGGCAACTATCTCGGGAATCAAGCCGGGCGCAAGCGCGGCCAGCAATTCTCCCGTGGTCTCTTCAGCGAGCAGCCATTCGCGGAACTCGCCGACGGTCAAATGCGCGACCGGCGCGAAGGCCACAGGGTCGTGCGAATCCATGATGAGCCGCGTAACTTCATCATCTTCGTAGGGGATCAAGGGTTCGGCATGAAACCGTTGCAGCGGGACATCGGCGAGCTCCATTTGAGCCGCCACCCGCTCTTCGGCTGATTCCGCGGCGATGCCCGCGAGTTCGTCTCCGGAACGTGCCGGGGTCGCTTTTGCGAGCAGCGTCTTCAGATCCCGCGGCGCCATCCCACGAAGCTAGCACGTGATCGGGAAAGATTGCGGCCTTAGTGCAATTCTTTCCGGTTGCGGCGCGGAGCGCGCCTTGCAAATCATTGATAATTCTTAACCTGGAGATGGTCCAGTCCGTGCTTCATAACGCGCCGGAGCATGAAGTCGAAGTGTCACGATCAAAGGATCTTCGCGCAAAACGGAGTGCGGCGCGAGCTGTTTCTGACTTCGTTTGTCGGCGCGCGCCGCACCCTTTGCGCTTCTAAAGGAGCAACGTTATGCGTCTGAGCGTGCGACTAAATTTCTCATTGGTGGCCGGGGTGACCCTGGTGTCGCTGGCGATCGCAGCCTATCAGACGCAAAGCGAGACACGCGGCCTGAAGCGCGATCTGGAGCGTCAGGCATCTGAGTTGGCGGATAGCCTGGAAAAATCTGCCGCGCCATTGGTTGCGAGCCAGTCGTTTTATGAGCTGCAACGCCTGGTCGACCTTTTTCAGAATCATCAGCGCCTGGCCGGAGTGGCCGTGTACAACGCGGAGGGCCATCCCGTCGCGGTCAGCTCCCAACTGGAATCCCGGTTAACCAGCAAGACCTCCGCGGCACAAGAGGAGTGGCGGGGAGGCGGAGGTGAGTTTTTCCGCGCGAGCGGCACTCTGATGCATGTCTTCCAACTGCCCATCAAAGAAGGGGCAACGATTATCGGCGGGCTCGCGATCTTTCATGATGCCAGCTATATTGACGCGCGCAGGGCGGACTTGTGGCGGCACGCGCTCACGGGCGTTCTGGTCCAGACGTTGTTAATCGTTTGCGTCACTCTGCTGATCTTGCGTTGGAGTTTGAGGCGTCCGCTGGCACGCCTGGCGCAGTGGTTGCACGA
Source organism: Bryobacteraceae bacterium (assembly GCA_050015435.1). Classification (GTDB taxonomy): domain Bacteria; phylum Acidobacteriota; class Terriglobia; order Bryobacterales; family Bryobacteraceae; genus Palsa-187. The sequence goes on from JBEKBK010000046.1 coordinate 22,979, forward strand.
CCTGCGTATGGGTTCAGTCTCCGGCAGCCCAGAACTCCCCGAAGAAGAGGCGTTTCAGCCGATCAAGCGCGAGGTGACCCGTCTGGCGACGAGCCTGACCGCTGCTCGCGCGGCTGCGGAACAAGAGGCCCGGTTGCGCGACGCTGCGGAATCCATGTGGACCGCGGAACGCCTCCGCATTTCCGTTCAGAGCCGGCTTCACGGCAGCCGTTTGTTCGCCATCTCCAATCGCGAGCCGTATGAACATTCTTACAACGGCGATCGGATCGAATGCTCGGTCCCGGCGAGCGGCCTGGTGACGGCGCTCGAACCGATTCTGCGCGCCTGCGATGGAACCTGGATCGCGCAAGCTACCGGCAGCGCCGATCGCGAAACGGTGGATGAGAACGATCGCTTACGGGTTCCGCCGGATCATCCTAATTACACCTTGCGCCGGGTGTGGCTGACGCCCGAAGAGGAAGACGGCTTCTATTTCGGTTTTGCAAACGAAGGGCTCTGGCCGCTCTGTCACATCGCGCATACGCGGCCAACCTTCCGCGCGCAGGACTGGGAGCATTACCGCGCTGTTAACCGGCGGTTTGCAGACGCTCTGCTCGAAGAAGCGGCCGATGAGCGGAATCCGGTGGTGCTGGTGCAGGACTATCACTTTGCGCTCGCGCCGAGAATGATCAAGGAAGCGCGGCCTGACGCGCGGGTGGCCATCTTCTGGCACATTCCATGGCCGAATCCCGAGGCGTTCGGGATTTGCCCCTGGCAGCGCGAGCTGCTCGACGGGTTACTGGGCGCGGACTTGATCGGGTTTCACATCCAATCGCACTGCAACAATTTTCTGGACACAGTAGATCGTACACTTGAATCGCGCATCGATCACGAACACTTCACGGTGAACCGCCGCGGCCATCCGACCAGCGTTCGTCCGTTCCCGATCAGCGTAAAGTTCTCCGACACGGATGGCAATGCGCACGAATCCTCCTATCTGGAGCGGGCTTCCCTGCTGCGCGCGCTAGCAGTAGAAACATCCATGTTGGGCATCGGTGTCGACCGCATCGACTACACCAAGGGGATTCCGGAGCGCTTTCGCGCGATTGAGATGTTCTTCGAAAAATATCCAGTCTACCGGCGGAGATTCACTTTTGTTCAGATCGGTGCTCCCAGCCGCACGCATATCCGCCGCTATCAGGAACTGCTGGTAGAAGTAGAAAACGAAGCCGAGCGCATCAATCGCCGCTTCCAAACCGGCGACTGGAAGCCGCTGGTATTTCTGCCGCATCATCACAGCCACCAACAGATTCTTCCGTACTATCGCACCGCGGACTTGTGTCTGGTGACGTCCTTGCATGACGGAATGAACCTGGTGGCGAAGGAATATATCGCCGCCCGTTCGGACGAACAGGGCGCACTGGTGCTGAGCTATTTCGCGGGTGCAAGCCATGAACTGGTGGATGCGTTGCTGGTAAACCCCTACGACACGGAGGGACTCGCCGACGCGATTCATCGTGCGCTGCAAATGGCGCCGGAGGAAAAGCGCGCACGCATGTCCCGCATGCGATCGTACGTGCGGGAACACAACATCTATCGCTGGGCCGGGAACTTGATCGCGGAACTCGCGGCCGTCCGTTTGGAATCGCCCGAGCAACCGCCGCCGTCGCCGGTTTCACCGGAAATCGAAGCAGTGGCGGCTCTAAGGTAAGCGCGGATGCCGGATCTGCTCCAATCCTGGCAGCAAGTTGTGCCCAGGTTTCGACAGGCGGAAGCGATCGCCCTGTTTCTGGACTTCGATGGGACGCTGGTCCCCCTGCGCGCCAGGCCGGAGGATGTGTGGTTGGACGCGGCTACGCGCCGAGCGCTGTTGCGGCTCACGAAGTGCAACCGGGTTCGGGTTTGGGTGATCAGCGGACGCCGTTTAGCGGACGTTCGAGAGAAGATTGCCGTTGCTGGTGTGCATTACTTGGGCCTGCATGGCTGGGAAGGCAATCGCAACAACCACAGGTTGAGCCGCTGCACGCAGTCCTATCTTCGGCAGGCCATGTGGCTGGTCGCCCGGCATGTAAACGGCGCCGCTGGCCTGCGCCTGGAAGACAAGAGCGCGGCTTTCGCGCTTCACTATCGCGGCGCACCGGGCGAGTCCGTTACCAAGGCGCGGGCCGCAATGGGGCGCGTCCTCGACACTTTCACGGGTTGTTTTCGCGTAATTGAAGGCGATGCTGTTCTGGAGGTGCTGCCGCGCGAGCTGGCGGGAAAGGGCTGGTATGCGCGGCGCGAATGGTTGCGGCTTCGTGGCGCGGTCCCGATCTACTTAGGCAATGACGAGAGCGATGAATCCGCGTTTGTGGCGCTCTCCGGCGGCGTTACGGTTCGCGTGGGCAGGCGAACCAACAGCCGGGCACGCTTTCATCTGAAAAACCCCGCGGCGGTGCGCCTGTTCCTTGAAAAACTGACCGCCGAGGTGGCTTAATGGGGCGGTGTATAATTAAATTTGGTACTTGAGGCTGATTAGTCCTATGCAATGTCCTATCTGTGCTGCGTTGCACCGTGATCACTCTCGCGAGTGCGAAGTGGAAGCGAAGGAGATCCTCCAGCAGAGGTCTCAGTTGTTGTCGAGCGGCCCCGGTTCGGCGGTTTCCCAAGATTCTGAAAACGTTGTACTTTCAAGTCGGAAGCGGCAGATTCAAATCACTTCCAAGATAGCGATGCACAAGGCCAAAGGCCACGCGGCCTAGCTTAGCTGTCAGGCTAAGCTTAATAAGCTAAACTCCCAACCCCACCGTCGCAGGCCCTTCCGGGCTTGTGTGCAAAACGCTACATTGGTGTAACAAAACCGCTACTTACTTAGAACTTTAGTTCTAAGTAAAACAGAAACTCCAGAAAATGTTTCATCGAACTTTTATCGTGTAACGATATCCCAGCAACACGCGCACCTTAACCTTAGGCGCAATGGCATGGTCGAGGCGCGAGTTTTTTTTACGGCTGCTCCCCCAGGCTCTCGGGATGGGGTGGTCCTTGTCCCGTGCCGGAGCCACGCCGCCTGCCCGTCTGAACGTCGACCGCCTCCTGTCGGAGAATCCTCTACCCTCCGGTTCTGTTCGGACCCGGAAGTATCGGGCTGACGCAGTCATTTCCCTGTTAGGCGTTCCGATCTATTCGCGGCAGGCGGCGGGCAGCAGCTTCATAACGCTGAGTGAAGCCACCGAGGGCGATAGCTCGGTCATCTCCTTACAGTTTGCGGGAGCATCCACACCGGAGCGCGTTCACGGCGTGA
>JBEKBK010000047.1:0-26192 GCA_050015435.1 Bryobacteraceae bacterium
GAAGGTCGAACAGGGATCGCCAGATGGAGGTGGAACTCAGTGGCGGGAAGCGCAGCAGCCGATCAATCGCACCGCATCAAGTCCGGCGCTCGGCATTCAGTCCGTGCATAATTCAGGTTGCAGTCAACTTGTGCGGCTTTGCAGGCCGATGGATCGCTCAAAATGATTGTTGGCGGGATTAAAAACGGATGTACAATTACTTGTCCGGGGTTCCCCCTTGTTATGACGGGTACTTCAGAACTGGGCTTGAGGTTATATTTGGTTTCAACCAGTTTCAACCACGATTTCCCCCACGTGAGCATTATTAATTGACGGGTCATCATCCGTGAAAATAACAAACTTCTCGTCGTTCCCTTCCTTCTTGTAACTCACTAGTGGGGTATGCGAATTAGGAACGCTCGTGCGGGAACCTCGCAGACGTTGCAGTTCGTCCTGGAGCCTGTAATTTTCGGTCAATAAACCTGACGGATCACCCGCTACGCCAACTGGCTGTATTACAGGTGGCGCATGGGCCGCTCTATACCATCCCCAAAGCGAAATGCCGAAACTCAACACGATCAGCACTAACGACGCTGCCCGACGGAATCCCCAAAGTTCCGTTATGTTCGACTTGAAAACCTTAGGGTCAATTCCGAGCAGACCGACAACGAAAAAGACGATACTTAGTGTGAGCGATACATCCATCTTCGGATGATATCAAAAGGCGTGCCGGGTGAGCCGCTAAGACTATCTCTTCCAGGTGTGTATTTTCAACAACTTATGAGTTTCCAAAGTGAAAAGCTTATAATGAGTTCTCAGATCGACACTACGCCCGCGAAGCGGCCCGAACGCACCAGGCTCGAAGGACGCTACGTGACGCTGGTACCGCTTGACCCTCAAAACCACGGGGACGCCCTCTGGGAGCAGACCCGCGGCCGGGAAAACGACCGGCTCTGGCAGTACCTGTTCGACGGGCCATTTTCGGATCGCGCCGCGTTTGACGGCTATCTCAACAAGAGAGCGGCTGTTGACGATCCCCTGACTTACGCAATTTTGGACAATGAATCGGGCGACCCGGGCGGACACGCCTCGCTCATGCGAATCGAGCCGGTTCATCGGTGCATTGAAGTCGGGGGTATCCTCTATACACCGGTGCTTCAGCGCACGCGCGCGGCCACGGAGGCCATGTACCTGCTGGCCCGGTATGTATTTGAGGATCTTGGGTACCGGCGGTACGAATGGAAGTGCAATGCGCTGAATGAGCCTTCGCGCAGGGCGGCCTTGCGGCTGGGGTTCACCTTCGAGGGCGTTTTTCGCCAGCACATGATCATGAAGGGCCAAAACCGCGACACGGCGTGGTTCTCAATGCTCGACCGGGAGTGGCCTGTGCGCAAGGCTGGGTTCGAACGGTGGCTGGACCCATCCAACTTTGATGCCCAGGGAAAGCAGTTGGCTTCGCTCTCGATTGTCATCGCGATGTAACAAGTATTTGCTTGACAGGCGCTTTGCCCTGAGCATCTAATGTAACAGAAGCAGACCCATATGCCACTCAATCGAAGAGCCTTCTTCAAAGTGAGTGCCGGCGGCGCGGTAGCGTCGGTACTCGGGTTTGACCTGACTCCCGCCTACGCTCAATCCAAGGAATTGAAGATCGCACGCACCACCGAAACACGGTCTACGTGTCCCTATTGTTCGGTGAGCTGCGGCGTGATCATACACACCATCGGCGATAAGGCCAAGAATGTGACGCCGCAGGTGGTGCACGTCGAGGGCGATCCGGACCACCCCATCAATCGCGGCACACTCTGCCCCAAGGGCTCGTCTCTGATGCAGGACATTTTGAATGAACGGCGGCTCCTGAAACCGCAGGTCCGGCGTCCGGGTTCCGATCATTGGGAAGACATCAGTTGGGACCAGGCATATGAGGAACTGGGACGGCACGTAAAGAAAACCCGCGACGAAGCTTTCGTAACCACCGATGCTCAAGGACGCACGGTGAACCGCTGCGAGAATATCGCGTTTACGGGCGGATGCACCGACACCAACGAGTTCAACTTTCTCGCGGTGAAGGTGATGCGCGGCCTGGGGCTGTGCTTCCTAGAAAATCAGGCCCGCGTTTGACACGGCCCCACGGTCTCCAGTTTGGGGCCCACATTCGGACGCGGTGCAATGACCAACGGCTGGATCGACATCAAGAACGCCGACGTGATGTTGATCATGGGCGGCAATCCGGCGGAAGCCCATCCGTGCGGATTCAAGTGGGTGATCGAAGCCAAGCGCCAGCGTAATGCCAAGCTGATCGTGGTAGATCCGCGGTTCACCCGGACCGCGTCGACGGCTGACTTGTACGTGCCCATTCGTGCCGGCTCGGACATCGCGTTTCTGGGCGGCGTGATCAACTACGCGCTGGCGAACCAGCGTGTCAACAAAGAATATCTGGTGAACTTCACCAATGCGTCTTTCGTGGTGCGGGAAGGTTTCAAGCTTCCAGAAGACGGACTGTATTCGGGATTTGACGCCGCCACGCAGACGTATGACAGGTCCTCCTGGAACTATCAGGAGGCGGGCGGAGCTGCTGCCACACCCGCGGCGCTGCCGGCCAACGTGGCTTTTGACACTACGCTCGAAAATCCGCGATGCGTTTATCAATTGCTCAAGCAACAGTATTCACGCTATACGCCCGAAATGGTGGAGCGCATTACTGGGATTCCTAAGGATCAGTTCCTGCGAGCGGCCGACCTCGTCACATCAATACGCAAGGATGGGAGCACTGAAAAAGTCGGAACCGTCATTTACGCGGTCGGATGGACGCAGCATAGTTTCGGCACGCAGATTATCCGCACCGCGGCGATGCTGCAACTCATTCTCGGAAACGTTGGCCGCGCCGGCGGTGGAGTGAATGCGCTACGAGGCCACTCGAACATTCAGGGCGCGACCGATATCGCGGGAATCTTCGACAACCTGCCCGGGTACCTCAAAGTGCCCACTCCGGCGGACAAGGATTTCAACGCGTGGATGACCCGGATCACTCCCAAGCCATCCAAGCCCACCGGCTGGGATTCGTGGAACTACTGGTCCAACACGCCGAAATTTGCGGTTTCGCTGCTCAAGTCAATGTACGGCCCCGCCGCGCAGAAACAGAACGACTGGGCTTTTTCATACCTGCCCAAAGTCGATCGTGAATACTCGTGGTCGCACATCTGGGATGACATGTACCGGGGCAAGCTGAAAGGCATCTTCGCTTTCGGCATGAACGGCGTCGCGATCGGACCGAATTCGCAGAAGAATATCGACGCACTGAAGAAGGCGGATTGGCTGGCCGTTTGCGAGATCTATCCCGACGAGACCAGCGATTTCTGGAGATCGCCCGCAATCACTCCTGAGGAGATGAAGACCATCAAGACTGAGGTTTACCGCTTGCCCGGCGCCGGATTCGCCGAGAAGGATGGGACCTTCGTCAATTCCGCTCGATGGTTGCAATGGAAATGGGCAGCCGTCCCTCCTCCAGGTGACGCGAAACTCGATCAGGAGATCCTCGCCCGGATATTTCTCAAAGTTCGCGAGCTGTACAAGAAGGAGGGCGGCGCCTTCCCCGATCCGATTCTGAATCTAAATTGGAACTACACCATCCCCGAGAATCCTTCGCTTTCGGAGGTGGCCAAGGAACTCAACGGCCGTGCACTGGCGGATGTGACCGACCCAGCCACCAATCAAACGATCAAAGCCGGCCAGCAATTGCCAGGTTTCGCATTCCTCCGCGATGACGGCTCGACCGACTCCGGAAACTGGCTATGGTGTGGATCGTGGACCGAAGCGGGCGCACTGATGCAGCGCCGTGGAACTGAGGACCCATCGGGGCTCGGCGCGTATCCCAACTGGGCCTGGTCCTGGCCGATGAATCGCCGCGTGATGTACAATCGCGCCTCATGCGATTCTTCCGGCAAACCGTGGGATGCGAAACGCCGTCAGATCTGGTGGAACGACGCCCAGAATCGCTGGGTTGGAAACGATGTGCCGGACTTCAAGGCAGATTCGCCGCCGAAGGATCACATGGGCCCGTTCATCATGAATCCGGAAGGTGTGGGCCGCATCTTTGTTCCGCTAACCGGCATGGCCGACGGTCCCTTCCCGGAGTTTTACGAGCCGATCGAAAGTCCGGTCGCGAATGTGTTGCATCCGAAACAGTCCAATAACCCGGTGGTCAAGAAATACACGACCGATATGGACAAATACGGCACCGTGGAACAGGGATTCACGGTGGTGTGCACCACCTACCGGCTGACCGAGCATTATCATTACTGGACTAAAAACAATCCGATGAACGTGCAGCTTGTGCCTGAAATGTTCGTCGAGATCCCGGTGGAACTCGCCGGCGAATTAGGTATCAAGGGCGGGGACAAAGTAAAGGTCTCCAGCGCACGCGCAACCTACCTGGCGAAGGCCATGGTCACGCGCCGCATCCGCCCGATGACGATCGACGGCAAGAAGGTTTACCAGATCGGCATCCCCATTCATCAGGGCTACCGCGGCATCCAGGAAGACGCCGGAAAAGTTCCACGCAGTAACGCGAACCTGCTCTCGCCCACGGTGACCGATCCCAACGCTTATACACCCGAGTTCAAGGGGTTCCTCGTAAAGCTGGAGAAAGCTTGACATGAGTAACGGACCACTCCAAATCAAAGCTATTTCCGGGCACGCGGGTCCTGTTCCGGGGCGTGACACGTCGAATGATTACGACGTGTGCAAGTTGATCGACGTCACGACCTGCATCGGTTGTAAAGCGTGCGAGGTCGCCTGCCTCGAATGGAATGGATATCCTTTCCGCGAAACCGTCTTCGACAACACGTATCAGACCATGCCGGACATGGCATGGAACTATTACAATTTGATCCGGTTCAATGAGCACACGGCTCCCGACGGAACGTTTAGTTGGCTCATGCGGAAGGATCAGTGCATGCACTGCGCCGACCCGGGTTGTCTGCGCGCGTGTCCCGCCGACGGCGCGATCGTGCAGTATTCAAACGGCATCGTCGATTTTCAGCAGGAGCATTGCATCGGTTGCCAGTACTGCGTCACCGGATGTCCGTTCAACATTCCCAAATTCAACTCCGAGACCAAGAAGGTTCACAAGTGTACACTTTGTTCGGACCGCGTTGGCGCGGGACTCGAACCAGCTTGCATCAAGGCCTGTCCCACCGGTTGTCTCCATTTCGGCAGCAAAGACGACATGAAGGAACTTGCCAATCAGCGAGCGCAGCAGTTGCGCGAACATACCACGCATAAGAACGCGGGCGTTTACGATCCGCCCGGCGTGGGCGGGACACATGTGATGTATATTCTTCACGACATCGACAATCCGGAAGCCTATGGCGGTTTGCCAAAGGATCCGCAGATACCGTTGCTGGTCCGCATCTGGAAAGGGCCGCTCAAGTGGATCGGTAATCTGGCGATGACCGCAGGCGTGCTGGGCGTGATTGGCCACTACCTCCGCTACGGTCCGAAAGAGGTGCCTGAGGAAAAAGAGGTGAAGTCGTGATCGAACGCTACACGTACCGGGAGCGGCTTTGCCACTGGATGGGCGCCCTCACCTTTGTGTATTGTCTGCTGACGGGACTGGCTTTTTATTCGCCGTATCTGTTTTGGATCGCCACAATGCTGGGCGGTGGGCCGACCTCGCGGTATTGGCATCCGTTTGCAGGTATCGGCTTTATCTTGGTGCAGGTCTGGATGGATGCGCTATGGAAGCGGGACATGATCGTCACTGAGACGGACAAAGTCTGGCTCAAGCATACGGAAGAATACGCGTCGAATCGCGATGGCTCCGTGCCGCCCCAAGGTCGTTTCAATGCCGGACAGAAGATATTCTACTGGGGGATAGTAGGCGCTGCGATCCTGCTGCTGATTTCGGGGTTGGTGATGTGGTTTCCAGAGCGGATTCCATTCGGTATCGCCTGGGTTCGAGAGCTTGCAATCTTCATTCACGAAGGCGCGGCGCTGATCGCGATCGGATTATTCATTATTCACGTGTACATGAGCGTGTTCCTGGTGCCCGGAAGCACCACAGCAATGGTGCGAGGTTATGTTCCAGCCGCGTGGGCGCGCATCCATCATCGTCTCTGGTACGACCGAGTTCATGAACGCGTTCGATGAACGCATTGCACGCGCCGATGAACTAGCGTCCAGATCGAGCGCTGCCGCGGATGCCCTTCGCTTCTACAGCCATCTAGCCCAATTTCAAAAGCGGGTCTTCGAGGAACTGAATGCGTACGGGGAAACGGACGCGTCCGTTCTCGTGCGGTATTTCCCTGCTCTGCTCGAGATGGTTCGCAGTTCAGCGCCGACCACGCTGGCCGGCTTCTCCGAAGCGGACCTCACCACGGAGTTGATCCTCGCCGAGTGGACTGGGACGCCGCCGGAGTCGGAACATGCGCGATTCTTCGCCCGCGCGGTGGTGCAACCCTTCGCTGAGTCGCTAGCCATGAGGGGTACGGTCGCCACTGAATCCACGCCCTCGACTTGTCCGTTTTGCAGCGCGAAACCGGTCGTGGCAGTCCTTCGAGGAGAAGGTGGCGGCGGCAAGCGATGGCTGCTCTGTTGCATGTGCGCCACCGAATGGGCCTTCCGCAGGCTGGTTTGCCCCAATTGCGGCGAGGAAGATAAGACCCGTCTTCCTGTTTACACTACGCCGGAATTCAAGCACGTTCGAGTGGAAGCGTGCGATAGTTGCCGGACCTACATCAAGGCGGTGGATCTCACGGTGGATGGACACGCAGTGCCGGTCGTTGACGAGATTGCCAGCATTGCTCTGAACATCTGGGCCGCCGAGCACGACTACTCCAAACTCGAGTCGAACATTTTGGGCATGTAAATCAGATGTGGTAATTTGAAGACCGAAAGTGTCGCTCTTCCGGCTTCTAATTTTAACGGTGATCGCTTCGGCGCAGGTGCCCGCACCGGTTTTGCCGAGGGAGGTCGGCGTCTATCTTGGATGGGTTGGGTCCTTCCAGGGTAACCGCCTTCGGGACGGCGCGCGGTTAGCACGGCAATCCGGGTTCCAGACCGTACGAGTGCCGCTCGTCGCGAGTGTCGAGACCGATTTTGGTATTGGGACTAACTGTGATCGAAAGAGGACGCTGGCTGAGCTCGCTTCGCTTCCAGCCTATGCGGAAGTATTCGACCAGCCCGCCTTTCGAGTCATCTTCTTAACGATTTGGGGGGATTCGAGGTCATATGACGCCTGTCAGCCTCGGGATCCGCATAGCTATCAACATTCCCACAAACGTTACCTAGATCCGAATTATTATTCTATCGCTGCGAATCGCGAAGGAATGCGGAATGAATACGCCGACCTGACCTATCGACTGTGTAAGACCTACAGTGGCAGTGGAAAGCTCTTCGGCATTTCCAACTGGGAAGGCGACAACGATATCCACTGCGATAGCGCGTACTACTTTGCGACAAATCCGGAATTTCGATCGACGTGTGAACAAAAGCGCAAGACGGACGATGCGCTGACAGCGTACCGGCAATTTTTGACTCTTCGGCAGGAAGGAATTAACGCTGGGAGGAAACGAGCTGAGCGTGAGGGATTGAAAGGTGTTTCAGTCATCTCGATCATCGAATTCAGCGTGTTTCATCTCCTTCAAGCTGGCCACTTCGCGAATATGCTGGACGATGTTATACCGTTTGTGCCGACGCCCGACTTGGTGAGCTATTCAGCTTGGGAAAGCGCCGGCGCTGGGGCGGGCCCGCTTTATGGTGACCTTGACGAATTAGAGCGCCGTTTTAGTGGTCACCTGATTGTCGGGGAATTCGGCTTCGATCGTGGCACGGATAAATCTTCCGCCGAGCATGCGATCGAATCTGCAAATGCGATGCAGCGGGCTCACGTCCCGTACTCAGTGTGGTGGCAAATCTTCGACCAGCCGCCCGTCCTGGGTCTTGGCGACAAAGGTCTCTACGGCCTCTACGACGAAAAGGGAAATCTCACAGAGACGGGCAAAACATTGCTTCCGGCGTTAGGCAAAACTTCGGTCAAATGATTAAAGCCAGACATGATGACACTACCGAGGCGATCCGCGGCCTGAGCAGCGAGCTCGCTCAGTTAGGTTGGTATCACAGCATTGAATTGCCGGATGGCGGTGTTATTCCCGGACTGCAGACGATTGATCAACTGCGCTTTCGGATGGCGCAGTTCCCGGTTCCCGAAGACTTAACCGGCAAGCGCGTCCTCGATATTGGGGCATGGGACGGATGGTTCAGCTTCGAAATGGAACGAAGGGGCGCAACAGTCCTGGCCGTGGATGCCACCAAGCAGAAGACGCTCTTGCGCGCGAAGGGATTGCTCAATTCTAAAGTCGAATACCTGGTGGAAGACGTGTGCCGACTCAGCCCTCAGAAGGTCGGGTATTTCGATATCGTTCTCTTCTTTGGCGTGTTGTATCACTTAAAACACCCACTGCTTGCGCTCGAGAAGGTTTGCGCGTTGACCACCGATATGGCTTGCATTGAATCGCTGGTGACCGATGACCCGCCGAACAGTCAAGTTCCGCTGATGGAGTTCTATGAAGGCAACGAACTCGCGGGTCAGTATGATAACTGGACCTGTCCCAATACTGCCTGTCTGTTGGCGTTCTGCCGGACTGCGGGATTCGCAAGGGTCGAGTTGAATAGCGTACACGAGAATCGAGCGCACGTGACCTGCTACCGAAAGTGGCCAGATATCGCGCGGTCAGGTGAGGGGCCTGAATTAGTGACTATCGAAAATCCGTGGACTCGCGATCATAACTTTTCGGCGGACCGCGATGACTACCTCACCGTGTGGTTCAAGACTTCAGAAAAGGATCTCAATTCCGGGAACGTGTTTGTCCAGGTTGGCCCCTACGGTTGCCGTCCGATCAACGTCTCGACAATCGGCGGAACCACCTGGCAGGCAACCTGTAAACTCGCTCCCGGCCTCATCCCCGGCTGGCACGACGTAAGTCTCAGCGTCCGCAGCGGCGGATGGAGCAATCGCTCGAGGATACCGGTCGACCTGTCGCGCAAAGAGCGCCAGTCACCACCAATTTTTTCCGGTGCTCTCACCATTGAGAGTGTTAGGGACGGCAAGACCTACGAGTTCAATCGCGTGAGGGTTGGCGTCCCGGAAAGCAGCGTTTCGGCCTGGGTTTCCGGATTGCCGGACGGTATGCTCAATACCCACGTGTCACTTCGACTGGATGGCTCCGACCTACCTGCTGTTTTCGTATCCGAGACGGACGCTCAAGGGTTGAAACAAGTGAACGCAATGGTGCCGATGGGAATGGAGCCGGGCGAATACTTGCTGACCGTAAGAGCACGGGATGTTGAATCCCGGCAAGTTCCGATTCGTTTGATTGACGGGCTAGCGGACCACCATGTTGACTAATCTGTCCGGCACCACAACAATCTTCATCACTTGCTTACCCGCGAGGAAGGGCTCTAGTTTCGGATCCGCGAGAGCAAGCTTCTCCAGTTGATCCTGAGGCGTGCCGAAGGGCACTTGGATCCGCCCCCTGAGCTTGCCGTTCACTTGCAGCACGACTTCGGCTGCGTCTTCTTTGGCGAGTTCTTCGTCGTAAGATGGCCATGGCTGCCGGAACACAGGACCCTTGCGGCCGAGCCGCTCCCACAATTCCTCCGCCAAGTAAGGAGCGAACGGACCGAGCAGCAGCACTAACGGCGGCAGGATCTGGTCGATCGCTGCACGCGACAAGTTCGGTTCCTGTTCGTAGAGCTCGTTGAGCAACTCCATCACGGCTGCGATGGATGTGTTAAAGTGCCAGCGATTGTTGAAATCGTCGGTTACTTTACGAATCGTCTGATGCAGCTTGCGCAGCGCCGCTCGATCGGCGGCTGGATCGCCGGAGCCCGCGTCACGGTCATGATTGCGGATTACGAAGCGCCAAACGCGTTCGAGGAACCTTCTCTGGCCGCCGACACTCGCCTCGTTCCACGGCATGTCCTTTTCCGGCGGCGCGGCGAACAGGACGAACAGACGGCACGTATCGGCCCCATATTTTTCCACCATCTCTTCCGGATCAACAGTATTGCCCTTGGACTTGGACATCGCCGAGCCATCCGCCCCAAGCACCATTCCCTGGGTGAACATGTTGTCCGCCGGTTCATCGTTTGTAATCAGTCCCAGGTCGCGCATGACTTTTGTGAAGAAACGCGAATAGATTAGGTGCAGAATCGCGTGCGTCACGCCGCCGATGTACTGATCGATCGGGAACCACTCCGCAACCTTCGAGGAATCGAAAGGAGCGTGATCATTGTGCGGATCGCAGTAGCGATAGAAATACCAGGACGAGTCGACGAACGTGTCCATGGTGTCGCTTTCGCGGCGAGCGGGCTCGCCGCAGACAGGACATGGAACGTTCATGAATGAATCGACATCTTCGAGCGGCGAACGTCCTTTGCCGGTGATCTTCACGTCCAGTGGCAGAATCACAGGCAGGTCTTTCTCAAGCACGGGAACCAGGCCGCATTTCGGACAATGAATCACCGGAATCGGTGTGCCCCAATAGCGCTGGCGTGAAATGCCCCAATCCTTGATTCGAAATGTAATCGCGGCCTTGCCGAACCCTTCCCGCTCGGCGCGCTGATTCATGCGCCGCCGCGCTTCTTCACTCGGCAGACCGGAATACGGACCGGATTGCTCGACGATCCCGTATTCGGTAAACGCAGTTCTAGGATCGACTGCGAGCTCGCCATCCACCGGGCGAATTACAGGGCGGATGGGAATCCCATAGGTTGTGCAGAATTCGAAGTCGCGTTCGTCATGCGCCGGCACAGCCATGATGGCTCCCGTACCGTAGTCCATCAGCACGAAATTGCCGATCCAAATAGGCAGCTTTTCGCCACTGAAGAGATTCTCGGCGTAATGTCCCGTGAAAACGCCTTCCTTCTGGATGTCGCCGGGATCTTGCTGCTTCCGGGCATCGATCATCTGCTTAGCGCGCGCACGACCCTCATCGTTCAGCAGCCTCTGCGCGACAGGGTGCTCTGGGGCGAGAATCAAGCACGTTGCTCCATAGATCGTATCGATCCGCGTGGTGAACACACGAATTCGATCTTCGGAGCCCACTAACCTGAAATCGACCTCCGACCCCTCAGAGCGCCCGATCCAGTTGCGCTGCATGGAAAGGACCCGCTCCGGCCACTTCCCTTCCAATTTTTCGTCAATGTCGCGCAGCAGTTCCTCGGCATACGACGTAATCTTCCAGAACCACTGTTCGAGCGCGCGCTGCTCCACCGGCGTGTTCTCGTGCCGCCAGCAGCATCCTTCCACCACTTGCTCGTTGGCCAGCACCGTGGCGCATTCGGGGCACCAATTCAGCAGAGCCTTCTTGCGATACGCAAGACCGCGCTCCATCATTTTCAGGAAGAACCATTGGTTCCAGCGGTAGTATTCCGGCTCGCAGGTGGCGATCTCCAGACGCCAGTCGTAGGCGAACCCCATCCGGGCCATTTGGCGCTTCATCTCAGCGATGTTGGAGAGCGTCCACTCGCGCGGGTGACGCCCTCGCGCCAGGGCGGCATTTTCGGCGGGCAACCCGAATGCATCCCAGCCCATCGGATGCTTCACGTTGTAGCCACGCATCCACATATACCGGGCGAGCGCGTCTCCAATGGAGTAGTTGCGGACGTGGCCCATATGCAGACGGCCGCTGGGGTAGGGGAGCATCTCGACCACGTAGTACTTCAACGCATTGGATTCCGGATACGCTCGATAGAGCTCGGCGTCCTTCCAGCGCTCATGCCACTTCAGCTCGATTTGGTTGTGGTCGTAGACGATTTCCGGCATAGAGTCTTCAGTATGTCTAGATTCCTTCTGTCGTCGCCGTCTTGCTCCACGGGCGTTGCAAGAATAGAGGCTTTGGAGCGGAGTCCCGGGTGGGTGAGAATGCGACGAAACCCCTCAAGACCAATATACCCTTGACCGATGTTTGCATGCCTGTAAAGACGCGTACGGTCTAGAATGGGAAGGCTAGCGATCTCGCATTTTTTCAAAAAGCCCGGGTGGCGAAATCGGCAGACGCAAGGGACTTAAAATCCCTTTTTCCGCAAGGAGAGTGTGGGTTCAAGTCCCACCCCGGGCACCATAGATTCAGAATCGACTATTGGGCGAGCTTTGCCAGCACCAGATCCAATGCTTCTGGCACTGCGGACTCCTGTTTGCAATCCTTCTTACGGGCCTGCCAGATTTGCTCCGCCAAATCGATATCCATTTCGGACACCTCGCCTTGGCGGGACGCGGGCACGGCGCGCTTCACTGCCTTCGCTGCTTCATCCAGCAACTCCTGGGCGCCGGAGCAGTGATTTGCTTCGTCCAGAGCCATTTCGAGTAGCTGGTGGCTACGGCGGTAGCGTTCGGCCGGATCCAGTCCGCGTCGCGTTGGGTTAAGCGCCAGAACCTGATTGCACAAGTCCAGTCTTTTCCGGACCGTTTCGTCATCGGGGTTCAAGCGAGAGGCCGTAATAAAATCCGTCTGGGCGGTTGGATAGTTTCCACTCGCGAATTCCGCTTCGCCGAGCCCGGCATAAGCATCTGCGTCCTGAGGATGGCGGCGGAGAATCGCTCGAAATACTTCGGCGGCACGGGCGGGCGAGCCGGCGACGATAAACAAGCGCCCTATCTTTTTTCGGGTCGCCAGGTCGTCCAGGGCTTCGTCCTGAAGGGGCAACAGCTCCGCCAGAAGGTCTTCCTTCGCGTTCTGCCGAACCAACAGATCGATCAATTCGAACCTCGCAGCGTCCCGGTTTTGCGCGGCCTGATTTGTCCATCGCCCATAGATCGCACGGTGATAAAAAGAAATTCCTTCCGTGATTTTCCCTTCGCGGACCATCACGCGGGCCATCATCAGATTCGCCGCTCCGTCGGTGGAGTCCTCTTGCAACAGATCGTTGAGCTTACTCTCGGCGTCGTCGAGACGTCCCGCCGCCAGAAGCGCTTCCGCAAGGGCGAGCCGGTACTCGCGGTTATTGCGTTCAATCGCAACCGCGTCATTCAGGCGCTCGACCGCATCGGCGCTGCGGCCCTGATCCATGAGCTTGCGTCCCTCGGCAAAGAGCCGCGCTGCCTCGGCGCGGTCCTCCGCTTGCTCCATCTTCACCAGGAACGTGTCGACAATAAACAGTCCACCGATCGCGAATGCGACCAGAGCCAGTGTTCCTAGGAATGACCGTCCGTTGAACGAAGCTCCCGGCAACATCTGATTTACTCGCTGTATTCCTGCGTGACCGTGGGCATGCCCACGCCGTACGCATCCAGTACGTCCTCCAGGACAACAATTCCGAGCAGTTGTCTCACATTCGCGCGACTTACCACTGGCAAAACGTGGAGATTCGTCGATCCCATGCGCTCCAGGACCTGGCTCAAAGTGTGGTCCGGATGAACATGCGGTAGGCGATCCGCATCCAAACCTAGCCCGAATCCTTGGCTGGGAATGTCCGCAACGGTTATGGCAGGATGCCCGTTCGAAGCGGCTCCTCTGAGCTCAAATGCAGCCTCTTTGAGCTCGGAATTCCGGATCATCCCCCACAGCCCCCGCACATCCGCAACCGGCCACGCGTCAAGCGGCGCACCCTTCACCAGCTTCACCGCCGCCGTCACGTCGGTTTCGGGAGCCAGGAGCACCGGCGGTTTTCGCATTACTTGAGCTACGCGAATTCTGGCGTGCTCGGAACGCGATTCAGAGGTCGGCAAGTGCACGCCATCCTGTCGGGCCAAGGCCTCATAGATTGGCTGTCTCTGCAGTCTCTGAGAGATGAAAAATGCAATGAGATTGGAGATCATCAGCGGAACGATAATCGTGTAATCCCGCGTCATCTCAAAGATCATGATTACCGATGTCAACGGCGTTCGGACGATTCCAGCGAAGGCCGTGCCCATCCCGACCAGCGCGTAGGCGCCGGGACCGGCCGTGTATCCCGGCAGAAAATGGTGCGCGATACTGCCGACTGCGCCGCCCATCACGGCTCCCATAAACAGGGCCGGCCCGAAGATTCCGCCGGCGTTGCCCGACGCGTAGCAGACGGCCGTCGCTACGATTTTGAGCACGGCCAGCAAAGCGACCAGCTGGAGTAGCAGGTTTCCGTTAAGGACTTTTTCGACGTAGTTGTAGCCGACGCCCATCACCTCAGGAACGAAAAAGCCCATGATGCCGACGGCCAAGCCGCCCGCAGCCGGCTGCAGCCAGATACTCCATCGTGGGAGGCGCAGAAACCACTCGCGCAGTTTCAAAAGCAACTTGACGAAGCAAACCGAGCCTAAGCCCCCCACAACACCAAGCACGGCGTATATGCCGAACTCCCCCGGATGTTGCAGGCGATAAACCGGCACGTGAAACAGAGGATCGTCGCCCAGCACCAGGTGCAGGACCATCCATGAGGTCGCGGAACTCAGGACTGCGGTTCCCAGGACCGATGCGTGTAAATCGCCGATTACTTCTTCGAGCGAGAACAAAACGGCCGCAATTGGTGTATTGAATGCGGCGGCTAACGCCGCGGAACAGCCCACCGGCACCAGCGATTTCACCTGCTCGGTACTTAGTCCCAGATTTCTCGCAATTACCGACGCAATTCCCGCGCCCACATGCGCCGAGGGTCCTTCGCGCCCCAGGGCAATGCCGCTCGCCAGCGATGCTGAACAGCAGAAGAACTTGCCAATTACGGTGCGCAAGGAAATCCGTCCATCATTGACGAAGAGCGCAAACTTCGTTTGTGGAATTCCGCTTCCACGCGCTAGGGGGAAGTACCGCGCCAACAGGTAACCGGTCACGAGCGAGCCGACCGTGGGTACCAGGATGCGCCGCCATCCTGCGCCCCCGGATGGATACATACGCGCCGCCAGACGGCCGGTGAGGAGGATGAATGCCACCACCACCAAGCCGACCAGCGCACCGATCACCAGGCTCAATATAAGGGTCAGGCGATCTTCACTTCGCCGAATCCCATCCAGTACACGCTTCAGTCTCGAGAACAAAGCTGTCCGCCCCGTCAAACGGTTATGATGCCCTTCCTGACGGCGTAAAGAACAATCTCCGCTGTATTGTGCACACCCAGCTTCTGCATGAGATTTTCGCGATGCGTCTCGATCGTGTACGGGCTCAAGTCCAGAATGGTCGCCGTTTCTTTGTTCGTCTTTCCTTCGGCCAGAAGTTGCAACACCTGCCGCTCACGATCCGTCAACAGTTCGAAAGAGTCCTGCACGCGGCGTTCGCGCATGAGTCGGACGTAGTCTTCGATCAGCGCCTGGGCGATCGAAGGTGAAAAGAAGGGCCGACCGCTCGCGACTGACCGAATCGCGCGCTCAATATCTTCATCCGCCTTGTCCTTCAAAAGGTAGCCACGCGCGCCGCGATCCAATGCACGCACGATGTAGCTCTCATCGCGGTGCATGCTCAGGATAATGACGCCAATCCCATCGTTCTCGCGAATGATCTGTGAAGAAGCCTCCAGGCCGTTCAGCAGCGGCATGCCAATATCCATGACCACGACATTGGGCCGCACGGACTTCGCCAACTGCACCGCGGCGCGCCCGTCGGCCGCTTCCCCGACGACTTCGATGTCACGAACCCGGTCAAGCAGGAGTTTTAACCCGGTCCGAACAATCCCGTGATCGTCCGCGATCAGGACTCGAATCATCCGTAACCTCCGAGTGTGTGACGTGGGGCAGCCGAATCTCCACCTTGGTGCCGATGCCGCGGCCGGAGGAGACCAGAATGGTTCCGCCGAGCTCCCGTACACGCTCCTCCATCCCCAGTAAACCCAGGCCTCTGCGTTGCATCACCGCCGCATCGAATCCCTGCCCGTTATCTGTGATGCTGCCGAGCACCTCTCCATTTCCTATCTTTAGCATCAACGTTGCCTTGCGGGCTTCAGAATGTCTGGCGAGGTTGGTGAGGGCCTCCTGGACCACGCGATAAAGACAGGTACGGTAGGCGTCCGGCAACAGGTCGGTGGCCGGATCGATATCGACCTCGATTTCGATACCGCTCGATCGGGAAACTTCCTTCACCAGCCACACCAGCGCGGGAGTCAGTCCGAGATCGTCCAGCATGGATGGTCTCAGCAACATCGCGATATTCCGAACGATGTTCAGCGTTTGCTCGACGGTCGCTTTGGCGCGCACGATTCTTGCTGATAACTCGCTCGTCGGATCCCCATCGATTTTGGCCATTCCGGCAAGTTCCATCCGCAGACCGGTGAGCATCTGCCCAACCTGATCGTGCAATTCACGCGACAGGTATTTGCGCTCTTCTTCCTGAGCCGTCCGGATCTGGCCGGAGAGCAGCCGCAAGGCCGATTCCGCGCGCTGCGACTGGAGTTCCAGGCGCAAGAGCCGCGTAAACGCGACGCCTCCGATACAGAATCCCAGCAACAGCGCGATACCGGTGGTCCAGCCGAGCGACGCGCGGAATTCCTGATCGGCAGTCGTGATTCGTGCCCGCTCACTCAGGAAATTCTTCGTGATCAGGTTCTCCACCTGCTGTGATATCGCTAGAATTTCTTCGCGCCGGTGAAGGCGTTGGCGGAGCACGTCCGTACGCTGGGCGCGCTTCTCTTCCGGAGTCCAGTTCAAGATGAGCTGGGTAGAATCCCAGTACCGTTCCAGCTGTTGGTGAAGTTCGGACAAAGCAGCCGTTTGACCGGCGTCCTGGGCAGACGCAAGAAGCACTCGAAAGTTGTCTTCCGTACTCTCGCGGATGTGGGCAAATTGGCTGGTATACGATTCGGAGCCAGATGGTTCCGAGTCCAGAAGAAAATCGCGAGTGAGGATGGCCGCGAGATAGACGTTGGCACGAACCGTGGCGAGTGCGGCGCCTGCTTCCATGTGGGTGTTGTGCAGGTTGGCGACGCGATCCTGGGCCTGCCTGGTGTTCAGCCAAATGGCAAACGAAGATGCACCGATGACCAGCAGCAGGCCCGCAAACGCGGCAGCGAGCAAGATTGACCGGCGCGGCATAGGTCCCTTCCCTAGTGTCGCGCGAACCGCAAGGTCGTGTGTGACCAGGCGAGGCAAGGCTGAATGCACGTTACCCTAATTCTTTAACTGGAACATCAAAATAGGCGGTGTTGACCACACCCCGGCGCTGGAACTGCGTCCATACCCGGTAGGTTTGCGCCCGAGGAAAATACAGGTTGAATTGCATCTCCGGTCCTCCGTCAGCGATGACAGGATGGGTGTGAATCAGGTCGATCAGATCGTTACTCGCCGCCAGCATGTGCCCCCACGCGCCGATATATTTTTCGAGCCCGTCCGCCGGATCGAGCTTGTAATACAGAATGGTCTTCGAGTCCGGGTTCGGCTGCACCGGAGAGGTCTCAAACGACACCTTCATGTTGGCGGCGTTCCTGGGCGAATAGTCGCGGCCGAGCGCGGGAGTGGTCTGAGATCCGCCGCCGACGATGATCGTTTTGGCGCTGAGTTGAGGCGTAGCTCCGTCGGGAAAAAAATCCCCCAGCAGGCGATAGAGCCCCGGTCGTTGAAAAGTGATATCGAACCGGAATTTCCCGTCCTCGCCGAAGACGGGATGATCATGCAAGAAAAATTGCAGATCCTGGCTGATGACGAATAAGTGGAACAACTTCTCGTGGACAATCTGAAAGTGTTGGACCAGCTTGTCGTTCTGCGGGTCCCGGATGCTGAACTCGAGTTGGACCTTCTCGCCGGCCCGCACCGCCGTCGGCGTCATTTTCATGTCCATGGGGAATTCGGTCGGCTCCGGGATTCCCGCCCGCAGCGTCATGCCGCAACGGGGGCAAACTCCTGGGAGATTCGATCTTACGTCGGGGTCCATCGGGCACTGATAAACCAGATCCTGCCCAATGAGGCGGCCTCCGATGAGACCGCCGGCGGTGGCCGCCAGGAAACTGCGTCGCGTTAAATGAGTGAGATTCATTTCGTGTGTGAATTGACCTTCGACATTTCTCCCTGGTACTTCGACGGCGGCACGTCGGCCACCGGAACCAGGTTGATGCTTGCTTCGCTGGGCACGCCTTTAATCACAGTCCCGGCCGGAAGCTCCAACGGCGTTCTCAAGAGAAATGGATGATTGAACTTCATCATGAACTTGTGGAGCCAGATCACAGGATAGATGCTCCCGTCCGGCAGTTCCGCTGTCATCTGAAAGGAGGCGCCTTCGGGAATCTTCTCGGGCCACAATCCGCCGAGTGTCAGCGGATGAGCAAGCTTCGTGTCTCCGCTAATGGCGACCGGGTCGGCGGGATGGGCGAGCACGGGGGACATCGATGCGGAAGCTGGGGGCGGCAGGTCCTTCGGTTCTCCCTCCGGAGCGCCGCCCTCCTCCCAATCGACGATCAACTCGAGCTGCTCAGGAGTAAGGGACTGATCGTCGCGGAAATCGCCAAAGCCTTTCACCGCGCCCCACGGGGGCATGCGCCGTTCCAGAACCTCCTCGCCGATCGCCTTGGCCCAAGGGCGGGCGTCCTGGTAGGTGGCTAAGGAGAAAGCCTGCCCGCCCTCGCGATGGCACGAAATACAATGAGCGTTGATCAACCGGACAATTTCGCGGTCAAAAGTAACCTTGCTCGTAATGATATCGTGACCGTTCGCGGCTACCGCGCATACAAGAACCAGAGGAATATAACGCATCGGGCTCCGATTTAGCGTTGCGCCGAGGAAACCGGGGTCCGCCGGAAATGTGACGTTTCCGTCGTTCCTCCGGGGACGACTGGGATGAATTCTACTTCCATCGCGTCCTCTTTCCCGGCCGCCGAAAACGTCCGTTTCACTACTTCGGAACCTCTCGTTTCAAGCTCGATCAGCTTGGGGCCGTTGAACCACATCGAAACCTTGGCTTTGTGACCGTTTTCGGTGATCACGCACTCTTTGCCAGTTACGTTGCACTCGATTTCCGAGACCTTCGTCCCGTTTTTGGATTGCGTGATCTTGACAGCGTCGTTCGTGTTTTCGACGACCAGCGTGCTCCCCTCGTCGGCCTGCCAAGTCCCGGCCAACTTCGCGCGGTCCGCGTCGTCGTCTGCGAGTGCGACGGAAGTGAACAGAATCAATGTGCAAAGAACTCGCGTACCCATATTCGCCTTTCCGGCCGCAATGTGGCTCGCGGCCCTCTTTCATGAGACACCCGTGGAGCCGGAAAGACTATCCCTAAAACACACCAGAGCCGAGGCCGACTATCGGGAGACTGGTTGGGCGATTGAGCCGATCACCCCGATCACTTGATGTTCCACCAAGTCGTAAACCGCATTTCGATGTTCGCGGCGATCCTCACCCAAGTTGACGGAGGAGGTGGTTACGACCACCAGTTGGAGGTCCGGAACAATGAATATGTATTGCCCTCCGAACCCCCACGCATAGTAGACCGGATGGCCTTCCATCTCGTCCATCCACCAGCCGTAGCCATATTGGTGTCCGCTCACTGGGGACTGCGTGCGCGGCACGAATGACGCGGCCACCCAGGCCGAAGGGACGATTTGATATCCATCGATCCGCCCTTGATGGAGATAGAGTTCGCCGAACTTCACCATCTCTCGCGGTGTCATGAGCATTTCATTGCCGCCGAAATAAATGCCCTGGGGATCTTGCGGCCAGCGCGCCAAAGTAAAACCGAGCGGCTTCGCGAGCGCTTCTTGAGCGAAAGTCCAAGTATCATGACCGCTCGCCTTGGTCAGAATCGCTGAGAGCAGGTGAGTGTTCCCGGTGCTATAGTCCATCTGTTGGCCCGGCGGATTCAGAAGTGGCCTGTTGAGGATGTACCGCACCCAGTTCGGACTCTGCACCCATGCGCCATAGTTCTGGCGGCTGGTGGGTCCCAATCCAGACCGCATTGTCAGAAGATCCGCGATCGTAATCCTTTTCTTCCGTGGGTCGGACAGATCGGGGAAATACGGCGATATGGATGCATCCACGCCAGCGAGCAGCCTGCGCTCGATGGCGATTCCCACCAGCGAGGAGATGACGCTTTTAGACGCCGATTTGATGTCGGCCAGGGACGTCGCGCGCGCCGAGTGGAAGTAGCGTTCGAGGATTATTTCGCCGCGCCAACTCACCAGCAGACTGCGCGTCCGTGGGAGGGTCTCGGCGGTCTTGACGGCGGCGTCCAGGCTGGGCGTGCCTGCGGGCATCGGCGGAACCGCCGCAAGTAGCCCCACGATCGCAATTAGAGAACCGCGCCGCATCGGCGACATTATACCGGAGGTGCCTGGCGATAACTTGACGACGTTGAGAAGGTGGAAGGCTGGAGCACCCTCACGGAGATCGCCCAGCAAAATCTCGAGCTGAGCGTGGAGAGGTATGAAATCTGCGGCCATCCCCAGATCGCCGTATCAGGGCCGCGAGTGGCCCATGTCCGGGATGCGACCAACCGTCAAAGTGGACACTAAACACTGTGCCGTTATTGAGGACCTGTCGCGAGAACTACACGGCGTGCAACGGGCGACCCTGAAACCCCACCCGAGAACGGGCCGGGCGGCGTCACCG
Organism: Bryobacteraceae bacterium; assembly: GCA_050015435.1. Taxonomy (GTDB): domain Bacteria; phylum Acidobacteriota; class Terriglobia; order Bryobacterales; family Bryobacteraceae; genus Palsa-187. Next base: position 20,468 of record JBEKBK010000047.1, read on the forward strand.
GGGGGATAGCTCGCGCAGCAGGTACTGTGCAGCGGAGAGGTAGTAGTTGCGCGCGATGGCGCTGATCTGCCGCTCGCCAAGTTCCGTCAACGCCGTCGCCTTCAGTCGCTTTGCTTCGACGTTCCCGCCGTCGATCGCCAGCACGTAGTCGCTCAACTCGGCGGCCCACTGGAAGTCCTTGTTGACGATCGCGCGACGCGCCCTCGACAGCACCTGATCTCGTCCCCCGGCCAACTCGATGATTCTGGCCGCTCGATCGTTCTCAGGTAGCGGGAAGAGCTTGGCCGGGTTGCCGTCGAACCAGCCGGCGTAATCGGCGTAGATGGCGCGAACCGACCAGGCCACCGTGCCGTAGAACTCCTGCAGGTAAGGGCTCTCTGCCAGCGCTGGCGGAAGTTTGACGTGCTGCACCAGTTCGTCCGGCCGCTCGCCCCTCTTCATTCCCTCAACGGTCTGGTTGAGTAGCGACATGATGCCATCGCGATACGTGGTCAGCGCTGCACGGACGTTGGCGCTCCCGATGATGGGACGCGTATGGCCCGGCACCAGGTACTCGGCGCCGAGGTCGAGCATCTTGCCGAGGCTGGCCGCCCACTGATCGACCGGACGCGGGCGCACGCCCCGAATCGCGTACAGGTTCGGAAAGGCTTTATAGAAGTCATCCCCCGGCAGCAGCACGCGCTTATCGGGCAGCCAGACCGCAACATTCTCAGGCGTCTCTCCAGGCGTGTGGAGGAGTTGCAGCCGAATACCGGCGATCGTGACTTCCAACCGGTCCCCGCTGAATGTGCGCGTCGGTGGGAGGTAGCCGGTCGGAGCCGGTCGTCGTCCGAACTCCATGCCGGTACCAGCGTTGATGAACAACGAATCCGGGAGGGACGAGCCGAACTGGTCGCCGCCGTCGCGGCCGCCTCGGCCCACATCAGGGACGCGGTCGACGAAAAGCTGGTGACTGTAGATCTCGGGGTGGTCGTTCCCGGCGAAGACGGTCGCGCCGCCGGTGTGATCCGGGTGGGAATGCGTGTAGATGATCGCGCGTACCGGCGCGGCGGAGAGTTTCGCGAACTCAGCCTTCACGGCGCTCGCATCCGTCACGTCGCTGGTCGTGTCGACGATGATCGACCCGCCGTCGCCTTGGATCAGGATCGAGTTGGCGTCCGAGAAGCCGACGGCCACGTAGACACCGTCGGTGACCTTGATCACGTCTTTCCGGAACTCATCCGAGTGCGCGCGTAGTTTCTCGCGTGCGGCAAATTCCTGCGCCGCCAACGTGCCGCCCGTTGCCAGCATGAGTAGAACGGCCAGCGCCGCGCGGGCCTCTGTGCGACAGATCATCCGCTGCATGAGAGCCTCCCGCCCTCAATGGTATCCGCCGGGAGGACCGCCGCGCAGTGCGATTTGCCCCATTTCCTTGCCACCACGATCATTGAGCCGCGCGCACAATGTCCATACTTGATACGGCACTAAGTTGCTTGAGTGACCTATGACCTGCCAGGCCCAGGAAATCGCGACAATGAACGGAGTCTAGCGCCGATGCTAATCAGTAGTCGGCCAGTGTTTACCTTCGGCTGCCCGCATGGACGAGAAACGCCCTGCTCGCGGAATAGGAGATCGTTGTCCCGAAGTGATGACTACCGCGCGCTTCCCCGAACGCGTAGCCGGAACGCCAACGCCGCAAGGCTGGGAGATCGAATGCCGGGTGCTGGCGCGGACTATCACGGGATTGTTTCCGTGACAGGAGCCGCGACGACGGATGGCGCTTATCGAACTGCACGCTGCCACAACGTCTCCGGATGCGGATCGAAGATCATCGCCACGTCGCCGGGCACAACTTTCCATAGCCCAAGGTCGATCTCATCCATTAGCTGCCGCATCGTCCATCCCGCGTATCCCGCATACACGCGCGCGGTTGCATCCTTCGAATTTGGCACTTCCTTCGAAACCATGTAGACCTCATCCAGGATTCGCTGCGCGTCCACTGGTTTGGTGCGGGATCGAAACAGCGTGCGCGTGCCAAGCGGGATTGGTCCGCCGAAATACCCCGCTTTGTCTTGCGGACGATTTAGGATCAACCCCATGAGCCCATTAGGATCTGAGTAGATCAACAGAATCACGGAATGCGCGAGATCGGCATCACGCGATTTCTCAGTTGCCACTAAAATCTGGCCAATGGTGGGTTGCCGGTGCGTCCCCGGCTGCTGACCAGACACAGCTCCGGCGAGGACCAGAAATGCCAAAAGCCGGCACAGTAAGCGAAAAAGCTTCATCGTAAGGCAGGCTAAGCTGATTCTATTTGATTGGGTTCGGCAATTTGTCTTTCCCGCGAATCTGGGCCATGGTCATCTTGTCCGTTTCGTCGAGAATCTTGAGGAAGGCCCGTTCGCTGTACGCCAGACCCACCGCCGGCACTAACTCGGGCGTGTCCAGCGAAGTGTGATAGATCACGTGGTCGATGATGTGGAATGATGGCGCATACGGGCTGACCGCGCCCAATGATCCTCCGGCCCGGGCTTCCGGCACCTTGTAAACCGAAACGTTGAAGTCCTGGAATGTTTTCTTGACCAGTTGCTGAAATTCAGGGCTGCCGCTGGCGAACCAACGCCGGGCGCTGATGGCATTGGACGTCATCAGGTCGGCGTTGTACATATACATCAAGGTCTGCGAGGTGTGCTCGGCGTTCAGCACCACCGCCGTTTTGCTCCAGTCGTGGGTCTTAATCATCAAATCGCGCCCAGTCTCGCCGTGGTGATGATCGGGAGTCGCGACGAAGACCATCGTGCGCGGACGTTGCGCCTGCGGGATCGCGGCGTAGTGCCGGGCGATATCGATCGCTGTAGCCATGCCGCTGGCGTTATCCATCGCGCCCTGGAAAAAGCCGTCGGTGTGCGACATCACCATGATCTCCTCGCTGGAAGCGCCGGGCAGGACCGCGTAAACATTCTGGCTTGACACGTTCTCGCGATGTTCGATATCGAGTTTGAGGCTGATCCGCACTTTCTGCCCCGACGCCAGCAAATCGCGCAGCAGAAAGCCTTCATCCTGGCTGATCGTCATGGTGGGGACAGCGTCGGGGCCCGCGGGCGCGCCCTCCGGATCGAACTGCCCGTTGCCAGGCACGGCCATGACATTGATGATCATCGCCGCGCCCGCTTTGGTCACGAGAGTATCGGAATTGAAGAGGCCGGCCCGATCGCTCGCGGAATGACTGCGGCCACCCGGCACAAAGGTGCTGTAGACAAGCACCGCCTTGCCCTTGAGATCACGGCCCAGCAAATCGGGTGCAGCGCCCACTCCCACCCAGATCGCCTCGGCGGTGATGCCCGCTGCCGGCGTGGGCTTGGTTTCGTTAATGGGGAAGAGGGTCAGTAGTGGGCCAGTTCTGCTGCCTGCCGTGTAGTTTCCTTCCCAATGGGTTGGATACCAAAGTTGCTTCACGGTGAATGGTTGCCGCGTGACTTTCAGGCCCAGCTTGCTGTACTCTTCGGCCATCAGTTCGGTGGTCATGTGGTCGTACTTGGTACCGGTAATGCGGCCCCAATACTGTTCGCCGTCATCCAGACTTTTGAGCGATATTGCTGTGAATTTCTTGATCAGATCTTTGATCCGGTATCCGTCGACGTCTTTGTACGCTTCCTGGCCCGGCTTCAGCGGATAGACGGGATATTCGCTGTCGTCAATGAGCAGTTTATCCATGTCGCGCGGCAAGCCAAGGCCGTAGGTCTTTTCGACCTTTGCACCGGGCCGCATCTGCGCAATTGAAGTTGTCGCGAGAAAGAACGCTATCAGGGCGGAGCTTCTGCCAAAGCGGACTCCCATTGCGTCAACAATCTTACTTTTGACGTCAATGGGAGTCAAGTGTAGATCGCTTGTTTTGCGCCGTTAGGCTGTCTTTCCCACCGGTTGCGGGAAACGCAGATGTTCAACGGACGGCTCCATGCGAGTACGGGAGCTGGCGACTAACTGCGGCCGCCGCACTCCCTCTCTCGGGGGTCCGTTGAAGTACTCGTCCAATGGAAACAACGAGTAAGGTTCTAGCTCCCGGAACATCCGGCCAAGCTTCTGCTCGATGCGATAGACGGCGTGAAAAAAGTTGCCTCTATCGATCCCGAGCTTACGCGTACACAGCTTCCAGTCTGCACCGAGAAGGAAGTGATAACGAAACAGCCGGTACTCAAACTCATCCAGAGCCCGGCGCGCAACCAGACAAAAGTCGGCAATGTATTCTTCGTCTTTACGACCCCAACTGGATGGGCGCTGACGGCCCACATGCGGCTCGAGCGAGATCCGGCTCAAGTGCCTCTCCTGCGTTACACAGCGAACAAACCGCTCACGGCAGATGCGGAAAATGGCGCGAAGCACGCAATTGCAAGGTGCTGTCGCCGTACCTTTCTTAGCAAAACGCAATCCCGATCCATGGCATTGCGTACAGTCATGCATGGCAAGCGCCAATGTCTCCGAACGACTCCATACCATATACAGAGTGCCTCCAACAGGTAACTCAAAGTACTACTACTACTAGTACCCTGTCAATCTTTATTTTCGCTTCCGTGCGGCAATTTCCCGATATACAGCCAAAACCTCTTGTGCTGTTTTGTCCCAATGAAACCGGAGCGCCTGCTCTGGGCCCGCCAGAGAGAGTTGTTTTCGCCTTTCTTTGTTAAGCAAAACCTCGCGTAAACCACGCGCAATATCGAACACATTATCAGGACTTACCAGCTCGGCAGCATCCCCGACGGCTTCCACCAGCGACGGAACATCGGAGGCGACCACAGGCGTTCCGCACGCCATTGCTTCAAGCGGAGCCAGCCCGAACCCCTCGTAAAGCGAAGGAAACGCGAAGACAGCAGCGGCTCTATAGAATACCTTGAGCGTTTCCAGAGGGACGAAACCGAGAAAACGCACCGTGGGCTCGACCCGCGATTCGACCACGGCACGCCGAACGGAGGGGTGTTTCGACAACTCATCGCCGATAATGATCAGGCGCAAGTCCGCATATTCGGGGTGATTTTCAAGCTCGGAACGCAGCACCGCAAACGCTTCAATCAGTCGCGGTACGTTCTTTCGGGGCCGGATGGCGCCGGCGTAAAGAACGAACGGGTATTGGATCGAATAGCGAGCGAGCATCTGACGGTCGAGCTCCGGATCATGCTGGTTCGTGAGGAAAATGGGATCGGGCGCGCTGTAAATCGTCCGGATTCGATGGGCGGGGATGCGCAGCACGGATTCGAGATCGCGGCGCGTCGCATTAGAGACGGTGATCACCCGCGCTGCCCTTTGTGCGCCTCTGCGATAACGTTCTTCATGCATCGTGTGCCGAAAATCGAGTTGCGCAGGGAATAGAAGGGTGCTCATGTCATGGATCGTCAGGACGTACGGCTGCGGCATCCACCACGCAACCGAGTTGAGGGGGACATGATAAAGGTTGGCCCGAAGCGAACGGAGAAAGCGTGGAAACGCCACATGGTGGAGCAGGGAATTTTCTGGGCGCGCATACACAGCGGTTTGAAAGTTCGGGCCCACCCCCGCGACTTCGGCCGCATCTTGCGGCCTGGTAATGAGTGTGTATCGATTCTCCTGGTCCTGTTGCGCCAGAGAGCGAATGAGGTTCCGGATGTACGTTCCGATACCGAAATCGCCGATGTGCCGGGCATCGATTACGATGTGCAGCCGCATCGGAGGTTGACCGGCCTAGCGGGTAGTCGCGGCCGTCGCGAGCTTCCAGGCG
>JBEKBK010000048.1:0-25901 GCA_050015435.1 Bryobacteraceae bacterium
GGCCGCGTCGTTCGGCCGCCGGCTATCGGAGCGAAGCTGCTGTCGGTGGACGAGTCTTCACTCCAGGGAATTCCCGATGTTCGCGTGGTGCGGATCGAAAGCTTTCTGGCTGTGGTGGCGAAGGACGAATGGGCGGCGGTGAAGGCCTCGCGGGTGCTCAAAGCCACATGGAGTGACTGGAAGGGGTTACCCGGTAGTGAAGGCCTCGGCGCATACGTTCGGAACGGAGAGGTCGGCCGCGATTCAAAGATGGCTCTCCGGGGCGACGTCGATTCAGCGCTGACCGCGGCCCCGAAGGCATTGTCCTCGACCTATTACTGGCCTTTCCAGGGCCATGCCTCGCTCGGCCCTTCCTGCTCGATCGCGGACTATAAGGAATCCGGAACAACCGTTTGGAGCGCAACGCAGGGCGTGTTTGGATTACGCAATAATCTCTCCCGGGTCTTTGGCATCCCCGTCGAGAAGATGCACGTGATCTATATGGACGGGTCCGGTTCCTACGGCGGCAACGGCGCCGACGATGCCTCAGCCGAGGCTTTGCTTCTTTCCCGCGCCGTAGGCCAGCCCGTGCGCCTTCAGTGGATGCGCGAGGATGAGCACGGCTGGGACCCGAAAGGTCCCGCACAGTTGCACGAGATGCGTGGCGCCGTGAATTCCAACGGCGACATCGTGGCGTGGGAAACGCTGATGTGGATACCGGACGGCCCGACCGGCCCCCGGGCGCTGCTGGGACCGGAAGCCGCTGGACTTAAGCAAAACCATGGACAGGGTACCGGCACCACGACGCTGAACCTCACGCCGCCCTACGAGGTTGCGAATCTGCGCGTGTTGTCTCATCACCTGAAAGACACACCGCTGCGGCTTTCCGATCTGCGGGCACCGGGCAAGCCCGCCAACGTTCTCGCGGTGGAAGCCTTTGCGGACGAGCTGGCGCGGGAGGCCGGCATGGATTCGCTGGCGTTCCGGCTGAAGGGACTCAAGGATCCGCGGGCCCTCGAGGTACTCAAGCGGACGGCCGCGCCCATGGATTGGCAGACGAGACCTTCGCCCAATCCGTATGCCGCCGAGGGCGATCTGCTGGTGGGGCGCGGCATCTCGTACATGCACTACAAGGATTCCGAAACCCACTTGGCGCTCGGGATGACCATCGCGGTGCATAAGGCCACAGGGAAGATCACCGTGCGCCGGATCGTATGCGCGCATGACTGCGGCCTGATTGTGAATCCGGACGGAATCCGCAATCAGATCGAAGGCAACATCTTGCAGACGCTGAGCCGCTCTCTGTATGAAGAAGTGACGTTCGATCAATCGCGCGTGACCAGCGTGAACTGGGCTACGTATCCGATTCTGACCTTCCCGGAAGTGCCGGTCGTTGAGGTGGTACTGGTCGACAGGCCGGATCAGCCGTCGTGGGGTGGGAGCGAAGCGGCAACCGGCCCTGTCGCCGCGGCGCTCGCGAACGCGTTCTTCGATGCCACCGGTGTGAGGATCAGGAGTGTTCCGTTTACCCCGGCGCGAGTCAAGGAGTTGCTGGCGAAGGCGTAGCGGGAAATATTGGCGGCCACACGTCGTTTCTAGACGTCGTTAATGCTGCACATCCGGAAGGCTGTTCCCGGTGCCGGTTCGATAAGTTGCGGCTATCGCGAAGAGCAACATCTAATCGGCTGCGTCAAGAGATCATCACTTTCCGTGGAAACTGCGAGTTGTCTTCCAGGAAGGTTTTCTTGTTTGCTAGGTCCTCTGCGGTCGGCTGAACCTTCCCGGTCACGTCGGTCACGCGTGACACGAGCGTGTGCTCTCCCGGCGTAGCCCCATTCCAGGCGTAATTGAATAGCTTCCAGGAATACTTGCTGCTGGTGGCTGGATCCATCTTCGCCGGCTGCCATGGGCCATCGTCCACGCGCACTTCGACCGATTTCAGCGGCGTCCCGTCGTTCAGCACGACACCGAGCACGTTACACCGGCTGCCATCACGGGTGACGCGCGCGATGAAAGACTTCAACTGCATGTGGGTGACCGCAGTCTCCGTCCACTTCACCTCGCCGTCGATCATCTCGCCTCTCAGAGTGCGGTACCAGCGGGTCTGAAACTTTCCGACAAACGGATCTTCCTGAACGTGGATGCTGGAGAGCCATTTGACGTTGGCCACTCCGTACCACCCGGGAACCAGCAGGCGAAGCGGGGAACCCTGGTGGCGCGTGAGGGGTTCGCCATTCAACGCGTAAGCCAGGAGGAGCTCGGGCGACAACGCTCTTTCGCGCGAGAGGCTGCGGCCGAACTGCTGGTCCACCTTGCTGATTTGCCCACGGAAATCCACATCTTCTTCGCCGTGATCGGCACCGAAGAAGACAAACTCACGTGCCTGGGGTTTTACGCCAGCCTGATCCAGCACGGCCTTAAGCGAAACACCGGTCCAGCGTCCGTTGCCCGCGAGGCCTTGCAGAGGACGGCGATTGCCCGAGCACTCGAAACCGAACACGAGCTCCGTGCTGCGCATTTTTCGCAGATCATCGAGCGAGAACGACTTCGGCCGCTCCACCAAACCCGAGACTTTCAGAGTAAAAGTGGCAGGGTCAATTACGGGATGGCCGTAATGCTGTGTGGTGAAGAACTGATCCTTTGGGGTGAACGGACCGTCGATCTTCCGGACATCGAGAGTTCGCCGATCGGGGCCGGGTGTCGGGTTGAAGTTCCCTACATCGGTGAAGGGCACGACGGTCTCTCCTTGCGCCAGCGCTGGGATGACCAACTCCGGCGCCAACCCGAGCAGGCTCGTCGCGGCCAATCCTCTTCTCAAAGTCTCTCTACGGGTGATGAGTTCCGGCATGCTTCACCTCCAGGTGAATCGATCAAAATCCTGAGGACATTCTACATCGTGGGACACCAGATCGCCAGGGAGACACGTACCGGATAGAGCTCAATTTGCTTGATGTGCCCGCCCTGCAGAGGTACTGTCGTCATGACGAAGCTACCGACCATGCCCAACAACAGGAACCTAAAATGACCGAATTGATTGCAGTTGAGAAGATCGCGCAGTGGCAGAAATTGAAGACGCTCGTGCTCGACAGCGTCTCCTCGCCGATTACGAAACGCGTCTACAATATGGCGCTGGACGAGTTTTACGGCAGGTTCCAGCAGGCTTCGCGGCCCGGCTTCACCAAAGCGACCGTGAGCGCGTGGCGGGTATCGCTTGAAGACCGCAAGCTCGGGTCGTCGTCGACCATCATACGCATGTCGGCGATTCGCAAACTGGCTGCCGAGGCGGCCCACAACGGGCTGGTCGCCCCAGAACTGGCGGCCGGCATCGCCCGAAGTGAGAGAGTGTGAAATCGACCGGCATCCGCGTCGGCAATTGGTTGTCGAATCCAACGCCGCGATCACCTCGCCCGCTGCGCGCCGACTGGCCGACTGAATGAGCTCCCTGTCAGAATCAATCTGTATGTTGAGCGTTCAGATTTTCGGTGTGAAGAACTCGCAGGCAACCCGCGCCGCGGAACGGTTCTTTAAGGAGCGCCGTGCGACGATTCAAATGGTCGACTTGAATCAAAAGCCCATGGCTCGCGGCGAGATAACGAGATTTATAGTGCGATTTGGGCTTACCGGATTACTCGACATCGAGGGTAAGGCGTATGAAAAATGCGGCCTAAAGTACCTCAAGCTCTCCGAGACCGAGATGCTCGACAGAATCGAGCGGGAACCGAAACTGCTACGATTGCCCCTCGTTCGGGGTGCCAGCCGATTGAGCATCGGTCACGATGAAGATGCGTGGAAGGCAATGCTCGCCGTGTCTGTTCGGTGACGCGAACTGGCAACCGCCTGGCCATACATGCGCGACCGCGCAGAACCGGTCCTGCTTCAGCTCGAAAACAAAAAGTTCATCGTCGAGTGGATCTGGACCGAGGACAGATCGGCGGGGCGGAATAGGACAACGTGATCTCAGTTTAGCGGGCGACCGCGGTAGGATCAGGGGTACAGTGGGCAAAACGTATGTGCATGGCTACCACCCGCGTGAGAACGAACGCCTTCAGGATCAGGCTGGAACGCTGGTCGACCTACTGCACTCCGACACGTCATATCCGTCTGGAAGCATGGTCCTCGAAGCGGGGTGCGGCGTTGGCGCTCAGACCGTCACTCTGGCTCAACGAAGCCCGGACGCACGATTCACGTCGATTGATCTCTCTTCGCAATCCCTCGCGGAAGCCAAGAGGAAAACAGACGCGGCGGGACTCACCAATGTGCAGTTCCACCAAGCCGACATCTTCGCTTTGCCCTTCGCGTCCGAATCTTTCGACCACGTCTTCGTCTGTTTTGTGCTGGAGCATCTGTCGCGGCCCGTTGAGGCATTGGCGATGCTCCACAAGCGGCTCAAGCCGGGCGGCACAATGACTGTGATCGAGGGCGACCACGGATCGGCCTACTTCCACCCCGACAGCAGGGCCGCCCACAAGGCCATCCAGTGTCAAGTCGAGTTGCAACGGTTGGCTGGAGGCAACGCATTGATTGGCCGCCAGCTCTATCCCCTGATGGTTGACGCGGGTCTAGAAGCCATTCACGTGTCTCCACGCTTGGTGTATGTGGATTCGAGCAGACCCGACCTCGTCGACGGCTTCACTAGGAAGACTTTCACCGCGATGATCGAGGGGGTTCGCGAATCCGCAATTGAGGCCGGCATCACCGATCCCGAAGCCTTTGATACAGGCGTTCGAGATCTTCACAGAACGGCTGAGGCAGACGGCGTCTTTTGCTACACGTTCTTCAAGGGAGTGGGCAAGAAGAGGCGAGGCGCTTAACGATGGCGGAAACGCGAGCTAACGGGCGGCGAGCTGTTTATCAAGCTATCATCGCTACGACGCCAGCAACCCCTTCAACCGCTCCTTCACAATCTTCTCTTTCGGGCTCTTCGCGCCGCCGTCCAGCCATTCGCGAACCTTCCGCATCGCGACCGTATGCGTCACGCTCGGGCTCCGCGCTTCCACTTCGAGCACCCTAGCCGGGCCCGGTGCGCAGTCATGTTTCCGGAACGCACGCACCGCGAGGACGACTGCCTCGTAGAGTGTTTCCGCTTGGACGTTCACGGAATGACGGAGACCTTCGTGATCGGTGAAGGAGACGGTGCAGGTGCCGGCGGGCACGAGGAAGAGGTTAGCATATTTCGCCTTGTGTCCGCCCTCGTTCGCCGCGTGAACATCCGCTTACCGTAAGCAGTATAACTTGCAAGGGTAACTTGCAAGTTTATCTGTTCCTGACGTATTCTTGAATTGCCATGCCGCGGAAGACCTTCGACATCGCCGTAACCGACTTTGCGCAAGCCATCGGGCTACTGGTGCGCCGCGTGCGCGCGGCCGCAGCTTCGCAGGAGCTTTCCTGGACTCAGACTGCTGTCCTGAAGCGCCTCGCTCAAGAGGGACCTGCAACCACCGCCGATCTGGCGCGCGCGCAAGGCATGCGGCCGCAGTCGATGCGCACCATCCTCGCGGCGCTAGAGGAACTGGGGATGGTAGCGCGCAGGCCGCACGCCACCGACCGCCGCCAGGTGAATATTGAACTGACCGCCAGGGGCGCCGCCGCGCAGAAGAGCGCGGCCGACGCGAAACGGACCTGGCTAGCGCAGGCCATCACCCAGCTCGACAAACAGGAACAAGCGACCCTGTTCGCGGCCGGCGAGATCATGAAGCGCCTGGTGGAATTGTGACGCACGCCTGGCGAGCGCTGCGACACCGCAACTTCAAGCTCTTCTTCTTCGGTCAGAGCATCTCCTTGATCGGCAACTGGATGACGCGGCTGGCTACCACTTGGCTGGTCTATCACCTGACCCATTCGGCGCTGCTGCTGGGTATCGTAAGCTTTGCGGGGCAGATTGTTTCGTTTGCGCTGGGACCCTTTGCGGGGGTGTGGGTCGAGCGCCTCGATCGCCGCAAGTTGCTGGTGTGGACCCAAGCCGCGGCCGCCGCCCAGTCGCTCGCCCTGGCCGCGCTCACGCTCGCGCATGTCATCACGCTCGGCGAGATCATCGCTCTCACCGCTTTTCAAGGCTTGATTAATGCCTTTGACATGCCTGGCCGCCAATCCTTCCTGGTGCATATGGTCGAAGATCGGAACGACCTTAGTAATGCCATCGCCATCAACTCCTCCATGGCCAATGGCGCGAGGCTGGTCGGCCCGGCCATCGCCGGCTTGGTGATCGGAGCCGTGGGCGAAGGCTGGTGTTTCCTGATGGATGGCGTCAGCTATTTTGCTGTGATCGCATCCCTCCTGCTGATGCGCATCCAGCCCGCGGACCGGCGCCTCAACGCGGCCAGCATGCTCGAACAAATGCGGGAGGGCTGGGACTACGTCCGTACCTTCCGGCCCATCCGCTCCATCCTTCTGCTCTTTTCGGTGATCAGCCTGATGGGCTACTCCTACGGCGTGCTACTGCCGATCTTCGCCGCCCAGGTGCTGCACGGCGGCGCGGCCACGCTCGGCTGGCTTACGGGAGCCACGGGAATCGGTGCGCTTGTGTCGGCGCTGTCCCTGGCGGTCCGCAAATCGGTGGTGGGGCTCACGCGCATGCTTCAGATCGCGGCCGCGATGCTGGGAAGCGCGCTACTTCTCTTCGGCTTTTCGCACACGTTGTGGCTATCATTGGCGCTGATGGTTTTAGTGGGCTTTGGCCTGATGCAGGGCGCGTCCGCCAGCAATACGATCATTCAGTCGCTGGTGCCCGAAGACAAACGCGCCCGCGCGATGAGCTATTACACGATGGCGTTTTTCGGCGCGGCGCCGTTCGGGAGCCTGCTGGCCGGCGCTCTGGCTCACCGTATAGGAGCGCCCCACACGGTCATCCTTACCGGTGCGTGCTGCGTTGCGGGCTCGCTATGGTTCACGCTCGAGCTGCCAAAAATCAAAGCGATCATGCAGCCGATCTACCAGGATATGGGTCTGCTACCGGAAGAAGGACCAGTAACCGAAGAGGAAAATCATGCCTCTCTCAAAACTCGATAGCACCGCTGCCTTGATCGTGATTGATCTGCAAAAAGGCATTGTGGGTTTGCCGACTGTGCACCCCACAGGCGAAATCGTCGGCCGGACTACCCGCCTCGCGCGCGCGTTCCGCGAGCGAGGTCTGCCGGTCGTTCTCGTCCGGGTTGCGGGTGCACCTCCAGGCCGCACGGACGCCGGACCTCGCAAGTTCTCGTTCTCGGCCGATTGGACCGAGCTTGTTCCTGACCTGGAGCAGCATCCTGATGACCTCATCATCACGAAGCAACGATGGGGCGCGTTCCATGGCACGACGTTAGACGGTGACTTGCGCCGGCGCGGCGTTACCCAGGTCGTCTTGACGGGCGTCGCGACGAGTGCCGGCGTGGAATCGACGGCGCGCAGCGCCCACGATCTCGGCTACAACGTGACGCTGGTCGTGGATGCAATGACGGACCGGGACGCCGAGGCGCACCGTCATAGCGTCGAGAAGATATTTCCCCGGCTGGGTGAGACGGCCACGACAGACGATGTGCTGAAACTGATGAGCGAGTCTTACTCGTCGTAAGAAACGATTTCTTGAAACGATTTCGCACACCAGCGCACTACTCTCCTAGCTGACGGGTCAAAATCCGAAGCGAACACCTAGGACGCGAAAATGATCCGAAAGTCGTACATGCAGAAAGCCGCCACGATCGCCGTGGCATTGACATTCTCACTGGCCGGTATGAAGGCACAGCCGCAACCCGGCAACTTCAGCCCGAACGGGTGTTCCTACCTTCCGGACTATGCCGCACTTAAGACGGCTCTGGATTCAGCCACGTCCACCGAAATGAGCGGTCTTAACAATCAGATGTGGGCAACCATCGTCGATCGCGACGGGATCGTCTGCGCAGTGGCCTTCTCCGGAGTAAACCGAGGAACCCAGTGGCCCGGCAGCCGGGTTATTTCCGCTCAGAAAGCGAATACAGCAAATTCTTTCAGCCTGGACGCTTCTTCGAACAGCGGCGGCTCCGGCCAGCCGAAGGGCTTAGCGTTATCCACGGCGAATCTTTATTCGGCCGTTCAGCCTGGGGGCAGCCTTTTCGGTCTGCAAGAAAGTAATCCCGTGGATACGAAAGTCGCCTATCAGGGACCGTCGTTGGATTACGGGACGGCCTCAGATCCGATGGTAGGGCAGAAGATTGGCGGCGTGAATGTGTTTGGCGGCGGCCTTGCGCTCTATACAGCAACAGCGACGCCGGCAGTGACCGGGACGCCAGTAGAGCAGATTGTGGGGGGCGTTGGCGTGAGCGGGGACACCTCATGCGCGGACCACAACATCGGCTGGCGCGTACGTCACAACCTGGGACTGGACCACTTGGCGAACACCGCGGGCGTATCCGGCGATCCTACTCGTCCAGACAACATCGTGTTCGATATTACTCCGAACCCCAACGGCGGCACCGGAATCAGCGCTGGAGGTTTCGGTCATCCGACTTGCATCAACACCACGACCGCCTACCAGACACTTCCAGTGGTTATTCCGTAATCGTTGGAAGCCTCACCACCAAAACCTCGGACGATGGATGATGGGGGCGGCGCTGCCCGTGTACTCGTAAAGGGAAAGTCCGGTTCCATTACCGGAGAGAAGAGATTCGGAAGACCCAAGCAGATACTGGTTGAAGAAATCAATCCCGTAGTTATCGATCGCCTGCGCGTCCGCGACCTTTTGGAGGCAGGAGGCAATCGTTGAGTAACCCGCGCAAACCAGATTCGTCCAGATGACGTGCGTTCCGCTGTTGAGGATCGCGAGGTACTTCGGGTCGTTAGACAGCGCGTAGGCGCCGTTCGAGCCCAGTAGATTCGGCGTAAGGATGTCCAATGGCGCCCCTTGATACATCACCGGGACTTCAATATCCTTCAGGGTGTTGTCGACGCTGAATGGAGACCCGTAGGGAGAGAAAGCGAGCGCCGCGCCGATCCGCTTATCTTTCCAACTCGGCCAGCCCCCGGCAACTCCAAGGGCCGTATAGCCGCCCAACGAATGTCCCGATATACCGATGCGCGACGCATCAATACCCGGTGCGAAATCAGCGCTGGACAGTAGGTAGTCGATGAGGGTCTCGACATCGTTCTTCCGGTCGATGTAGGTTTGATCGGTCCAACTCCAGGGAAAGAGGAAGGCCGTCAGTGTGTCGAATGAGTCGGCAATTAAAGAGAAGTTGAAGGACCCGGTACCGTCGACGGAACAGACGAGCGCGTCCTCGTGGTCGGGCGCGGCGACGACGTATCCTTGGCGGGCAAGTTCCTCCGTGTAAAAGACGGATTGCAAGCCGCATCCATAGAGGCCGTGGGAGAAAATTACCAGGGGCACCTGGGAACAATTCGAGATCGCGCCATTCAGGGCGACGCTGCCGGAGAGCCCGGGTTGATATTCAAAGGCCGATTCAGCATCGGTCGTTGGGTACCAGATGGCGGTCTTGAGCCCGCTCGGCAGGGTCAAGACGCGGTAGCCGACATTGGGACAATTCGCCGCACGCGCGTTGGACGCGAGAGCCGCGATGAATATTAAAGCGATTCCGATTCGTAAGAACAAGGTCTTCACTGCTGTTTCTCCGTGCGGCTGGAAATTCTGCTTTAGACGCCGCTTGCCTGGTATTGAGCTGTCTGTCGCACGGCCACATCCGCCTCCACCACAGCGAAAGCGCGATTCGCTTCGATAAAGGTCGCGGCGGATACTCGCTTTTGCTGCGATCGCCAAATCATAACGACCGCGCCCGTACTCTCGTCGATCTCATGGATGTGAAAATCCGGCAACTGCGCAAGGCCCAGCCGGAAGGCCTTCACTGCAGCCTCCTTCGCGCACCAGCCGCGGTGAATCCACGCGTCGCGGCTGGCCGGCGGGAACAGGGCGAGTTCTTCCCCGCTGAAGGCGAAGTCAGCAAATTCACGCCCGCGCGCTTTTACGGCGGCCAGGTCCACTCCTATCCCGGCCGACTCCGAAACGATCGCGACGGCTTCGTCTTCTATGTGCGCGATAGAGAGCGCCAGGGATGGCATCGCGGGCACCACAAAGCGCGGGGCTCCATCGGCCTCATTTTTGATCTCCACTTCGAGCGGATGCAAAAGTATCCCTTGGCGGTCGCGCAACCAGGCGCGCACCGCATCTTTCGCGGCGATCCGGCCCAAAAGCCAGTCCAGTGCCGGCCTCTGCCGGTATGTCTCCCACTCGGTTGCCCGCAGGTACAGCCGGGCGAGCCAATCGGGATTGATATCGCCGAAGTTATTAACTCCGACGCGACATGCAGTGAAATGGTTGACGCCGGTGAGCCACGGTGTTCCAAGATAACCCTCTCTCGGTTTGTGATTCGCTTCGAGCAGGGTCTTGGGACATAGGACGCGCCACGCCTGCAGCGAGTCAACCCGGATCCACAAGCGGCCGTTCTCGTCGTAAGCTTCATAATCCGCTTCAATGCGGCGGCCGTCGAGCTTGCGATAGCGGACCGAGGCACGAATCCGCGAGCCGGGAGCGGGCGGCGGGCCGAATCTAGAGATGCGTTTCATTCCGGTGGGCATCGTGAACCAGCCGTCGAGCCACGCCCGATAACCGACGATCTGCTGGAGTGCATCGAGCAGCAGCGGCTCGAACACCCAAGGCTGCGGTGGTTCACTAAGGCACCAGGCAGGATCACCCGCCACCAGCTCCGCGCCGATGTCCTGGTCCGACATCCCGTGGAAAGAACGAATCAAACAGAACATCGGGCCGTGGAACATAGGGCCGGTTTGATAGAATTGCTCGGCCGTATGCGGACAGACGCGATCGTAGGTCTGATCGAGCGGCGCCGGCGGAGCAGGCGGCGCAACGGCTAAAGTTGCGCGGCCCCGGAAGGCGGGCTTGGTGTGACCCTCGGGCTGCAGTTCCACTTCGACTTCCGCGTCGCCCACGCGCTTCCCGCGAATGGCGACCGTCAAAGTACGCGAGCTTTCGAGGCAGATCCACTTCTTCGCCTCCAGGCTGTGGCACGCGATAACGTGGAGCGCGGGGAACAGAGCCTCTGCGATCTGCGATAGAGTTTCGATTTCGAACGTGAGAGGAAGAGTCGCGAGGCGTTCTTCCATTGGTTTGAGGGCTTCAGGAACGTTCAGCAGGGCGTGCTCAGTGAGGAATACGTGATGCGATAGATCCAGCACGAGAGTCGATTCGATCTCCTGCCCCGGGACAAAATGGTGGATCTGGCCAATGAACGGCCGCCGCAAACGCCCTTCGTCCAAGCTCACCGGCGCCGGTGGTGGAGTGTTGCTGAACAATGCGCGTGCGCCGGCGTGTTGCGTGTCGAGGAAGCGGCCCATGAGCTCTCGCTCAGTGTCCTCCCAGGCCTTCTGGACTTCGAGGAACCGCTGCATCATGGAGACGGTTTGGCCGGCAACGCCCCCTAGGCTGCCAGCGGCCGCCGCGGCCGCTCTGGCTGGAACCGCGGGTCCCCTGTTTGAGACGACTGCGCTTTGAGCCGGTGCGGGCGCAGGCTCAATCGCGGCATACTGGCTACGGATCCATGCCGCGTCCTCACCCGTAAGATGCAGGCGCGGCGGCTTCAAGGAAAGTCTCCGCGTGCTGCTCCTGGCTGGAGCCGCCGGCTCATCCAGGTTGCAGCATTTCCGATGATTGTAGAGAGCCGCTACCTCAAACGGAACCGCGAGGGTCGCCAGGTGTCCCATCAGGTGCAGGACCTGCTCGAGCCCACCGCGGTGCTGCAAATCCGTGGAAAGCGCGACGTGATCGAGACCTTCAAGCGTGTTCTGGATGTTCGACAGCATCTTGCCGCCGGAACCCAGTTGGATGAAAACACGCACGCCTTCGTCGTAGAACCGCTTGACCGTATCGCGAATTCGCACCGGGTTGGTGACGCTCGCCAGGATTAAGTCGCGAATCTCCGCCGGCTTTGCGGGGTATGGCGTGGCCAGACTCCCGGAATAGACTTTGAATCTTCCGACGCCGATCGGAAGCGTTTGGAGCACGGCCCGGAAGCGCGCCTCCATCGGACCTGCCATCGCGGTGTGGACCCGCAGGAATGGCGCAAGGAAGGGAAGATTCGGCAGCGCTTGTCCCCAAATCCCCATCTGTTCGAGCTGGCGCAGGGTCTCGCGTACAGCCGCCGCGTCGCCGCCGATGAAGACCTGGGTTGGCGAGACGTCGATGGTTACCGACAGCGTGCCCGGGATCCCGCGCATCACCGCCTCGGCCTGCTCGGCGCTGGTACTCAGCATCGCCCACAGGGCTTCGTTCGCTTCGTCCGGCTGGGCCAGAGTCTTCATTAGGTCCTGAACCTGACGCATCGTGTCGAGGTTGAACCGCTGCGGATCGATGATCTCCGACGCAAACAAAGCTGAAATTTCGCCTAGTGAAAATCCCACGATCGCGTCGGGTTGGACGCCGAAGGATCGGAGGAGGCGCCAACCGGCCGTGTTGGCCATGGACATCCCGATCGGTGAATCCTCTGACCAAACCAGTTCGCGTTCGATCCGCGCCGCATCCGCGCGGTTCAGAAGGGGCGGAGGAAACAGCTTGTAGCTGAGCGGTTCAGTATCCTGACCCTCCCGCGTCATGCTGTCCACCAGGTCGAGCTCTTCGCGCACTTCCGGGAAATGCAGATACAACTCCGCGAGGCGCTCCGTAAAACCGCCCGCCAGCCCGGGGAATCCGATGCCCGGGAAAAGAACTCCCAACTTGCCCGGATAGCGCTGGGAGCCGTAGTATATGCCGTCGGCATCCTTCCAGAAGGGGCCTTTGTTTTCGTTGAGCAGAGCCGGAATCCGTTCGATCTTGGAGGCAAGATCGGCGGTGCTCTTCACGATGATCGCGAGCCTGAGTTCGTGATCTCTCGAGAAGTGCAGGCTCTCCGTGAAGCAGATATCGGCTAAATCTTTTTCCCTGAGCGTGACCGCCCGCTGCCCGCACGCCAGCACGCGGTCCAGCAACTCGCTACGCGATCCCGCGCTCACCAGCAGCAGCTCACAACTATGCGGTGTCTGGGACTGCCAAGGGGTCGTATCCGCCGCTTCCTCAAGTACGGCGTGTGCGTTGATCCCGCCGAATCCAAACGCGTTCACGCCCGCGCGCCTCGGGCGTTCCGGACGCGACACCCAGGGCCGCCACGCGGTATTGACGCTGAAGCGGCTGCCCTCGAGCTTCGGGTGGACCTTTTCGACATTGAGGGTGGGAGGCAACAGGCGATGGTAGATCGCCAGCGCGGTCTTAATGAGTCCCGCCATGCCTGCAGCGGGCATGGCATGGCCGATCATCGACTTCACGGAACCGAGGGCAACACTATCGCCCGCTTTCCCGAACACCTCGTGCAGCGCGTCGATCTCCGTGCTATCGCCGGCGATGGTGGCGGTGCCATGTCCCTCGACCAGGGTGATGGATCGCGGATCGATCTGCACCTCATCGTAGGCGCGGCGCATGGCGAGCGCCTCTCCTTCGATGCGCGGCGTCATCACGGCCGAGCCCCGGCCATCGCTCGCGACCCCGACCGATCGGATGACCGCGTAGATACGGTCTCCGTCACGCTGCGCATCCGATAGGCGCTTTAATGCGACGGCGGCAATGCCCTCGCCCATCAAAAGGCCGTCGGTATCGGCGGCGTACGGACGGCACACGCCGGATCGAGAGAGTGCTCCGAGGGTGTGGAAGCATTGCCAGAAGGCCTGCTTTTGCTGGATGTGCAGCCCAGCGGCCAAGCCGAGATCGCAACGCCGCTCGCGCAAGCTGTGGATGACGTTATCCACCGCAATCAACGATGAGGCGCACGCCGCGTCGACTGTGAAATTGCGGCCCATGACGTTCAGCCGGTTCGCTGCCCGCCCGGAGGTCAGATTCGGCATGGCGCACGCGACGACTTCGGCGCTGATGGGAGGCAACGCCGCCAACAGACGTTCCCGGATTACGGGCGCCAGCCCCGCACCGGACTCCGGCAGAATCTGGCCCAACAGCTCAGTGACCTGTGCGATCACCTCCGTGCGTTGATAGATATGTTCCGCGCCGTTCGAGATGTAGCTGCCGCGGCCAATGACAATCTCCGTTTTTTCAGGATTGTGGCGGGAATTGCCTCGAATGTCGCGTAACGCCCGTTCGAGCACCGTAAGAACGAGGAACTGCTCGGCATCCCCCTCCTGCACCTCACTGGGCGGGATACCGAACGCCAGCGGATCGAACTCCGCGAATTTGTCGATGAAGCCGCCGGGAACCTGGGGCAACCCGGCCGCAGCCAGACCTCCCCAGCGATCCTCAGGAACCGCCGTCAAACAATTCGTTCCGCGGACGATATTGCCCCAGAACTCCGTCAGATTTCCGGCTCCCGGATAAATGCAGTCCATCCCGACGATGGCGATCGGCTCTATCTGGGGCGCTTTCGGCTGTTTGTTTTGAATCATGGGCACGCCTACTCGGGGATCCGTTCATCTCCGATGATGTAGCGGTATACTTCCGGTTCGCCCTTCGATCCATAGAGCAGTTCGTCGGTAAAGCTTTCGATGCCTGCCTTTACGCTGTGATAGATGAGACCACGCTCGGCGAGAAGACCATCCGGGTAGCGGCTGGCGATTCCGACCTCGGCCCACGGCCCCCAACCAATGGCCACTACGCGGGCCGGCCATTGTGAATCGAGTTTCGCCGCGAGCCGGTTCAGCACTTCATTGGCGCAACAATAGTCGGTTCCCCCGGCGTACCCATAGCGTGCCGCGAGCGACGACAGGAAGAACATAAACCGCAGCGACTCCGGACGCAAACATTTCGCCAGAACCATGGCGGGCAACACTTTGGTGTCGAACACGCGCTGGAACGATGCCTGCGACTTGGTGAGGAGCATACAGTCCTCCACGATGCCCGCGCCGTGAATCACACCGTCGATGCGTCCATAGCCTTCATACACGCCTTCGATTGCCGATTCAAATGCAGCCATGTCGCGCACATCGAGCGAAAGGTATTCGCACTGCGCGCCGCGCGAGGTGAGCTGTTCCAGAGTCGAACGGACCTCACGTCCCCGCATCAGCGCCTGATACTCGGTTTCAATTGCGGCAGGCGTCACCAGTTGGCTACGCGTCCGCCGGCGAGCGGCTATGTTGCGCTTCAGCTCGGCCGGATTGTCAATTCCGGCAGTCTCCGGACCCTCTTCTTCGGGTACGGCCGACCGTCCGACCAGCACGAACCTGGGATGGAACCGGCTGGCAAGATCCTGGCAGATAGTCGCGGTAATTCCCCGACCGCCGCCAGTAACTAGAATGACGGAGCCCTCGCCGATGAACGGACGCGGGGCAATGCTTTTATCGAAAGGCGACTCATACGTCTTCAAGACGATGCGGCGGCCGTTGGAGTATCCGACTTCGACTCTCCAATCGTTGCTCGCGATCTCGGTCATGACGTGTGCCAGGACCTCGTCACCTTCGGGCTCCGTGTCGAGATCGATGGCCTTGCATGTCACCTCGGGCCACTCGCGCGACAAGGTCTTGACGAAGGTCGGTATCGCCGCCGTCCCGGGCCGCAACGGCTTCGAGGGGCGATCGATCCCGAACTGTCCGCCCATATTCGTGAGAGCCACCAGGGCGCCTTTCTTCGCGGTCAGGTCCGGACCGAAGACGTTAGTTATGGTGAATAAACTCTTCAGCTCCAGGGAGTCCGTAGCTTCGGCCATGCCGTCGGAATCGAGCGGCAGGAAATGACACAGGGTAGTTACCGTTCCGACCTGCTGCGAGACCCATTCGCGGACCTGCGCCACGTCTTCGAGCGACACCAGGTTCGCTTCGTAGATTCCAGGACTCACGACGCGAGGGGCAGCACCATGCCGCACGACCGCGGCTTTCGCGCCCATTGACCTGAGCATCCCAGCCGTCCGTCCCGCACGTCCCGCTCCGTCTTCCGTGAAGAGCAGAACTTCGTCGGCGCGCAGCGCGCGGGTACCGGGGCCCAGCGGTTCATCGACCACTTCAACCAGGAATCTAGCCATTTCTTTATCCTGCGGGGCGGAGAGGGATGGCTGGGGTGTTGCGGCGGCCGGGGCCGGCGCCGGCGCCGCTGCCACGGCGGCTACTGCTGCCGCCGGCGCCGCTGCTGCCGCTGGCTGAGCTCGCTCGGCGCTCTGGGTTTCCAGCCAACCGAGAACCTCGCGCAGAGTGCGGAGTCTGGAGATCGCGAGGAAGTAGTCTTCGCGTTCCTGGTCTGTACGCGTGAAGCCAAGCTTGTCGAGCAGCCCGCCGAAGACCTCGGCGCGTTTAATCGAATCGATTCCGAGGTCGGCTTCGAGGTTCTGGTCGAGGTCCAGCATTTCGGGCGGGTAGCCGGTCCTGCTGGCGATCAGATCGAGCAGCATGTCATGCAGCGAGACTTCGGGTGCGGCTTCCACCACCGTCTCAGGCGCCGGAGGCGGCACGGCGGCGGGAGGCGGCGCGGGAATGGGAACGGCAACCGCCCTGGAAACCTCGACGATCGGCGGGGCCGGAGGCGGAATCACCGGCGCGGCGGGCTGTACTGGATACTCGAAGGCCGGAGGCGGCGAAACCTGCGGCAGTGCAGGCGCCGCATAAGCGGGCGGCATCAATCCTGCCGGCGCGTGGTTATGCATCGCCGAGCCGTTGCCCCCGAACACATCCACCATCGCGCGCTGCGTATCCAGGAACCGGCTCATCAACTCCTGCCGCTGGCGGTTGGAATCCATCTGATACTCGAGGAACCGCTGCATCGTCGTTTGGAACGACGCGGCGATCTCGGCGAGATGACCGTTAGCGGGGTGGCCATTGGAGACTGCGGGGTTGGATGCGTGGCCGTTGGAATGATATCCGTTCGAGGGCGGAGCCGTCACCGTCTGCATCGCGGGCGCGGCCTGCGCCGGTTCCGCATGCTTTACCGCCGCCGGAAAAGAAGTGCCATTTGATTTAGTAGAAGAGGTTTCCATAGTTGCCGTCGTTGCCGTTGACACGGAGTAAGAACTTCCTTGTGAATAAGAGCCGTTGCCCGCCGGAGCAGCGGGAGCCAGGGCTTTTGCAGGAGCCGGTGAAGCAGCGTGCAAACCGTTACCCGCCGAAGCAGCCGCAGCCATCGCTTTTACAGGAGCCGGATGCGAAACCTCGGAGCCAATACCCGCGGCCGCAGCCACCTTTGGGGGTGCGGGCTTGGCTGCGGGCGCCTTCTCGGCCATGGGGCGAGCGTGCCCGCCGCTTACGATCCATTCCGCCGGCTTCGCTGGGTCCTCCGGCTTCAACACCGTCGCGAGATCCACAATTGCGCGGTCGGTTCCGGCAAACAGCGTTTCGAGCTTCACTGCCCGGCCCGACGTGAACATCCAGCCGATCACTTTGAGGTAGTCCGCCAAGCTGCTGGTGGATCCCTTCTTATTCGTGGTCAGGACCACGGCAGGACGATTCCCGAGGATTTGAGTGCTGAGACTGCTCAGCACTTGTCCCGGGCCCACTTCAACGAAAATGCGCACGCCAGCCGCATACATGGCTTCAATTTCGTCGCGGAAACGAAGCGGCTTCGTCAATTGCTCAACCAGCATGGTGCGCATCGCAGCCGCGTTGGCCGGATACGGCTCGGCTTTAAGATTTGAGTACACCGGAATCGCCGGCGCCCCTAGTTCCGTTTCCGCCAGCGTTTCGGCGAAGCAATCGGCGGCAGGCTGAGCCTCCGGGATATGGAATCCGGCGCTCATCGCCAGCTTGCGATACTGCAAGTGGGCCGCGTCCAGCTTCGGGAAGAACGCTTCCATGGCTTCGCGCTTTCCGCCGATAATCGTTTGCTCCGGCGCGTTTGCGCCGGCGATCGAAACGCCCGAGTCATTCCCCAGTAATTTAGAGACGGCGTCCGCGCCCGCCTGAACCGCAGCCATCTGGACGAGATCGGTGCCTTGAGTTTCCTGCACCACCCGGCCTCGCCGCTCCGAGATGCGGATCAATTCCGGGAACGAGAGCACACCCGCGGCGGACAACGCGACGTACTCGCCATAGCTGTGGCCTGCTACGGCATCCGGTTCGATGCCGGCGGCGCGCAGCAATGTGAACATCGCGTATTCGGAGGCTCCGAGCGCGGGCTGCGCGAACCAGGTTTGATTCAACTGTTCGCCTTGTTCCAACTCCTCTGCCGGCGAGTAGGCCGGGGACGGGAAGATCACTTGGCTCAGAGGCTTCGGCAGGACTTCGGCGAGCACCTTGTCGGCCTTCTCATATACCTCGCGCGCCGGCGGGAAGGCCAGCGCCAACTCCTCCTGCATATTGATGTATTGCGATCCCTGGCCGGGGAACAGGAACGCGACTTGTCCAGGCGTTGGACCTTCGGCAAACACGATCGGATCCATCGGCGTGAACGCCTCGTTGCGCATAAGCTTCGCAACCGCGTCCGCCAGGCGCGCCCGCAGATCCTGGAGGTCCTTGGCGACAATGGCCATCCGGCAATCGCCGCGCCGCTTCGCCACCTCGATGCGCAATGCGTCCGCCAACTCCACCAGCCGGACGTGTGCAGCCTCGCCGATTCGCTTTTCGAGCGTCGTCAGTTCCGCCGCCAGAGCTGCGCGGGATGAACCCCGGAATACGAACAATTCCGCCGGACGATCCCAGGCGGCCGTCGCGTGCTGCCCGTACTCTTCTAAAACCGCGTGAAAATTGGTCCCGCCGAATCCAAACGCGTTTACGGCAGCGCGACGTGGGTTCCCGTTGGATTGAAACCATGCACGAGCACGCGTGTTCAGGTATAAAGGCGTGGTGCGGTCATGCAGAACCGGCGCCGCGTTGTCGAACAGCGTCGGCGGTAGCGTTCGATTATGCAGGGCCATGGAGACCTTGATAAGACCCGCGAGACCGGCGGTGCCTTTCGTATGGCCGATCTGCGATTTGACCGAGCCCAGGGCGCAACTTTGGGGTCTGGCGTTGTCTTCCTGGAACACCGTGCGGAGTGTTTCAAGTTCCGTGCGATCACCCAGCGCCGTACCGGTGCCATGAGCCTCCACCAGCCCGACAAACGACGGACTGAACTCGAGCGGAGCGTACGCCCGCCGCACGGCCCGCGTCTGGCCGCGCTGAGCGGGAGCCGTGAGACTTCGTTCGCGCCCGTCGCTTCCGGACCCGACCGACCGGATTACTGAATAGATCCGGTCGCCATCCCGCTCGGCGTCCGCCAGGCGTTTCAAAACCATCATCCCGATTCCGTCACTGGTCGCGATTCCGTCGGCCGTGGCGTCGAAAGGACGGCACCGGCCGCGGGGCGAAAGCGCGCCGGTCTTGCTGAACAACAAGTACCCGAAGATATGTTGTCCGGCTTCCGCGGCTCCGACCAGGGCCACATCGCTCGCGCCGTAGCGCAGTTCGTTCAAGCCCGTATCCAGCGCAGCGAGCGAGCAGGCGCAAGCCGCATCGACCGTATAGTTTGGCCCTCCCAGGTCGAAGCGGTTGGCCACTCGTCCCGCCGCCACGTTGCCCAGGATGCCTGGGAAACTGTCTTCGTTAAGCTCGGGCAGCGCCCGCCGGAACTGACTTACCACATGCTCCCGCGCCGCTGGATCGATCCCCGGAATCTCATGCAGAAATTGTTCCGTGAGGCAGCGCGCCAGATACGCTTGGCCCAGATCCCAGGTACCGCCGCCAAGACCCAGGATTACCGCGGTGTTCTCACGAGCGAAAGGCCGCTTATCGTAACCCGCGTCGGCGAGAGCCTTGCGCGTCACTTCAAGCAGCATGAGATGAACTGGTTCCACCGACGCGAGACTCGCTGGAGGTATGCCCCAGGAAAGAGGATCGAAACGCACCGGCGAAACGAATCCGCCCCATCTCGAAATGCTCCGGTCCGGAGCTTTTGCGTCGGTGTCGAAGAACAGGTTGGAGGGCCAGCGATCCGGAGGAATATCCACGATCGAATCGACGCGGCGCATGACGTTCGACCAATACTGGTACAAGTCGGATGCGCCGGGCAGATGGCACGACATGCCGATCACCGCGACCGGTTCAGGCCCCTTCCGGTATGCATTGCGGACCACGGGAGCTCGCTCCACCTCGCGCGGTTCGACTTCCGGAATGGCGTTACCGCTGCAAACTTCCTGATGCAACTCCGCAATCGAGCAGAGCCCGTCGTGAAGCGCCGCCACCTGGCCCATCATGAACATTCCGTCGGCCTTCTGCCGCTCTAGGGGAACATCCACCAGCCGCGAAGGTGTGCCCTCTACCGCCGCGGATCGTTGCAGACCTTTGGTTGCGATCCGCAAGCGGCCGACGTTAATATCCTCCAGCTTCGTGCGGACCTCTTCATGGGACAGTCCCTCCGCGCGAAACTGGCGCTGCATCGCCTTGAACTCATCCGTGTAAGCGGACGGCGCGCAGCGAATGGCGTGCCCGCCTCCCATCTCCAGCAGCACGGTGTCCTCGCAGCGGACCGCCTCTTCCTGGAAGGACGGAACGATCGCGTGGCCTTCCACCGCTTCCTTGGTGAACAAATAGGCGGTTCCCATCAGCATGCCGACGCGTATCCCGGCCGCCGGCGCGGCGGCGGACAATACGGCCACCATCGCGGCGGAACGCGCGTCGTGAATGCCGCCCGCGAAAACGATGTCGATAGTCTCTTTCGGATGTTTCGCCTTGAATTCGAGCAGGACTTCCAGCACGGATTCCCAAAGCACGAAACTCGATAGCGGCCCTACGTGCCCGCCGCACTCGCGGCCCTCGAAAATGAAGCGGCGCGCGCCCTGGCGCAGGAACATGTCGAGTAGTTGCGCCGAGGGGGCGTGCAGATAGGTGCGAATGCCGGCGGCTTCGAGCGCGCTAGCCTGCTCCGGACGCCCTCCCGCGAGGATCGCGAAGCGAGGACGTACGCGCAGCACGGCCTTCAATTGTTCAGCGCGCAAATCGGCCGGAACGAACGAAAGAATCCCGACTCCCCACGGCCGCTCGCGCAGAAGAGCGGCGGTTTCCTTCATAACCCGCTCGCATTCGAATTCCTTCAGAAGCGCCAGGGCCAGGAATGGCAGCGCCCCGCCGCGCGATACACTGTCCGCGAAACGCGCTTCGTCGCTCACGCGCGTCATGGGGCCCTGGAAGATGGGATAGCGAAGATCGTGCGCCAGCGCGAATGCGGAGTTCTCGGCGAAGGGATGCGTGTTAGAGGCAAGCTTCAGGCTGTCGGCCATCCGGCTGCGATACGCCCGCAGGATGCCGGAAACGCTGCGATGGCGCGCCGCCAGGCGGCTTGCAAACGCGATTCCTTGACCGACGGGATAGAGACCTTGCTGATCTCCCTCGCGCTGACGTAACTCTTCCAGCTTCTCGACGAAAACGCAGGGCTCCACGCCCGCGAACTCAAGGTCCTGCAGTTCGCGCACCAAAGGCGCGGCTTCCTGCCGGTGAACACGATAGCGCCAGCCGATCAACTCTCCCAGACAAACTGTCTCCGTTCCGTCCATCACGGCAATGCGAGAACGCAGCGGTTCGGGAATCGACGCTTCCTCGGCCAGCGCAAGCTCGTCCTGAAGCACGATTCCGCTCGCGCCGGCGATCCGGCAGGCCCCCGCGCCATGCGGTCCGATGCCTCCGAACGCCCAAACCGGCAGGCGAGCCTGAGCACATAAACGCTGCACTAGGACGAGCGTGGTTTCTGTACCAACTCTTCCCGCCGCCTCGTTTCCTTTCGCAACCAGTCCGTCGGCGCCGGCTTGAATAGCTTCATCGGCTTCCTTTTGACTTATCACTTCTCGAAACACTTTCTTGAAGTATTGTCGTGATAAATCGATCGCGGCTTTTAGATTGGCTTGATCACCCTGACCCGCAAATATAATTATTTCGGGCTGCACGGCTGCTAGAACTTCTATAAGTCCTATATATCCCAGTACCGTTGAAAACCTGTGTAAATCTATATACAGCCCGAAATCACCGGCCGTGTACTCTGAAACAGCGAGCACGGATTTGCACAAGGACGATTCGGGCGTGGTAGTGGAAGCCGCCACGATAGGCAGTTCCCCGGCTTTCGCCGCGGCGACCAGTATAGCGTCGGCGCTCGCTCTGCTCGGCGCTAGAACAGCAATCCTAAAATCCGTCATACGCACTCCTCCCCGTTGTTCAAAGCCAACCGTGCCTCTCGTCAACCCCTTGACTATGAGGCGGTTGAATCGCTGACAACCGGGCGCGAACCCGGCAAAACTTAATCGGCGCTTGCACTCCGCCGGTCTTTAGGCTGCTCAGCCAACGCATCCGGGCAACACGAGCGTCGAGATCTAACAGTCACGTCGCGCGGACCACTCCGACGACAAAGTCAGAGCAACGTGAACTTAATACTTAATACTCTTAGGATGTGATTATACGTTGACTTTGTTGAAAGTCAAAGTAGAATTACTTTATCTTCCTTATTGGGAATTCCGGGGTGAACTCCCAAAAGCGTCTTCAGTGAAATCCAACAGGTTCACGCCGTTGATATGCCTTGAGTTTTTGCGCCGGCATGGGATTGGGAAGCTGTAACTGTTACTTCGTCATCTCTTCGGAGCGCACGCCGCTGGCTGGTTACAGCGGCGAGAATATCGTGTATACGTCCTTTGAACGCTGCACGGAGCTTCAGCGCTAAGTCGCTCACAGCGTACGCGTCTTTCAAGATGCTCGAAGGCGGAACCGCGGCCGAGGGCTATCGCGAAGGCCTGACACGCGAGTCCCGCCAAGTATGATGCCTGCTAGCATTACTAGCCATGACTACTTCGCCAAACATGCGAGCTCTTGTACTCGATCGCGATAATGCCCCGTTCACTCTCACCGAAGTAAACCGTCCCATACCCAACGCGGGTCAAGTCCTCGTTCGGGTCAAGGCCAGCGGGGTTAATCCACTGGATACCAAAATCCGGGCGGGGAGTGCGGCTCACGCGCGAGTGACACTTCCAGCGATCCTCGGAATGGACTTGGCCGGGATCGTTGAGGCTGTCGGCTCTGATGTAACAGCTTTCAAGCCTAGCGATGCAGTGTACGGAATGACGGGAGGTATCGGAGGATTGCAAGGTTCGCTCGCTGCATTTGCCGCCGTGGACGCGGATTTATTGGCCATCAAGCCGGCAAATCTTTCCATGCGCGAAGCCGGTGCGCTTCCACTCGCCTTCATCACCGCGCGGGAGGGGCTGGTAGATCGCGCCAAGGTCCACGCCGGACAAAAGGTGTTGGTGCACGCGGGAGCGGGTGGGGTTGGTCACATCGTCGTGCAGATCGCCCATGCCTTGGGGCGCGGGTTTTCGCGACCGTCTCCAAGGACAAGGCGCCGATTGCCGGGAGATTCGGTGCAACAGCGATTGATTACAAGACCGAGACGGTCGACAGCTACGTGGCTCGGCTTACCAACTCCGAGGGATTCGACATCGTCTACGACACAGTGGGTGGAACGACTCTCGATGACTCTTTCCAGGCGGTGCGCACCTACACCGGACATGTTGTCAGTTGTCTGGGGTGGGGTGTTCATAAGCTCGCGCCGCTCTCTTTTCGCGGGGCGACGTACTCGAGCGTTTTCACGCTTCTGCCACTGCTGACGGGCAAGGGAAGGGCCCACCATGGAGACATCCTGCGTGAAGCCACAAAACTCACTGAGGCCGGTAAACTAACCGTCCTGCTGAATCCGGAGAGATTCACGTTCCAGACGGCGCTGGATGCTCACCTGGCGGTTGAGTCGGGAACTTCCGTTGGCAAGGTTGTAATCGACGTTAATGAATAACGAAGGAAGCTTGGCTCAGCCCGCAAGAAACTGCCGCATGGAAGAAGCAATCTCCTCAACGCGTGTTTTCAGCGCGAAGTGCCCCGTATACAGGAACTGAACAATTGGGTTTGGGTTGTCGCGACGGTAGGTATCAGCCCCCGCGGGGATAAAGCGGATCGTGCTTACCCCAGACCGCAAGCAGCGGTTGCTCTGTGCGGAAGTACCGCGCAATCATAGCAGCGTCATGAATGTAGCCTTCTGGAGCGATCACAATCCGGGTTTGGCGCGGCCGCCGCATACTGCCATGTAGCAAAGCACCGCTTGCGCATCAACTGCGCCCGCTTCCCGGTAAAAGACGTTTAAGCCGTCTGCTTCGATGCGATGGATAGGAATACGCGGAACGCTCATTCAGCCGCTGCCGATTTTGCGAGAGCTTCCACCACCGCGATGTTCTGAACGAGTTCCTGGGGCAAGCCGTGCCGGGCCTGAAGGTATAAAGGGCTGTTGTAAGAGACCCAGACCTGGCCCTTGCCATCTTCTGAAATCAGAATCTTGAGCGGCAGATCGATGGCAATGCTCGGCGACGCCACCATCAGCGGCGTTCCTGCTTTCGGATTGCCGAAAATCAGGAGCTTAGTCGGCGGCATGCTCATGCCGGCCTTTTCGGCTTCGCCGCTGTGATCAACCAGATCGAACAGCTTCACTCCCTTCGCTTGAAGCGTTTTCTGAAGTCTCTCCACGGTTTCATTCACAGAGTGATTGCTACGCAGAGCAATGATCCCAGAGTCTAGAGACGCGGTCATCGAGTATTCCTTCCTTTTACCGGCATTTGCCGGTCTAGGGTCGCGAACGGAAGCCAGGTAGATCGCCATCGCCAGTCCGATCACAGCCAGGATCAGGGCGACGCTAATCGCGAGCGGGGAAGGTCGGGTGAGGCCCGCCCCTCCGCGACTCAATTCGCGGACCGTACGAACGTGGTTCCACGTGGACATTATGGTGACCAGTACGCCCAAAACCAGGAGGGCGGTGCCAAACCAAACCGAAAGCCCGTAGGATCGGTCCGTCAATATTGGCTGGGCGGCCTGCAGCGCTTGGAGGAAAAGGCCGAAGCGGGCGACCACAAAGCCAAACCCCATTAGGGCCAAGCCGGTTCGAATCCACGCAAGAAACGTTCTCTCGGCCGCGAGATAGTCACTGGGGGCTCCGGTTGTCATTTGCCATCCTCCGCCGCGATCACTGCGCTCCAGTCGATACCACCGCTGCTGGCTCTGCCTGCTGAAGCACCAAGTCGCCAACTTCATTTTCACCCGATCTAAGCTCCAGCCTCGTTATGGGCGCTGTTTGCGAGGGGGCCACGACGTGCTTCAGCGGCCCGAACGTCTGCGCGATCGCCGTTCCGCCGATGCCGGCGCTGAACGCGACGAGATCCTGCGGTTGGGAACCTCCAATGAGCACCAGCCTGTACTTCCTGCCCGGATCGAGTCCCGTTGCGGCGATCTGAAGATTGTCGATCAGCCCCAGAGAGTTGATCGCCACACTGGCGTGCGCGGCGGAGTTGCTCGCCGCGGGCGGCACCAACTCCAGATGCAGCGCCTCTGTCGCCGGGCCAAGCGGCTTCAGATTGGCGGAGCCTTGGTCAGAGGCGGTTGCATTCGGCACATACACCAGCGCCTGCTGCAACTGGCCGGTCGGAATCGTGGCGACCACTTGGTTCGTGAGAGTGTCGATCGCCTGTACGGCGTCGCCGTTTTCCAAGCCCACATAGACGCGGTGGCCATCGCCCGATCCCCAGATGCCGTGCGGCAGGTCGCCGGTCTTGATGGTCGCGACCAGCTTTGGCGCAGAACCCTGATCGCGCTGGTACGCCAGCACTTCGTCCTTTCCGCCGACGGATACGTAAGCGAAGCGCCCCTTTTCGTTGGTGATAAAGGTGACGTGATTTGAAATCGGGCCGGTCTCAAGCGTCGCAAGGGTGCGGAAGGGCGGTTTGGCGGTCACAATTTGTGTCTTGCCTGAATCCTTCAAAGTGAACCAAACCTCGTCCTGATCGACCGCAAGGTTCGGCGAGAACGGGCTGACCTGACGCACCCGTGCAACCACCCGATATGTCGCGGTGTCGATCACGTCTATCTCGGGCGTGAAGCTGGACGGTAATACCTCATTTATGCGCGGCGCTGAGCCTGCTCGTGCAGGCACGAGCGCAGTGAACCATTTGGGGACCCCGAAAACATGGGGTAAAACTGAGGTTCTGGGAAGTTTCCCCTTCGCAGAACCG
>JBEKBK010000049.1:0-25859 GCA_050015435.1 Bryobacteraceae bacterium
TTGTGATGACCCAACTTCGTTCGATGCGCAACGTGATGCGATTTGGACTCGCCGCACTAGCGGTAAGCGCGGCGGCCATGGGAGCCGACGCTCCCCTCACCGTTTCCGATCCAGTAACATTCTCAAAAGACATCGCGCCGATTCTGCAGCGAAGCTGCCAGAACTGCCACAATCCGGATGGCCTCGCGCCGATGTCGCTTATGACTTACAAGGATGCCCGCCCCTGGGCCCGGTCGATGAAAGAGCGGACGTCGATTCGCGACAAGCGCGGCACGATGCCGCCGTGGTACGTCGAGAAAAACATCGGGATTCAGCATTACAAAAACGACAACTCTCTCAGCGATCTCGAAATCGCCAAGATCGCGAAGTGGGTGGATAGCGGCGCGCCCGAAGGAAATCCGGCCGATATGCCGCCGCCGAAGCCGTTCACCGATAACAGCAGATGGACGCTGGGCGAACCCGATCTTGTTGTCTCCACCCCCTGGGTCACGGTGAAGGCCGGCGCACCCGATTATTGGGGCGAAATGACGCCCGCGCAGACCGGGCTCACTGAGGACCGCTGGGTCAAGTCGGTGGAGATCCGCGAAGAGAACGACATTCAGCACGACACCGGAAGACAAACGGTGGGTGCCCGTTATGTGTTTCATCACATGATTTGGACCACGGCTGTGCCGGGACAGGAGGCGTCCTTGACGGACACCGGCGAAGGCAGCGGGAGCTGGCCGGTGCACGAGGTGGGACGGAATGCCGACATTTTCCCGGATGATGCAGGCAAGCTGTTAAGAGCGAATTCGAATGTTGTGTTTGCTTCGGCCCATCTGCACGCCAACGGCCGCGACACGAAGGCGCGCCTGCTGTACGGTTTCAAGTTCTTCCCGGTGGGCTACAAGCCGGAGTACAAATACGCGCGACGTGGACTTGGAGATGGCGTCGACATCGACATCAAAGCCAATGAACCGAATCAGCGGCTGGATGCGTACACAGTGCTCGATACGCCCACCAAAATCACTTCGTTCGAACCTCACCTCCACGCCCCCGGTTATCGCATGTGCCTCGAATACATCTGGGGGATCAACGTCCAGACGCTGACCTGCGCCGGTTACGACCACAATTGGGTGCGTGTGTACGAGTACGACGATGACTACGCGCCGCTGCTACCTAAGGGGACCATCCTGCACATCATCGGCTACATGGACAACACCACAGCCAACCGCAACGTGCCGGATCCCAGAAATTGGTCCGGTTCCGGGAATCGCTCGATCTCCAACATGTTCATCGACCTGGGTCAGGGTTTGGCTCTAACTGATGAGCAGTTCTACAAGGCCATGGCGGAGCGTCGGGAGAAGCTGAAACTCTCGCCAAACGACGTACTGATTGGATGCCCGCTGTGCAACGGCGATCCGATCGCACCTCCCGAGAGGAAGATGAAGGCGCCAACGAGCACGGGCGGTGGCGACGGCCAGGAGTAGCAATGCGCGTTCTGCTTTTCGCTGCGGCGGTCGTTCTCATCTGTGAAACGGCGGGAGCGCAGCTATCCTACTCCAGCGGGCAGATGGTGTCGCCGGCTTATGAAGGCTGGGAGAAGAACCTAGACGGCTCCTTCAACATGCTCTTCGGATACATGAACGACAACTGGGAGGAAGAGTTGATCGTGCCGGTGGGTCCTGGAAACAACATCGAGCCCGGCGGGCCTGACCAGGGGCAACCCACTCATTTTTTCCCCAGACGCAACCGGTTCGTATTTCGTGTCCGGGTGCCGCAGGATTTCGGCGACAAGGATTTGATCTGGACCCTGACCACGCATGGAAAAACGGTAAAGGCGTACGGCTCGCTTCGGCAGGATTACTTTGTCGACGACATGGTGTTCACCTCGGAAACAGGAGCGATTGGCGCGGGAACGAGTAATCCGGAAATCCGGAGGAACACGCCGCCCGTGCTGGAAGCTGCGGGGGACACCGTGCGAACTGTGAAGGTGGGCGAGGCGTTGGTCCTGACCGCGCACGTGACGGACGATGGTATTCCGAAACCCCGCGCGCGAGGCGCGTTCCTGGATCGGGGCGGGCAACAGAACGTGAAGGATATCCGGCTGATTCCGCCGAAGCAGAGCACCGTCGGCAGCGCGACCGGGCTGTGGGTGTCCTGCTATGTGTACCGCGGACCGGGAATGGTGAAGATCACTCCGGATCAGGCGAAAACGTGGGAAGACACGCGAGCCGGCGCCAACTCGCAGTGGTCGCCCCTCTGGCAAGCTCCGCCGCCTCCACCGGACGACAACTGGACGGCCACCGCGACTTTCGATACGCCGGGAACTTACATCCTGCGTTGGCACGCTTCTGATGGCGCGCTTTGGAAGGACCAGAACATCACCGTTACCGTGACGCCTTAGTGTGACCGTCTAAGAACTGTGGCGTTTCAAGATTTGGGGAAGGTTCTGAGAAAATGCGGATCGCGCGAGGACCATGTCGCAACCGCTTTCTTGCGCCTGCTGCTTCAGTGCGCCCTGAACGTGAGAGACGTACCCGAGGACGCTAATGTCCTTCATCTCGGCGCTGGCCTTTAAAGTCCGGACGAGGTTCAGGGGATCGATTCCGTGAAAATTCAAGTCCACGATGATGAGCGTGGGCCTGGACTTCGCGTTGTGAAGCGCGTCCGCTTCGCTCTTTACGAACTCCACTGAAAATCCCGCTCGTTTAGCGGATTCATTGATCTTTACCATGAAAAACAGGTCCTCCAGAACGGCCAGGACTGTTTTCTTCTCTTGGTTCTGCATTAGATATTCAAGGTCGAAACGGAGGAGGGCAACCCGATGTTACCACAACTCACTGAACCTTCCGGACGACTAGCATTTGGATTGGCCTCTCCGCTTCCGTAAGCTCCAATCCAAGCTGATGGGCCAGATCAAAGGGAGCTTCCGCCGCAGGGAGCTTCGTCAGCGCGGAGTAATTGTATTTCCCCTTCAATCCGGTCTCATCGACCACTGGAACGTTGAGCAACCCCTCGAGCGCCCGTGCGATATCCTCCATGGTCTGCGCCGTACCGATGATCGATCCCTGCCCTCCGCCAGACATGACTCTCTCTTCGCCAATTGCCGGCTGCAGCTTCGAGGATGGATTTCCGGGGACACTAAGCATGTAAACTCGCTGTGTCCTTTGTTCTCTATCGACGCGCAGCCCGAATTGCTTCTCGACGGCCTCTCGAAGGATCTGCGTCAATAGCTCGTGGTTATCCACCGGTATGTGAGCGGTTACGTCAAAATTCCCTTCGGGGAGCTTCTCCGGAAACACGATCCGGGCAATCGGCATGCTCCAGAGATCGAGAATGATCTGTTTCAGCGACCAATTCATCGCGGTGTAGCGATCAGGACCCGCTCCGTAGTTGCGCACATCCGACCGTGTTGCGGGTGTGATGTGTACGCCAAAGGACGGCGCGGTAACTGCCTTCGTTGGTCTCAGTCGAGGCGGCACTTCGGAAAGTCCGGAGTCCACTTGATGGTTCAGGACCGATCGAACACTGTGCTCTTCGGGATCGCCCCGCGAGTATCCCGCGATGACGCCGAGTGGATCGATCACCACGGTGCCTCCGATGGACGTCGGAAGTTTGAAATTCTTACGATTTGCGCGATCGCTATCGAACAGAATGCACACTTGAGACGCGGACTGCTGCAAAGCTTGGTCCAGGAGAAACTCGGTTCCTTCGACCACTTGAATGAACAGAACCTGTTCACGCTGGAACTTCTGGGCCACAGTGTTCCACTCGGTGATCTCTTCCGGGAAGACGTCGTCGGCCGTCAGCGAAACCACAACGACTTTTCCCCTAAGATTCTGCCAATCCAAACTCGCCGGGCAGTTGCCTTTCAACTTGTTCCAGACGAGCGCATGCGGAATGTCGCCGCTATGCTGAGCACCTGCAACGCCCGTCAACATGGCCATCAACCACAGCGATCGAGCGAAAGAATTCATATAACGTCAGCGAAACTTCTCTGCAGCCGGTGGAACCACGCGTACCCGCACACGGCAAGCGCAATGGATCCAATCCATAGAAGCGCTAGCACGTTGAGGTCCGGAGCGCGATTTTCCAGGAAAATGGCGCGATAGCCGCGAACCAGCCAAAACATTGGATTCGCCGACAGGATCTTCAAAGCGGCAGGTTGAAGATTGGTCTCCGGATAGCAGATCGGAGTGAGGAAGAACCACAGCGTCAAGACGAATCCCATGATCTGGCCCAAATCGCGCAGGAAGATGCCCAAAGCGGCCAGAAACCAGCACAATCCTACAGTAAGGAGAAGCTGAGGC
The DNA here is from genome assembly GCA_050015435.1 of Bryobacteraceae bacterium. Classification (GTDB taxonomy): domain Bacteria; phylum Acidobacteriota; class Terriglobia; order Bryobacterales; family Bryobacteraceae; genus Palsa-187. The sequence goes on from JBEKBK010000049.1 coordinate 4,293, forward strand.
ACAAGCAACGCGGGCAGCCACAGCACGGAGATCGGCAACGAGTGCCGCACCAGGAGGAGTCCGCAAACGAAGATTCCGAGCGCGAACATCTCCGTGACCGTGCCCGAAATGACCAGATTCGCGGGGAGCGTCTCCAGCGGGAAAACCAGTTTCTTCACGAAATTTCTGTGCTCCAGGATCACATAGGGCGAACGGCCCACAGCTTCCGCGAACGGGAGCCAGGGCAGCATCCCGGCGAGAAAGTACAGCACGTAGCCGCTGCCGCTTGAATCCGCCCCGAAGCGCGTCTTCAGCACGACGCCGAACACGAACGCGTACGTCGCCATCAGCAGCAGAGGATTCAGGAAGCTCCACAGCCCTCCGCCGAAGCTGCCGCGGTAGCGCGCCAGAATGTCGCGGCGCACCATGGAGCGGATCAGTTTGCGATTGCGCCATAGCGTCCGCGGTGGATATACGAAAGCCTTCGGGACCGCCTGTAGGAATCTCTCCCGGCGAAGTGCGCCGGAGGTGGTGACACGCGCCGGCTTCATCGCCAAGCCTTCGCTGCTCAGGTGCGCGTCGATCAGGATAAAGGCGTCGCGATCCGCCACGGGAGCGACCTGCACGCGATACTGGCCGTCTTCCCACGGCAGGGCGATCCTAAGATCGACCTTGGTGTCGCGCGATTCGGTCCATTGACCTTCGAAGAGGAACGCTCCGCTCGACGGATCGTAAATTTGCCAACCGACTACGCTGGGCGCATCCAGGTCGAAACGCACACGAATGGCGTTGCCGTCCACCGCTGCTTCGACACTGTGAAACTTTGTCATGCTGGTCAGCTCAACCGCTCCCTCATGGTCGCGGCTCGGTAGGCCATATTGAGCCGCGACCGTGAGGGAGCGGTCCTTCTAGCTATAAAGCCACGCCGGATACCGGTCTTTCGCAGGCCCTACCTTGCGGCCGACGGCGTAAATCCCGTCGCCGCGATGCTCCCTCGATAGCATATAACGATCGAGCAGATGCTCGACCCAGCGTTGCTCGGGTGTGGGCTCGTCGCGGAAGGGGCCGGTCTCGATGCGGACCACGTCAAAGCCCGAGTTCTCGAGCAGGGCGCGAATCTCATTCGCCGTATACTCGCGATTGTGGCGTGCATCCGTGGCACCGCCCTCGCTTGGCTTTATGTAGGCGGGAAACAGCATCGGATGGAAGCCCTGAAGAATGCCGGCGACGGCTCGCAAGGACGCGATGTTGGGGGTGGTCAGCACCAGGCTCCCGCCAAGTTTCAAGACACGATTGATCTCCATCATCATGTGCATGGGATCGGCCACCAGATGCTCCAAAAGCTCGCAGCACAGAACGGTCGAGAAGTAACCGTCCTCGTACGGGAAGACGTCTTTCTCGGCGTCGAAGAGATCGATGACACATTCAAATTTCTCGCCTGCTTCGGAGGCGATGGAGCGGCGGTTGGTTTCTCCCGCAGGTCCGTAATAGCAGCCTCGAACCTCGCCGTAGCCGAGCTGGGTTTTGAGCGCCGGCGTGATCTGAAGATAAGCGCCCATTTCGAGGATGCGATCGTTGGGTCCGCCGGGCGGAGTCATCGCAAGCGTTTTCTCGAGTCGCGTAACGTGGCTTTCGACGTAGGCGCGGGACCCGTCCTCCACGGGAGCCCAGCCAGCAATGTATTCGCCCGCCACTGCTACCGCTGCGCGTTCGGGCTCTTGAGGGGATGCCGCAGCGGCGGCTGCCGTCTCACAGGGCTTCGGCGGGACCCAGTCCTTGCCTTGCGCCACAGCTTCCAGAAAATCCGCGTACCGGCGAGCCACGGACTCCCAGCGGCATTCGCGCTTGACCCATTCCTGCGCCCGAGTGCCCAACGCGCAAGCCAGTTCGGGACGCGACACCAGGAGGTTCAAATACTCGAAGAGATGCTGCTCCTCGGTCGAGTCTACCGGCGCTTTGAGGCAGATCTCGTCCGGGTATTCGCGGAAGGAACCGACGTCGGAAACGACCACGGCCTTACCCATCCCCAGCGCACGCAAGAGCGTTCCGGAGCTTTCGCCCACGGTGGGGTAGCGCAAATTCAAAACGATGTCGCAAGCCCCGAGGTGTCCGTTAAAGTCCTCGATCGGCGCAAAACCTATCCGCCGCACGTGGGCCGAAAGCCCAAGCGACGAGATCAAGGAATCCAGCGGTAGTTCGGGATGCACTTCGCCCACCAGGATCATGCGCGCATCTGGCGCAACGCGGATGAGTCTTCGAAATGCGCGCAGGGATTCGGCCACCCGTTTATAGGGCTTCAGAAATCCGAAAATGCCGACCAGCGGAGAGTTCTCGTCGAGCCCCAAGCGGGTCCGGTAGAGCATGCGATTGGCTTCAACAATCCAAGCGCCATGCGGGATCTTGGCCACCGGTCCGGTGAAGCCCTGCGCCCGAAGTTCGTCTTCCACGGCCGCGCTATGGACGATCGCGCCACGCGACCGGGAGAGAATCGACCGCAACATCGGAATATCGTAATCCGGGCCGCGTTCGAGGGTGCGGACGTGCTTCAGTGCGTAGGCCAGCGCCTCGGGGCCGGCGTTTAATTCCACTTCACGCAAGTACGCGTCCCAATCACCACGGCGAATGGTAAGATCCGCGAGCAAGTGGTGAAGGTTCGCTTCATGCATGACCACCACGCCCGGATGCTCCATCGCAGCCTCGTACGCGAACGTGTGATACGGGTTATTACCGAGCTGATACACGACGGCGTCGTAGCGTGAGGCATCAAAGCTTTGGGGCTTGGCGGTGAACGTATCTACTTCGGCCAGGCGAACCAGGTGTTCCAGTACCGCGGCCGAATAGTCGGCGATGCCGCTCTTGGTGGGCGGCAGCGGAGAGAAGAACGCTATCCGCATGTCAGCGGATGAGCTCCACGGTGAACGTTCCCAGTGACACCGGCACCTTAGCCAGCAAAGGAGTACGGGCGGCATCGCGGGCGAAAAAGATCTCTACCGTGAGGTCCGATGACGAGCCTTTGATGCTAGCCAGAATCCGGTCCGCGTCTACCTGGTGCTCACCGGTCCGGATGGTTTGCTGTCCGGTGTATTCGAAGCGGACCTGATACATCGATCCGAAAGCCACTGGCTGCTGCGGAACCAGTCGCCCTTGCGCGAGTTCCTGGCGGGCAAACTGCAGGAACGTGAGAGCGTCCTTGGCGCAAGGCGGCACTGAAATATCAGACTTTCCGCCGCCATTAAGGGTCTCTCTGGTGATCGTGTTCTTTTGCTGATCGAAGGTGATTTTCTCTTCGCCCTTCCGTCGGCCACGCAGGCTGCTCTTATCAAGCTCGAAACTGCAAAAGTCCGGACTGGCGCTTGCGTGTTCATGATCCCGTATGGCAAAGCCGGGGACGCTTGCGTCGAGGTCCAGATCGAAGACCCAGAGGTCGCCTGCTTTCCCCGGGTTCTGATGATCGGAAACGAGAGTCGCCTCACCCAGGCTGAGGCCGCTCGGCCAGTTGATGCTGTAGTGCAACGATTGGGCGTGGGAGGCGATCGCGACGACAAGAAAAATCAGAAACTTCATGGACGGACCCGAGCGTTCATCGCCGCGGGTTGGCCTTGAGCGCTTGCGCCGCGCGCCACCGATTTCGCTGGTCGGCGTGCGCCCGCCACTTCGTAATACACGTCGAGCGTACGCTGAGCGGCACGCTCCCAGCTAAACAGCGTGGCGCGATGAGCGCCTAATCTCTCTAAGCGAAGGCGCAACTCGGGGTCGAGCAGCACGTCGGCCATGGCACGGGTCATCTCAGCCGGTGAATACGGGTCGAACAGAAGCGCCGCCGCGTTGGCGACCTCCGGCATTGCCGTGCTGCCGGAACAGACCACTGCGCGGCCACAGGCCATCGCTTCGAGAATCGGCAGACCGAAGCCTTCGTAGAATGACGGAAACACAAACAGGTCAGAGGCCGCATAGAAGTTCACCAGTTCGTCGTCTTCGACGAAACCCGTGCAGTGAACCCGGCCGGCGATCGCGCTACGGGCGATTTCGCGATGCAGTTCCTTCGAGTACCACGTCTCTTTCCCGACAAATACCAGGTGATGAGGAATTTGCGGATGCGCCCGCAACAGTTCTTCAAATGCCCGCAGCAGCCCCAGGTGATTCTTGCGCGGTTGCAGGTCCCCTACCGTCAGAACGAAGGGTCCCTGAACGCCGAATTTCCGCTCTATCGCTGCGCTGGCTACTTCGCGTTCGATGGGACGGAACATCGAGGAGACCGCGTTTGGGACGACTACTACTTTGTCCTCCTCGAGCCGGTAGTGCCTGAGAATCGCCCGGCGGGAGAACTCGCTCGGCGTCAGAACGCGCGCGGCCGCCCGTACGGTCCGTCTCACGGTGGCGCGCAGTTGCGTGGATCGGAAGCGGGTAAAGTACTCGGGGTACTCCAGGTAACTCACGTCATGGACGCTCACCACGACCGGTACCGGACAAGAGAGCGGTCCGGTGTACTGGACGTGCAGCAGGTCCGGGAGATCCTTGCGGAGGCAAAATGGGAGGTCGAAACCTAGCCTTATGAATGGGTTCGAGGACACGCGCGTGTGCCGGAAACGCTCGGGCACCTGGTGCTCCGCGCCGGGTTTGGCCAGATAGGCGATGAAGTCGTTTTCGGAGTCCAGGCGCGCAAACTCTATCAGCAGATTGCGGATGTAGACTTCATTCCCCGTTAAATGACAGCCGATCGCGTGCGCGTCAACTGAGAATCGCATGTGGCGAATTTACAGTATAGCGGCTTGCCCTCGGGCCTTTCTGTTACGATCCTAGCCCGTCTAGCCAGCCCTATGTGTAGTGTAACTTAATAAACCCTTGCCGGTCCTTGAAGTTCCGGGCAATTAACCGTTTTACCGGCAAAGTTGGTGCAATCGGCAGGCCACGGCCTAGCGTGTTGGCCTATCTGGGTCTCAGAGCGAAAACGACGACCGCAATCACCAGAAACAGGATGCCGACGGCGACTCCGAGTAGAAGTCCCAAAGCCGCCTTTACCGCGACTCGGACGGCGGCCGGCTTAGGCGTGCGGGCGGGAACGACCGGCGGGGGATCCGGTTCAGCCACATCAAAAAGCCGCGCAAACTGCTCATCGAGAGACGGTTCGGATCGCCGTCTGCTGGTCCCCGCCTCACTCATGATTTTTGACAATGACGTTTGATAACCTTGACATGAATGTGCCGCAGCATTAAAGTTCTCCGTCGGCCAGCGGAACCCGCAAGCCGGGAAGAAATCTCCGCAGCCGCCCTACAATTCGTTCGCAAAGTGAGCGGTTTCCGCCAGCAATCCCAAGCCAACCGGCCTGCGTTTGACGCAGCCGTGAATGAGATCGCCGGAACCGTCGAAACGCTCCTGAATCAAGTCGCAAACGCACAGGCCAAATCTCATTCGCCGAAGCAATAAAGCTTCCCGTCCTGGGAACCGATCACGATCCGCCCCGCCGCGATCGCCGGAGAAGCCGAGAGCGGAGCGCCGGCCGTGAACTCCCACAGCTTCGAGCCATTGTTTACATCCAGCACGTAAAATTTACCATCGTTCGACCCGATATATACGCGATTCTCGACCACTGCCGGAGACGAATCCACCCGCGCTTTAGTCGGGAAGCTCCAGATCTGTTTTCCGGTTTGGGCATTCAAGCAATGCACGATCTTATCCCGGCCGCCCACCACCACTTTTCCACCGGTCACTGCCGCCGAAGAATAGAACGGGAACTGCTTGTCTTTATCCTCGTAGCGCCATACTTGCTTTTGGGTCTTGAGATTGAAGCCGAGCACATTATTATCGAAGGTCCCGAAGTAGGCCTGTCCGGCCACCAGCGTGGGCGAGGCTCCGGTATAGGAGCCGGTGGTGATCGACACCACCTCTTTTCCGTCGGCAACGCGGATGCCGCGCAGCACGCCGTCGCATCCTGAGATATACGCCACACCGGCAGCCACGCTCGCCGTGGCGTTCACCGGGCCGTTGGTTTTGAACTGCCAGACGACCTTGCCGTCTTTGAGGGATAGGCAGTAGAGATTTCCGTCATACGAACCGATGATGACCTTGTCTTCCACGATCACCGGTGAAGCCTTCACTTCGGCGGTTGCCGCAAAGGTCCACAGTCCTTTGCCGTCCTTCGCGTTCACCCCGTGAATGACGCCGGATAGATCGCCGACCACGACCACGCCTGCATGAACCGCCGGTGATGACTCGCCGATTCCATCTTTCACCTGGTACTTCCATCGCAGCGAACCGTCAGCTAGGTTCACTGCGATCAGGTCCGATGACTGCGATCCCACGTAAACGACTCCGTCCAGAATTGCGGCGGAAGATTCAATCGAGTCACCGGCGTCGAAGGTCCACAGCAGCTTCAACGTCTTCGGAACGGGCGAGGTGCTCACCCCGGTCAGGCTCGGGTTGCCGCGGAATTGCGGCCAGCTATCGTCCGCGCGAAGTCCGAAGACGCAGGTGAGTGCCAGGACAACTAATAGGCCCATTGGTAGATCTCGAGCGCGGCGGCCGCGTTAAAGGGACGCGGGTTGAATCGGCCGGTCCATTGCGCGCTCGCTTCCTCGGCCAGGCGCGGCAACGCTTCCTCGGGCACCGAACGATCGCGCAGCGAGTGAGGAAGCTCGGCCAACTCGGCCAGATCGGTCAGCCGGTGCGATAGATCGCCGGAGTGCAGATCCTCGTAGTCGCGTCCGGCAACCGTGGCGTTCCACTTAACCACATGCGGAAGCAGCATGGCGATGGCGACGCCGTGCGGAATGTCGTAGTGGGCTGTCAGGGGATTGGCGCAGGCATGGGTGGCTCCAAGCATGGCGTTCTCGATCGCCAGGCCCGCGAAATGGGCGCCCAGCAGCATCGCGCCCCGGGCTTTTAGATCCTCTGGATCCTTGAGCACCCGAGGATAATTCGCATTCAGCAACCGCCATGCTTCGCGAGAAAAACATTCCGAGAGGGCGGTGCGCCGCGTGCTTACCAACGTTTCCACCGCGTGCGATAGCGCGTCATAGCCCGTAGCCGCAGTCACCGCACGGGGCTGCGAAACCGTGAGCTTCGGGTCGAGAATCGCGATTCGAAATGCGGCTTTCGAATCTCCACAGGCCATCTTAACCTGGGTCTGCGTATCCGAGATGAGCGCGTAGCTCTGCGCCTCACTGCCGGTACCAGCCGTCGTCGGGACTCCGATCATCGGTAGCAGCGGGCGCGTTGCTTTTCCATAACCCCAATAATCGTTGATCGTGCCGCCGTTCGTGAGCACGAAATTGATTGCTTTGGCACAATCCATCGAACTGCCGCCGCCGAGCCCTACGATCAAATTGACGCCCTGAGGTTCCGCGTAAGCGCGTCCCGCTTCGACCATGGCGCTGGTGGGGTTTGGGCCGAAATTGTGGAAGGCGAAAACGTCCATGCGGCGCGCCCGCAGGGCGCGCACGGCCTCCTGGACATAACCCGCGTCGACCATCCCCTGATCGGCCACCAGCAGGCAGCGAGTGCCGCCGAGCTCGCGCGCCAGTTCGCCGAGCCGGGCGAATTCGCCGGCGCCGAACACAACCCGGGTGCGCGGACGGAAGTCAAAGCTTGTCATAATCACGAGCAGCCAAAAAGCCAAAACACAACTTGCCACAGATGAACGCAGATAAACGCAAATTGAAAAGACTTGGTTTATCTGAGTTCATCCGTGTTAATCTGTGGCCAACATGCATTAGGATACTGCATCTCGACACTCATCCCAGAAGCTTCTTGAGCGCATCGAGACACAAAACGGCGGCGTGTTTGGACGCGGGTTCGAGGCCGCCCACCAATTCCTCCAGTTCCGAAGCCGTGAGCGCCTTTAGTTCCTGCCGGGATTTACCGGTCATCCATTCGGTGAGCGCGGAAGCGGTCGCGATCGCGGCGGTGCAGCCGCGCGTCTGAAAGCGGGCCTCCGCCACCTGGCCGTTATCAAATCGCGCCGAGAGCCGCAGCATATCTCCGCAAGCGGGATTAGATACGTCCACCCTGATCGCAGGCGGGTCGAGTACTCCCGCGTTGCGAGGATTGCGGAAATGCTCCAGCAAGCGCTCGCTATGCATTCGTGCTTCAATTATCGCTGAATGGATGTTGTCGCAGCGGTAATCGAACGGGATGGCTTGGTATTGATCTGCCAGCGCAAAGCAGGTGGGCGTCACGGGCTCAAGTGGGAGTTTCCGGGAGGTAAGGTTGAGCCGAACGAAAGTCCTCAGCAAGCGCTGGCGCGGGAGTTACGCGAAGAGCTGGCAATCGAAGCGCAGATCGTGAGCGAACCGATAATTCACGAAGTCCGGTATGGTACCGATCCAGTGATCAGGCTGCACTTTTTCCGCGTTACAGAATTCACCGGCGAGCCGCAAAATCTCCAGTTCGAGCGAATCCTGTGGGAGCGCACGGCCCGGCTTCCGGAGTACGATTTTTTGGAGGGGGATGTGGAGTTTGTGCGGCGGCTGGGGCGTGAATCATGAGTGATTTTTCGCGGCGTACCCGGCGGCTCCAGCCAGCAGCGCGTCCAGGTCTTGCCGCGAATAATAGCGGCCGCGCATTATCACGGCGTCGATCTTACGGGTGTTGCGGATATCAAGGAGCGGATCGGCATCGAGCAGAACCAGGTCCGCGATCTTGCCGGCTTGCACCGTTCCGGTCTGCGCGAGCGAGCCGAAATACATTGCCGGATTGCGGGTCGCGGTCTGCAGAGCCTCCATCGGTGTGAGTCCGGAATCGACCAGCAATTCCAATTCGTCATGCAGGCCGAATCCTGGAAAAACCGGGTTCCATCCGTTCGTATCCGTGCCGGCAAGAAATTCGACACCGGCCCGATGCATGTCGCCCACCAACTTTTCGTGCCGCGCGAGAAGCGCCCGAATCCGGGTGTTCAACGCGGCGTATTGGTCGGCTGAAAGGTCCTTCAGGAAAAACGTCTTCTTCGGGTCCCAGGCCTCATTCCACGCCGGGAGAAGATATTTGCGCCGGGGATCGTGGACGAAATCGTCATCGGGCATGTGGGCGAATCCGGAAAGCAGGGACAACGTGGGAGTCTGCCAGGTGCCGTTGCGAACGAAAGTTTGAAACAGAGCCGCGGCCTTCTCCTCGCTGTACGTGTCGAACAGGCCTTCAGTCAGCGGAAACGCAAGCAGCCGCAGCCGTTCTTCGCCTGAGATTTGCTGGCTCAGCATGGTTGAGACTCGCTCGGCTCTCAATTCCTTTTCGCGCGTGGAGCACGCCAGCAGGATGTTGTTCAAGTGCTCCTGGCTACGCTGGCCCGCCTCGGACGCCTCGAGCGGGCTGACCTCTTCAGGGACGTGACCGGCGAAGGTAATCCCAATCGCGCGCGCCTCCTGCGCAATGGCGAAATAGGCGTCCCGCGGAACGCTGCTATAGATCTTGATAAAGTCGACTCCGCTCTGGGCAAGGGCCCGCACGGCGAATCGGCCCTGGTCCGGCGCGGCCACGGCAAACGCACCGGGCGGCGGAGGACCATTCGAGAGCATCGGCGGGCCATCGATGAATCCGGAAGCGACGATGCGAGGCGCGTCCGGCAACGCCCTCCACGTGCGGATCGTATTCATCGGAATCCCTGTGAACATCTCCCGCACTCCGATGATGCCGTTGGCCAGCAGGAGCGGGAAGAAAATCTGGGGTAGCGCGAGATGCATGTGCATATCCCAGAGCCCCGGGATGAGAAATTTGCCTTTCGCTTCGATCACGCGCACATTGCGCGGCAGACGGCCCTTAGCGCCGATGGATTGAATAACGCCCGCGGAAATGACCACGTCTACGTTCTTGCGTGGGGCCGCGCCGGTGGCATCGATCACCGTCACGTGACGAAAGACAATGGGCTGAGTTTGTGCGAGGCCGCAGGATGCGGCAAGCAGCGCGAGTAAAACTGCCCGCACGGAGCCTACAGCAACTTCAGGATCGCGGCTTCCAGGTCCTTCACTGGGGTCTCGCCGATGAAGGAACGAACCTTCTTCCCCGTTCGGTCATAGAGAAACAGCGCCGGTAGCGCGCCGCCCCATTTGGGGTCGATCGCGTCGCTGAACTTGTCGTCGTCCTTGGCTTTTTTCATGTAGGCCGCGCCCGCGACCCCGTCGTCTTTGAGCACCTTTAACGCCGCGATTTCCTTGTCGGGATCATCCGCCGAAATCGTGACCAGCTCAAATCCGCGCGCCTTCAGATTCTGCCCGAGCTTCGCCAGATCCGGCATCTCCTTCCGGCAGGGCACACACCAGGTCGCCCAAAAGTCCATCAAGACAACCTTGCCTTTGTACGACGCCACCAGCTTGGGGTATCCGGCCTCGTCCACGGGCGTCAACTTCTGGGCCTTCAAGCTCGAGGCCGCAGCGCAAAGCACGCCCAAAAAAAGAAAATACTTGGTCATTTCGTGGGCTCCTGTTTCTTATCCAGTTTGAGATTGATCACCGGCGTATTGCGGGTATCGAACACGCTTAGCGTCTTCCAGCCGCTGGTGGTTCCGCTGTAGTCCGCTTTCAACTGATAGTCGTTATCCACCTTCAGCTCGGAAAAATGATAACCGCCGTCCTCCTGGCTGATAAAAGATCGCACCTGCAAGGTGCGCATGTCTTTCAATTGGACTACTGCGCCAGCGACCGGCTTTTCGGCCTCATCGTACACGGTGCCCTGGACGACGCGGGTCGCGGCCACACCTTTTTTCTTCTTTACATCCTGGGCAGGCAAGGTTGTGGCGCAAATCACCAACAGCAGCATCGCCAGAATCGGCCTGTAGCGCAGGACGTTCATTTGGGCTTCGGCACCAAAGTCAACGTTACCTCAATTCGATCCTCTCCGGATACGGCGGCTTCCTTCTCATCCGGGAAGAACCCTTTCAGTTCCGCCTTCACGATGTAAGCAGCGGGACGCGGTGGGACGCGAAATAAGAATTCTCCGCGTGGCGTGGTCACCGCCTGTTGTAGCTTCTTGCCCCTCGGATCATCCCGCAGGGTGAGTGTGACGTTGGCATCCGGTAGCGCGAATCCGGGATCGCGAAACACCGTGCCCGCGACGATCGCGTAGGCACCCGGGTCTGGCCGTTTGTCGGCGCCGGCCGACATCCAGCCGCAGGCGAGCACCGCCGCGGCCAGCGCCGGCGTCCTACTTCCATTCATCGTCTTCATCGTCGTCTTCTTCGTCTAGATCGTCGTCGTCGTCCTCCAGATCGTCTTCGTCATCTTCAAGATCGTCAGCGTCATCGGCATCGGTATCCGGAGTCAGCTCCAGTGGGGAGACGCTGGTCACGCTCAGATTAGCGCCGCACTCTTCGCAGATGAGCGGATCGCCTTCATCCAATTCCTCTTCATCCACGTCGATGACCGCTTCGCATTTAGGACAGTTCACCATCTGCTTCCTCCCTCCCAGAGATGCAGAACCACTCCAACCCAGATCTAATATTTACCACGATGTCAGTGAAACAAAGTTACACCGGCTGAGGCACACCCACGGCCCGGTCCAGGTCGGCGCTGGACAGCGTGACCAGCGTCTTCTCAAGGTCCTCGCCGGATTCGATCATGTGCCGCAGATGGGTCGCCGCCAGCTTCAAACACCACGGGTCCGTCAACGGATGCCCCGTTCGCCGGCTCAGCTCGAGCAGAGCGGCGTGGGGCAGCGCAATCACCCGTTCCTGCTTCGGCTCACCTTCGGTCCACACGATGAACTTCACGTCCACGGTGTCAGAGTGGCGTATGGAGATGGCGGTTTGCAGCCATTGAAATTCCACCTCCCACGTGCGTCCAAAGGGGTCCGGGCCGGCTTGAAAGCGGCGGAAATTATCAGCCATTGCCTCTAGGGTATCGTATCGGCCCAGCCTCACTTGCCGGGCACAGGGTGAGCAAGATGCAGAGTCATCAGCACCAGGGTTCCGTTGATTTTGCTGAACCCATGCGGCGTGCCTTCCGGAACCATGATGAAGTCGCCTTTCGCAATCTCTCGCGACATGCCCCCTTCGATGGAAGTGCCGGACAAATTCGCCGCATTGGTTCGCTTTTCATCCACCAGCTTGCCGCCGATCACCATGGTCGCGGTTCCGTCGATGACGTAGAACATTTCGGCCTCAGTTTCGTGGACAGAAGCTGGCGCTACCGCAGTCCGGTATTCGAGATTCGCGTTGTATGGAGCCAGCGATAAGATTCGTTCGGACACCATCGGTTGGCCCTCTTTTCGATCGCTTTTGGCCTTGGCGATGAGAGCCATTACGTCCGATGAGGACGCGAAAAGTTTCGGTGGCTGGGCGGGTTGTTGAGCGAACGCGACCATGATCATGAGTGTTGCCGTGACGGCGAGTCTGATTGAGCGCATACAAAATCCTCCAGGGAATGCTACCACACGAGGATCAGAGAAAGGACGCGGCGACGGATTGGAGCAATGCCGCGGAGGGTACGCTGCCCTGCGCCAGTGTCTGATTGCCTCCGCCGCGCCCGCCGGCAGCGGTAACGGCCGCGCGTACGCGCTCACCCGCGTGAATCCCGGAGTCCGCCGATACAGCCAGCAGCAGCGAGGGCGGATCTTCCGATAGCGCCAGGAAAGATGATTTGCTTCCGCTAACGAATGCTTGCGCCCGAGCCCGCATCGCATCGTCAATCGGGCCCCGTTCGGTGACGCGCCGAACCCCTTGATCGTCGGGTGAGGTCGCCGCATACAATTCCCGCCCTTCCCGCTGCGCCAGTTCTACGGCGAGCCGCTGGCAAGTCTTCTCGATCGCTTTGACCTTGGCTGCCTGAGCCTTCACGGCCGCTGGCGCGTCTTCGAACGCAACCGACAGGGCGCCGCCGATCTCGGCGAGCGTGCGAAAATCCCGGCGGGCCTGCCGGAGCGCCCGCAAGCCGCATACGAATTCCAGGCGCACGTTGTCCCGAACCTTATCGAGCTTGCGAATCAGAATCGTTCCGATTTCGGCGGTAGAGCGGACATGCGTGCCTCCGCAGGCGCTCCGGTCCAACCCCTCAATGGACACAATGCGCAGTTCGCCTGTCCGCTCCGAGGCTTTCCGCAGCCCCAGTTCGGATGTCGAATGTTCGAAAGTGATCGCCACGGGCCGCGCTTGGGCGACGATTTCAGCGCAATATTCTTCGGTGCGTTCGATCCGGCCCGGGTCGAGATTCGCGGTACCCAACTCGATGGTGGATGCCGCCTCGCCCATGTGGAAGCTCAGCGTCTGGATGCCGTACAGCTCCACGAGAACGGCGGACAGGAGATGTTGTCCAGTATGTTGCTGCATGTGATCGAAGCGCCGGCTCCAATCGATGCGGCCCAGGACTTCGGTGACCGTTAACGCAGTTTCAATAACGTGTGCGATGCGGCCGTCTTCGTCAATCACTTCGCGAACGGCCGACCCGTTCAGAGTGCCCAAGTCGAACGGCTGGCCGCCCGAAGTCGGATAAAACACCGTACGGTCCAGGTAAACCCGCCGGCCTTCATCAGCCGTCTCGACCACGCGTGACTGAAACTCGTGCAGGTAACAATCGGTGTAATACAGCCGTTCGGTCATTACGGGGCAGGGGACGTGATCTCGAACTGTCCCTTCAGGAACTGCCAATCCGGCAGCTCGTAGATCCTCATTTTCGTGGGCACCGTCACCGTTACGTCCTTGGTCTCGAGCGGACCGACGGACGGCACTTTAGCATCGAACTCCGCCACTGGAGCGTCGCCCGGCTTGGCCGCCGTAGTAGTAAGCGTCACTTTAAGCCCCAGGTCGCCGATGTCCGCCTGAGAATGATTGATCACGGAAAACTTGATCTGCAATTTCCCGACGCCCGCTTCGGTCATCCGAAAGCCAACCAGCTCGATATATTTCGTGAGGGGATGCTTATTAATAGGAACCGCGGCTCCGGGCGGCTCGGGTGGCCCCGCCGGTTTTCCTTTGTTCGCGTCGGGCGCCGGCGCGGAACAGCCAGCCAGCGCAAGTAACAGTACAATTCCGATGATCCGCACCTCCTCAGCATAATACGGGCCGGGATTTTCACGCGATAATGGCTACAGGCGGGGATTCTACTATGTTTGCTACGATCCGGGAGCAAATTGACACGGTTTTCCGCCGCGATCCCGCAGCTCGAAGCGTGCTCGAGATCGTGCTCTGCTATCCCGGTTTTCACGCGATCCTGCTGCACCGGCTGGCGCATCGGCTGTATAGCGGCGGTTGGTTCACCTCGGCGCGCGTCGTCTCGCAATTCTCGCGCGCCATCACTGGAATCGAAATTCACCCGGGCGCCACCATCGGACGGCGGTGTTTCATCGATCACGGCATGGGCGTCGTGATTGGTGAGACGGCCGAGGTTGGTGATGACGTTCTGCTCTACCAGGGCGTCACGCTCGGCGGCACCGGTAAGGACACCGGCAAGCGTCATCCGACCGTTGGGAATGGGGTCGTCATCGGAACGGGAGCCAAAATTCTGGGCAATATCCGGATTGGAGATTTCGTTAAAGTCGGAGCCGGTTCCGTGGTGGTCAAGCCGGTGCCCGATCACTCCACCGTGGTGGGCGTGCCTGGACGCGTGGTCGGTGACGGCGGGGAAACCTACCTTCATCCTCTCGATCATGGCAAGCTTCCCGATCCCGAAGGCCAGTTGATCGACGAGCTTTCGCGGCGCGTGGAGCACCTTGAATCGATGGTTCAAGCCTTGCTTGGCGAAAAGATGCTCGATGATTAGACTCGTCCTCCTCGCGCTGCTCGGGATGTGTGTTTTGCCCGCTGCCGATACTTCCTACTGGGTTGAACCTTGCACCGATCCGACAACCTCCTGCGTGACTCCCGATTCCGACCTGGCGCGCTGGGCACTTCAGGCGTGGCAGGAAGCCTCAGGAGGACGCCTGCATTTCGTTCCCGTCACCGATCGCGCGCAAGGGTTGATCCGGCTGGTGTGGGCGACTCCGTCGCAAGGGCTGTACGGCGAGACGATGGCGATTTCCGTCGGCGGCCGCCAGGGCGCGCAGATCAATGTCCGTATTGCTGATGGCGGAACGAAGGATCCTCTGCTGCGCGACACCATCGTTTATTTGACCTGCCTGCATGAGTCCGGACACGCGCTGGGGTTGCCGCATACCAGGGAGTTCGACGACATCATGTACAGCTTCCAGTACGGCGGCGACATTACCGAGTACTTCGCGCGCTATCGCCGCAAGCTCACGCGGCGGGAAGACATCCGCGAGAACTCCGGTTTGTCACCCGCCGACCGTGTGCATTTAGTGGAACGGTTGAGGGATCACTAAGGGCTGGTCTCTGTGTAACGCCGGGTGAATATGCGGAGGAGGTCGAGGCCTAACTTCCGAGTAGGCCGTCGTCCAGGCGCAAAGGCCTCGTTTGGTCTAAAATCGGTCATCACCCTATGCCATTGGCCGCCGGGACGCGTTTAGGCAACTACGAGATCGTTGGACCGCTGGGGGCCGGCGGGATGGGAGAGGTGTATCGGGGGCGCGACACCAAGCTCGACCGCGAAGTAGCGATCAAGGTTCTGCCCGCCGCGTTTGCCCAACATCCAGATCGCCTGGCACGCTTTGAGCGGGAAGCCAGAGTTCTGGCTTCTCTGAAGCACAACAACATCGCCACGATCTACACGGTCGAGGAATCCTCCGACGGCAAAGCCCTGGTGATGGAACTGGTGGAGGGCGCCACGCTCAAGGGTCCCGTGCCTCTTGATACCGCGCTGAAGTACGCCGCGCAGATTGCGAGCGCACTCGATGCGGCCCACGAAAAAGGAATCACGCACCGCGATCTGAAACCAGCGAATATCATGCTGACGCCAGATGGCACGATCAAGGTGTTGGACTTCGGCCTCGCCGCGGTGACACAGCCTTCGCAGAGTGATGGCGAGGCTGGCACCAACATGGTGACGCTCAGCATGTCGCCGACCAGCGCGGGCATGATCATGGGCACTGCGGCGTACATGAGCCCAGAACAGGCGCGTGGCCAGACTGTGGACCGCCGCGCCGATATCTGGGCGTTCGGAGTAGTGCTGTGGGAGCTGCTGACGGGCACGCAGCTTTTCCAAGGCGACACCGTTTCCGACATCCTGGCGAGTGTGCTGACGAAGGAACTGGATTTCACGCAAGTGCTGTCTAAAGTCCGGCGATTGTTGCGGCGCTGCTTGGAGAAAGACCCGAGGAAACGCCTGCGCGACATCGGCGACGCGATGGAGCTGGTAGAGGTCGATGCGGAAGCTGCGCCAGCCGCGATAAACGCGCCCTCGCGGTCACGGCTCGGTTGGGTGGCGTCGGGAGTTGCGGCGCTGTTTGCGCTGGTGGCCGCCGCGCTTGCGTTCGTTCACTTTCGTGAGGCCCCGGAACAGACGCTGCGCTACACGGTCGCCGCGCCGGAAAGCAGCACCGTTCATAGTTTTTCGATTTCTCCCGACGGCTGCACTCTCGTCATTGCTGCGCAGGTGAACGGGAAACGCCAGCTCTGGCTGCGTCCCATGGACGCGCTGCAAGCGCAGCCCATGGCGTTCACGGAGGACGCCACGTATCCATTCTGGTCGCCCGATGGCCGTTATGTCGGATTCTTCGCGCAAGGGAAGCTGAGGAAGATCGCAGCAAGCGGCGGTCCCGCGCAATCGCTATGCGACGTGCCGACGGCTCGCGGTGGGTCGTGGAATCGTGATGACGTCATCGTGTTTTCGCCGGGCTTGGCCGGGATTTCGATCCAGCGGGTCGCGGCTGCAGGCGGCGTTCCCGTTGACGTGACCAAGACCCAGGGCAATCTGGAGCATCCGGTATTTCTCCCCGATGGCCGCCATTTGCTCTACGAAGCACTTCTGGGGACGACCGAACAACAGAGGGGCATTTATGTCGGTTCGCTGGACGGAAAAGAGAACCGGCGAGTACTGCTGGACGAGGAGTCCAGCGCTGTGTTCGCGCCGCCCGCGCACGGCGGCCGCATCGGTTACATCCTGTTCGTGCGCGAAAGCACCTTGATGGGCGCGCCTTTCGATGTCGCCAGCGCGCAGCTCTCGGGCGATGTATTTCCGGTGGCCGACGGTATCTCGCCAAACACGGACCGTTTTAATTTGCCGGTCACGGTCTCAGAGAACGGCGTGCTGCTTTACGAATCCGGCGTGGCCGCCGGGGGGCAAACCAGATTGCCTGGTATGATCGAACCGGCAAGTCCTTGGGTCCGGTGGGCGCGCCCGGCTCAGTCTGGGAGCCTGCGCTTTCCCCGGATGAGAAGTCGGTTGCATTCCGGCGCGCTGTGGCTACCGGGTATGATCTCTGGGTGCGGGATCTGAGCCGTGGAACCGAGACAAGGTTCACCAGCGGTCCGTCCATCAACGCCGCGCCCTTTTGGTCGCCCAAGGGCGACCGCATCTTGTTTACTTCTTTACTTCGAGTCGCAAAGGCCCGAACAATCTCTACCAAAAAGCCACCAGCGGAAGCGGGCAGGATGAGTTGCTGCTGCCGAACAGCGTTAACGACTTTCCGACTCAGTGGTCGCGGGACGGCCGGTTCATCGTATATTGCGAGCTCGATCCGAAGACCAAATACGATCTTTGGGTTCTCCCCACTGAGGGCGCCGCGGCGGACCGGAAGCCCATCCCGTTTCTGCGGACTGAGTTCAACGAATTGTTTGGGCAACTCTCGCCGGACAGCCATTTGATGGCCTTCACCTCGGACCGGTCGGGTCGGCGCGAAGTGTACGTGCGGCCGTTTCCACCTAGTGAGGGCGAGTCGACTATTTCGATTGCAGGCGGCGAGCAGCCGCGCTGGCGCGGAGACGGCAAGGAGCTGTTCTTTGTGGCCGCGGATGGAAAGATGATGGCCGTTCCAGTGAAGGCAGTCGCGGGGGCCAAACCCTCACTTGAAGCCGGGACGCCCGTAGCCCTGTTTGACGCGCATCTGGCGATCAGCTCCAGTATGAGCTTGATTGGGTATGACGTGACCGCGGATGGGAATCGTTTCCTGATCAACACGACGGGCGGCTCGGTCGCGGCGTCGCCGCCGCTCACCGTGGTGACGAATTGGACCGCAGGGTTGAAGAAGTAGAGCAGATAACCCAAAGGAGATTGATTCGACAGCTTGCGGAAAACATTCCGTCCGAAATTCCGCTTTCCGTAACGAGGCCAATAACTCAATGCTCTTGAAGCGGATGGCAGGATAGAGAATGGATTGTCGGCTACTTCCCGTCTTTTTGGCGGCTCTTCGACGGCACGCCAAACTGCGAATCTGAGAAGTAGGGGACGGTTAGGCCGTGACACAGGAGTTAGTCGCACGGACAGAAGCGCAAGATCACTTCGGCAAGCTGCCGCGCTGTTGATTGCTCAACACGACGCCGTTTTTCTCGATGTTTGAGAGAATTATCTGTGGGAGTCGCCACTAATGGACGAAGTTCGGCAAGCCCTAGATAGCTTGAATCACGCGTGGCGCACCAGGCGTTTCGACGTCCTCGATCAGTTTTTCGACGATGACATCGTCATGAAGGGGCCGGGGATGAAGGAGCTTGCTCGTGGCCGGGGGCCGGTGGTTCAAAGCTACGTAGACTTCATGCAAAAGGCAGATGTGACGGACTACGCGGAATCCAACCACTTTGTCCATAGCTGGGATCATACGGCTATCGCGGGGTTTGACTGGTCGATGACCTGGGTACAAAATGGCAAAACGGATCAGAGTTCTGGGCAGGATATGTTTGTCTTTGAGCGTCGAAGGGATCGGTGGATCGCTGTTTTGAGGGTGATGCTCTTCTAACCTTCCACGCCGGTGCGCTGAAGGGGTGGTCCGACCGACCAGCGGCGCGCCAAAAGTGGCCGTTCCTGAGCGCCTATCCGAAAAACGGGCACCTGGTACGACTGGATAGGTCTCAGTGTCGTCAGCCACCGTTCCGCTACTTTTTGACGGTCCCCGACTCCGTTCGAAACCCGAGTTTGAAGACTAGTGGAAGGTTAGGCCGTCGCTCGTGCCCTTATCGGTCCGGTGCACCAGTTCACCCCGCCGGCGACCGGATTCAGATATTCAGATATATTGATCGACCGGCGGAGTTCGCGATCAAGTGAGGCATCGTCAGCGGGCCGGGTCTTCCTTCGGGGCTTCCTTGGGTTCCGCCGCCTTTTTCAGGTTGGACTGCCCCTCCGCTATGTTGGCCGCGTCCCGCTCGCCCTCATTGCAGATGTATTCCAGAGTGTCGGTATCGGGCAGAAGATTCTCCCGGATCTTGACTGTTACTGGCTTTGTCAGCGCCTCCGGATCGTCCACTGTGATCTCCAGGTCCATGTGCCCGAAATCGACCCGCGTAAAACGCTCCTGAAAGCGGATTTTTTCGCTGTGCAGGTGGCCGCCCGGCAGACTCTGTTTGTCGTTGTAGCCGTTCGAGTCGACAATCAGCGTGTCGCCGTCCCAATGACCGGTCGAATATCCGAGCCATGACGGGAACGGGTCCACGGGCAGCGGGCGTCCGTCGAGGTGAATCCAGCGAAAGTTGCCGTCCATCTCGGAATAGATTCCGAGCTCCTTCGGCGTCTGCATCACCTTGAACGGGCGAATGTTGAAGTACTTGGCTGGCATCGGGTAGGGCAGACAGTGCAGCGTCGAATAACGTTCGTTGGCGCCCGACTGCCTCACCTTCGCCTCATGCTCTCTCCACTCGGGCCGGATCGGTTCCTCACCGCGCTTGTAGTCGATGAACAGGTTGAGGAAATACTTGTTCATCAACGTGATTTCGTCGCCCGCGGTCGCCTGCGGTCCATTGGCTACAGCCGCACCGTAGAGGCGCTCGATCTCGCCGGGCGCTGCATTCTCCACGGCCCACACGCCCGAAAGATCGGGGTGTCCGTCGAACGTGCGCGGTGTCTTTGCGAAGAGGTCCGGCTTGCCGTCCTTCATCGGAGTGTCCTTTTCGTGATAGACGAGCCACTGGGCGTCGGCACACGTCAGAGAACCGGCCAGCAGCAGGACCAGCGGAAATGACGGAAAGCGCACCCTGTTCTTCATACCCTGCAGTCTAACATTCGCCGTGTGCCCTTCTCTCGTCGTCGTTATCTGGTTTCGGCTGTCTTGTTTTGCTTCGCAAGATACCGCATTCGAATCGGCTTCAAATAGGAGATCCGGGACGACGGGAAAGGGATTGACCAGAAGGTTCTGGACACGGGCAGCTGGGACGGGCACCATGGGCTACCGGGTATGCGCGAACGTGCCGCGCTCGTGAAAGGAAAGCTGACAGTCTGGAGTGAGCCCGATTGCGGCGCGGAGGTTGAGCTTACGATTACCGCCAGTGTCGCATACGCCAAGCAGTCTGTCGCGAGCCATTCAGTGGAATGAGCACGGTCGAAATCCATTAAGCCGGGGACGGCGCCGGAGCTTCCGGTAACACTCTTATTGAAAACGCGTTGGATGAATAGGGAATGCATGGTCGGCCATCCTTCCACTATCCAAAGTTGTGAGCTATGCGCCGCAGTCCTAGCTCGCCGCAGGGCAGCGCCGATCTCAGAACGGGCAGTCACTAGGCCGACGGCGTCGCCGAGCAGGAACCTTCGCCTTGTCTGCTGCTGGTGTTACTTCGGAGGCCACCGAACGCAGCGCCAGATGCGGCACACTGTCCACGAACTTCTTTTCAGCCGTGTAGTCGATCAGGCTTATCGCGCGGCTTCTGCTCTTGAGAAACCTGAAAGCCTCCAAGTGCCACCAATATTCGATCTCGATCCAGTTGAATCGGCGTCCAGCGATTTCAAGTTGCTCGACGCGCTTCAGTATCAGTTCACGCAGCCGGTCCCAGTTCGCCTCTTTCGGCTGTAACTCCACCGCAATATCAAGATCACTCAGCCGGTCAACATCGGCTCGAAGGTAGCTCCCCAATACAACAAGTTTCGTGACTTTGGCGAGAAAGCGCGCCTCTGTGTTGACCTGATTCACCCGCTCAAGCAGTTGGGACAACGCGTGATCTGCGGTCTTGCGGGTGATCGGTTTCGCTGCCGTCGCGGACCCGAAGGACCGCGCGAACTGAGTTGTGGCCCAACCGTCCATGACCCGGATTGGCGCAGCCACGGCAAGGCCAGCCTCAACCAACGTCTTGATGATGGCCTCGGCTTCACTACGTTCGTTCCGGAGGATCACTTGCACAGTTTCGGCTTTCCAGTACTGGATGTTGTTCAATTTCCGTACAAGCTTCCGGATCATCAAGGCGGGATATCCGCCGATAACCGCTTTGGGATCGATCCGCACGTAACAATCAGAATACTGCTACGACGACCGTGATAGGCGGCTCCCAGCTTGATAACGCTTGGCTGCCTAACCTTCCGTTGAGGGCTTGCCGATAAGTTGTCCGTTCTTCGGCTCGATCCCGATTCGATCATTCACGGCCGAGCGGATACGTTGCTTGCAGCCGAGGTATCGTTCCGTAGTCTGGATCGAGACGTGGCCAAGCAGGAACTGTATCTGTTCCAGTTCGCCTCCCGCTGAGTGGCACAGACGGGCGCAGGTCCGGCGATTATGCCGCATGCGGCATAAGAGACGCTATGCCGAATCCCGGACTATGCCGAATGTTGTGAGCGGCGGCGCTTCAGCAAGGGCTGTGCAGTCGACGATTCGGCATAGTTGGAATGCCCCAGGGATGGTCATCCTAGGGGATGCAAACATTCGTTGATC